>JAQBPM010000105.1 GCA_028287525.1 Vulcanimicrobiota bacterium | reverse complement strand
TGATCGGGGTAGACCACGATCTCGAAGCTCTTTCCGGCTGCGGTCAGCGCTTTGCGAATCAGTTCGACGTGCTCGGAGGTGATGTACGCGTCTTTCCCACCGAAGGCCAGCAATAACGGCACGCGCACCTGGGCGGCGTCCTCGATCGCGGCCGGCTCGCCGTTTGGCAGCGGCGAGGCGATGCTGCCGCCGTAGAAGCAGACCGCAGCCGCAAGGCCGGGCAGGTTCGAGGTCACGAACGCGACCGTCCCGCCGAAACAGAAGCCCCACGTCGCGATGCGGTCCCGCCGAACGAAGCTCTGCGCGTTGAGCCAGTCGATGGCTGCCCCGACGTCCCGGCGCAGCGAGGCCTTCGTCACCGCCCCGGCCGCCGCGAACCCGGCCTGGAGCCCTTCCGGGGTATAGGGCTCGTTGAGATCGGGATGCGTACGATGATAGTAGTTGATCGCCAGGCCGACGTACCCGGCCCCCGCCACGAGATCGGTGATACGTTTGACCTCAGCATTGACGCCGAAGATCTCTTGCAGCACGATGACGGCGGGGCGCGGACCCTCGCCGTCGGGCCGGGCCAGGTAGGCCGGCATCGGGTCGCCGGCGACGTCGATAGTAACTGACACAGAGATCATTGGTACCTCCTGGAGCATGCTGCAAACTCGTCCCGAGACCGGGGGTTAGACCGTGCACATGGTTTCGACGACGCCGGGGGCGGTATCGGACCGCTTCGCGCTCCATCGTGATCCGCATCCGGCGCGGGTCGCCACGTTCGCCGAAGACGTCCGCGCAAGCCTGGGTACGCGCCCGCTGAGGGTTTCGCCGAAGTATTTCTACGACGATCTCGGTTCGGCGCTGTTCGAAGCGATCACTCGTCTTCCCGAATACTACCTGACCCGAGTGGAGCGCGACTTGCTTGCGACGTACGGCCGCGAGATCGTCGGCGCGCTCGACGGGCCGCTCGAACTGGTCGAGCTCGGCAGCGGCAGCGCGATCAAGACGCGCCTGCTGATCGACGCGATCCTCGAGCGTCAGCGAGCGCTGACGTTTCATCCGGTCGACATCTCCGCCGACGCCGTCACCGAGTCGTCGCTCGCATTGGCGGGCGCGTACGAGCGGCTGCGCGTCGTCGCCTACGCGAGTGACTACTTTCCGCTCTTGCGCGAGAAGCGGCTGGTGACGCGCGACCGCGTCCTCGCGCTCTTCCTGGGCTCGAACATCGGCAATTTCGAACCCGAGGGTGCGCGTGAGCTTCTCGACCTGCTGGCCGCGGCGCTGCGTCCCGGCGACGGCTTTCTGCTCGGCTACGATCTCAAGAAAGATCCGACGATCCTCGAGCTGGCGTACGACGATCCGACCGGCGTGACGGCGGCGTTCAACAGGAATCTGCTGGCGCGCATGAACCGTGAGCTCGGTGCGAATTTCGCGCTCGACGCATTCCGTTTCCAGGCGCGCTGGAACGAGCACCGCGGCGCGATTCGCTCGTTCCTGATCAGCAAACGGCGGCAGCGCGTGCGCATCCCGGCGGCGCAGCTCGTGCTCGATCTCGCCAAAGGCGAAACGATCCACACGGAGTCGTCCTACAAGTTCAGCCGCGAAGAGATCGCGGCGCTCGGCAAGCGTTCCGGCTTCCTGGAGAAGGCGTCGTATACCGACGCGGCGGCGCGCTACGCGCTCACGCTCTTCACCGTCGCCTGACCGTTGCCGCAGCCGCGCGCGACCCTCGCCGTCGTCGTGGCGCTGCTGGCGATCGGCATCGACATCGGCGTGGCGCGGCTGGGCTACGGCCTGCTGCTGCCGTCGATCCGCGGCGAGCTCGGCGGTTCGTACGGCGTCTACGGCGCGATCGGCGCCGCGCATCTCGCCGGGTACTTGGGCGGCACGCTCTGTGCACCGCGCTTGCTGCGCGACCGCGCGCGCGTTCCGCGCATCATCGTGCTTGCGCACGTGGTCGTGGCTGCATCGCTCGCCGCGTCGGCCGCCGGAGGCGTGGTGCTCCTCGGGATCGCGCGCGTCGTCGTGGGCCTGGCGAGCGGCGTCGGCATCGCGGCGGCGATCACCGATACGCTCGAGCGCGTCCCGGTTCCGCGACGCGCGTTCGCGAGCGCCGTCGCGTGGAGCGGCGCCGGCGTCGGCCTGATCGTCTCCGCGCCGGCCGGCGCGTGGTCGCTGGGCGATCCGTCGCGCTGGCGCGTCGCGACGCTGGCCGGTGCGCTGGCGGCGCTCGCGCTCGCGCTGATCGCCACCCGGCTGAAGCCGCACGTCGTGGTTGAGGCAGCGGCGATGAGCGGCGACGTGCCGTTCGCATGGCGCGACGTGCTGCGGCCGCGCAACGTGTTCTTCGTTTCTGCATATGCGGCGTTCGGGATCGCGTACATCAGCTATGCGACGTTCGCGGTCGCGGCGTTCGCTGCGCGCGGCCTCGCGCCGCCGGTCGTCGCGGTCGTGTGGTCGGCACTCGGCGTCGCGACGATCGCGGGCGCGCTTGGCATCGTGCCGGTGCTGCGCGGGCGCAATGCCCGCTTCGCGTTCATTCTGCCGTTCGTGACCGGCGCGCTCGGCTGTTGGATCTCGAGCCTGCCCGGCGTCGTCGCGCCGATCGCCGGGGCACTGTGCGTCGGCATCGGCCTCTCCGCGACGCCCGCGGTCGCAAGCGCGTTCGCGCGCA
>JAQBPM010000115.1 GCA_028287525.1 Vulcanimicrobiota bacterium | reverse complement strand
GTCGCGTACCTGGTGATCGCGGCCGAGTTCGTCGGTCCGATCCTGCTCGTGCTCGGCGTTCTCACCCGCCTCGCGGCCCTGGCGATCGGGGTCGACATGTTCTTCGCCGCGGTCCTCGTGCACGCTCAGAACGGCTTCTTCCTCAACTACAGCGGGCACCAAGCCGGCGAGGGCGTGGAGTACCACATCGCGCTGATCACGATCGCGCTGGCGCTCGTCATCGGTGGGGCGGGCCGCTTCGCGGTCCTGCCGCGCACCTGAGCGCGCGCCGAGGGTGTCGGAGCCCGCGAGCGAAACCCGGCATGTCGTGATCGTGAAGCCCATCGCCGCCCCGTATGTCTCCTCTGACGCCGGCGCCCTCGAGAGCGCCCTCGTGCTGCTGCCGTCCACCGCGGTCGACCGCCTCGCGCCGGTGAAGGGCGAGCCTTCGCCGATCGCCGATCGCGCGATCGACCAGCACGCCGTGCTGGTCCGCACGCTGGAAGACCGCGGCGTCACCGTCCACCAGATCGACCCCGTAAGCGAAGCGCCATCGGAGTCGCTGGTCGCCGACTGCGCGATCGTGCTTCCCAAGGGCGCGGTCATCGCGCGGCCGTCGCAGCCCGAGCGCCGTGCCGAAACGGCCGCGGTCGAACGCCGCCTCGCCGCGCTCGGCATTCCGATCCTCGCGCGGATCGAGCCGCCCGGCGTGCTCGACGCGACCGACGTGGCCATCGCGCCCGGCCGCGTGTTCATCGGCGTCCCGCTCCCCGGCGCCGGGCTCCGCGCCCGTTCGAACGAGCTCGGCCGGCGCCAGCTCGAGGCGATCGTGACGCAGCACGGCTACACGGTGGAGGAACTGGCCGTCGCGCGCGACGTCCCGCGGCTGCGCGACGTCTTCTCCGTCATCGGATCCGACACGGTCGTGGCGGCTCCCGATCGCGTCGACCTCGTTCCGGTCACCGGTTTCCGAATCATCGAACTCCCGCGCGGCGAAGAATTTGCCGCCGGCGTGCTGCCGCTCGGCGAACGCCGCGTCTTGGCGAATCTTCGCTTTCGCGAGTCGCTGGCGATCATGCGCAAGGCGAAGATCGCCGTCGAAGCAATCGACTTGTGGGAATTCGGCAAGGCCGGCTTCGGCCCGTTCTCGCTCGTCCTCGCCGTGAAGCGCACCTCGAACGATGCGCGTCGCGATACTCTCTGACATCCACGGCAATCTTCATGCGTTGAACCGGTGCATCGAGGACCTCGCGTCGCGCGGCGGCGCGGACGTGCTCGTTGCAGCCGGTGATCTGTGCATGGACGGACCGAAGCCGCGCCAGGTGCTCGAGCGTCTGCGCGAACTCGGCGCGCTCGCTCTGCGCGGGAATACCGACCGCATGGTCGGACTCTCCGACCGCAGTACGCTCAGCCCCGAAGACGCGCGCGCGGTGAAGTGGGTGCGCAAGCGAATCGGCCGCGAGTGGGCAATTTGGCTGGCCGAACTCCCGTTGACGCTCCCGTTCGGGAACGGTGAGAACGGCCTGCTGGTCTGTCATGCCAACCCGAAGAACGACGACGAACACGTGTGGCCGGACGCGGACGACGCACAGCTCGAGCGCCTCTTCGGCGACGCGGTCCAGCGCACGTTCGCGTTCGGCCACCTGCACCTGCCGTACGTGCGGGTCTGGCGCGGGCGGATGCTGGTGAACGTGGCATCGGCGGGGCTGCCGAAGAACGGCGATCCGCGCGCGCACTATGCGATCCTCACCGAACGCTCCGGCGGCTGGGAAGTGCAGGAGCGGCTGGTCGACTTCGACGTGGCAAAAGTCGCGCGGCAGCTGAAGAAGAGCGGCATCCCCGATCGAAAGATGCGCCGCACGACGCTGCGCCGGCATCGGTATCCAAAGCTCGGCTTGCCGGGTTCGTTGATTCCGTGAGCATCCCAGCACTCAAGATCGACGGACTCGTCAAGCGGTACGGAGATTTCACGGCGGTCGACGGCATCTCGTTCGAGGTTGCCGAAGGCGCCTTCTTCGGTCTGCTCGGACCGAACGGCGCAGGCAAGACGACCACGATCAACGCGATCGTCGGACTGGCGAAGGTCACCGCCGGTTCGATTGCGCTGTTCGGGCACGACGTCGAACGCGATTGGCGGCTCGCGCGCCGGCAAGTCGGCCTCGCGCCGCAGGAATACAACTTCGACCGGTATCTCAACATCCGCGACGTGCTGATCTTTCAGGCGGGATACTACGGCATCAAGGGGCCGGCGGTCGCGAAACGCGCCGACATGCTGCTCGAGCGGTTCGATCTCGCCTCGAAGGCGAAGCAAGTCTACACGAAGCTCTCCGGCGGGATGAAGCGGCGGCTGACGCTGGCGCGGGCGCTGATCCACGAGCCGCGCTTGGTGATCCTCGACGAACCGACCGCCGGCGTCGACGTGGAATTGCGGCTCGAGCTCTGGTCGCTGCTGCGCGAGCTCAACACCAACGGGACGACGATCATTTTGACGACCCATTATCTCGAAGAAGCCGAAGAGCTCTGCGACCGGATCGGGATCATCCAGAACGGGAAGCTCATCGCGCTCGAGGACACCCAGCACCTGATCGGCGACGGCTCGCTGCAGGACATCTTCCTGGAGCTCACCCGGCGATGATCGTCAACACGGTCGGTTTCGAAACGCTGGTGCGCCGCGAAATCGTGCGGACGTTCGCGATCATCAACCAGGTGATCTGGCCGCCGGTCATCCAGACCCTGCTGTACGTCTTCGTCTTCGGTTTGGCGCTCGGCAGCCGCATCCAGAACGTACAGGGCGTCTCGTACGCGCAGTTTCTCATCCCCGGACTCATCATGCTGCAGGTGATCGACCAGACCTACAGCGAGAGCTCCTCGTCCGTCTTCCAGGGGCGGTTCATGAACTCGATTCAGGAACTGCTGATCGCGCCGCTCTCGGCGATCGAGATCGTGCTCGGGTACGTCGTCGCCGGGGTCGTCCGCGCGGTGTTCATCGCGCTGCTGATCACCGTGCTCGGCATCGTCTTCGTCCACACCGCGCCGACGAACTGGTGGCTGTATCTGATCACGATCGTGCTGGTCGCGATCCTGTTCTCGTCGCTCGGGATCGTGTTCGGCCTCTTGGCCGAGAAGTTCGATCACATCGCCGTGCTCACGACGTTCTTCATCACGCCGCTGGTATTCGTGGGCGGGGTGTTCACCTCGATGGCCTTCCTGCCGCCGCTGGTGCAGAAGATCTCGCTGGTCAACCCGATGTTCCACATGATCGACGCGTTCCGGTACAGCTATACGGCTCGCGGCGACGAGCCGCTCGCGGTCGCGCTCACCGTCGTCGCCGTGCTTGCCGTCGCGGCGTTCACCATCGCGCTGCAGATGACGGCCGCCGGCGTCAAGCTGCGTGCGTGATTTGATCGTTCATCTGCGTCATCTCTCGCTGTCGAGGTGGGCCATCGCCGGCGCGGCATAACGCGTGCCGGCTGCGGCGCCCTTCGGAACTGCCCGTTCGATCGCGGCGAGGTCGTCGGGACTGAGTCGTACGTCGAGGGCGCCGAGCGCTTCGGCGAGACGGTCGCGGCGACGCGCGCCGATGACCGGCACGATGTCGTTCCCCTGAGCGGCGACCCACGCGATCGCCACTTGCGCGACCGTGGCGCCGAGCGGTTCGGCGACTGCGCGCAACGCCTCGACCAGTGCGAGGTTCGCGTCGGCGTTCGCGCCCTGGAAGCGCGGTGCGTGGGCGCGGAAGTCGTTCGGTGTGATGCCGTCTTTCTGCCAGTGGCCGCTGATGAGACCGCGTGAGAGGACGCCGTATGCGGTGATGTCGATCCCGAGTTCGCGCGCGGCCGGCAAGATCGCATCCTCGATGCCGCGCGAGATCAGCGAATACTCGATCTGCAGGTCGCTGATCGGGTGCACGGCCGCCGCGCGCCGCAACGTCTCCGCGCCGATCTCCGAGAGGCCGACGTACCGGACGTAGCCTTGTCGTATCATCTCACCGATCGCTCCCACCGTCTCCTCGATCGGCACCTGCGGATCGAGACGTGCCGGCCGGTAGATGTCGATGTACTCGACGCCGAGCCGCTGCAAGGAATAGGTGAGGAAGTTCTTCACGGCTGCCGGCCGCGCGTCGTAGCCCACCCATCCACCGGCGGGGTCGCGCAGGGCGCCGAACTTCACGCTGAGGACGAGCTGGTCGCGGGGTACGCCGGCGAGCGCGTCGCGGAGCAGCAGCTCGTTATGGCCCATGCCGTAGAAGTCGCCGGTGTCGAGCAGCGTGATGCCGGCGTCGAGGGCGGCGTGGACCGTGGCGATACTCTCCGCCCGGTCGGATGGTCCGTACATCCCGGACATGCCCATAGCTCCGAGCCCGAGGGCGGAGACCGTGGGACCGTTCTTTCCGAGTTGGCGCTCTTGCATGTCGGCCTTACCGTACACCCCGCCATGCGCTTGTGGTCAAGTCTCCCATCGCGCCGGGACCTTCAGAACGGCGCGATTCCGATAGATAGGCCTTGTTTTGGGAAAGCCGTGGGATGTTGGTTGAGGAGACGTCGCTCGACGCGCCTCATTTGCGCGCGCTCGATACAGCCGCTGCCGCGGTGTTCGCCCCCTTGGACCTCGGAGCGACTCTCGAGGCGGTGCTGGGCGTATTCGTTCCCTGCTATGCGGAAGGCGCGTACGTCACGTTGCTGGACGATCGCGGCGAGGGGTGGGTCGCGGCCGTCCGGCATCGCGATCCGGTACGGGAAGCGGCGCTGCTCGGGCAGGTGGGACGACGAACCCGCACGGTCGCGGGCGCGCCCATGACGCTGGCGCTCACCGTCGGAGACCAGAACCTCGGCGCGATCCATCTGTGCCTCGCGTCCCGGGCTCCGGCTTTCCCGCCGGGCGTACTGTCCTTGCTGCATGCGATCGCGTCGCGCAGCGCGCTGGCGCTACGCAACGCGCGGCGCTTCGAGCGCGAACGGTCCGTCGCGCTGGCGTTTCAGCACGCGGCGCTCGTCTCGGACCTGCCGCTGCTTGACGGATATCGCTTCAGCGCGATGTACCAGGCCGGCCACGCCGAGGCGCTGGTCGGTGGAGATTGGTACGACGCCTTCATGCTGCAGGATGGACGCATCGTCGTGTCCATCGGCGACGTCGTCGGCTCGGGCCTAAGCGCCGCGATCGCGATGGTCGACGTTCGCCAAGTGATCCGCGGGGTGGCCCAGGTGCATCCGGATCCCGCCGTGATGCTGGAAGCGGCGGATCGCACCTTGCGCGCGCAGCATCCCGAACGCTTCGTCACGGCGTTCGTCGCGGTCATCGATCGCGTGACGCAGCACTGCGCGTTCGCGAACGCCGGGCATCCTGCGCCACGCATCCGTCTGCAGGACGGAACCGTGCTGCCGACCCACGGGCGCGGATTTCCGCTCGGCCTCGACTTCGACCAGCGCATCGACGTGCACCACGTCGTCTTGGAGGCGGGCAGCGTCCTCGTGCTGTTCACCGACGGGCTGATCGAGTCGACGCGCGACGTCACCGAGGGTGAACGCCGGCTCGAGCACGCGCTGCGCGCGCTCCGTCCGCTGGAGACGGAAGACATTGCGCAGCAGATCTATCACGACGTGCTCCAGGGCGAGTCCGACGACGACGTTGCGATCCTGGCAATATCGGTCGTCGCGGCGCCGCCGGTGCGGCGCTGGCGCTTCGACCCGATGTGGGATGACGTCGCGCACCGCGTGCACCGTGAAGTGTATGCCGAACTCGCCGGCGCGGAGCTCACGCCCGACGCGTTGAGCGACGTCGACGTCGTGCTCTCCGAAGTCATGGGGAATCTCGTGCGGCACGCACCCGGAGTCGCCGAGGTGATCCTCGAGCGGCGCGCCGGGCGTTCCGTGCTGCACGTGCTCGACAAGGGCCCCGGCTTCGAATTCAGTCCGCGCCTGCCGGCCGATCTCTTCAGCGAGTTCGGCCGCGGATTGTTTCTCATCTCGTGCTTGTCGCACGATTTCACCGTCGAACGGCGCCCCGGCGCCGGCAGTCACGCGCGCATCATCTTCTAAAAGGCACGGAGGACCATGATCGATCCGGAGCAAGAAACCCGGCGGCTCGCAGCCGTCCGCCGCTACGACATCCTCGATACGCCGCCCGACGGCTCGTTCGACCGCATCACTGCGCTCGCCGGCGAGCTGTTCGACGTTCCGATCGCGCTCGTCACCATCGTCGACGAGGATCGCATCTGGTTCAAGTCGCGCCACGGTATCGATGACGTCAGTCAGATCGGGCGCGATCCCGGGCTCTGCGCTTCGGCGATCCTCGACGATGTGCCGTACGTCGTCGAGGAAGCGCGCGCCGATCCGCGGACGCTGGCCAACCCGCTCGTCGCCGGCGGTTTCGGCCTGCAGTTCTACGCGGCGGCACCGCTGCGCACGAGCGACGGACACCGCCTCGGCACGTTGTGCATCATCGATCGCGAGCCGCGCATGTTCTCGCCGCGTCAAGCCGATATTCTGCAGCGCCTCTCCGACGTGGTGATGGACGAGATGGAATTGCGCATATCGGCGCTCAAAGCGATCGGCGCGCGGCGCGAAGGAAGCGACCGGGGGGCCTAACGAGCCCGCCGCCCCAGGGTTCGCTGCCCGCCCGATACCCCAGGACGCAACCCGGCGGACGCCTTTAGGCGTCGGAAGGAACGATGAAGCCTTTCGCTGTGTGGGCCGCCGCATTTGCTTTTGCCGCCGGAGGTCCGGCGCTCGCGGCCGCTGCCTCGGAATTGCCGGGTCCGGCTGTCGGTGCCGCGGCTCCCGACTTCTCGCTCACGACGCTCGACGGCAAGCGGGTTCGGCTGGCCGACTACCGCGGCAAGACGCTCGTCATGAACGTCTGGGGTTCGTGGTGTCCGCCCTGCCGGCTCGAAACGCCGGATTTCGTCGCCGAAGCGAAGGCCGGCGCCGCGCGTGGGGTCGCTTACCTGGGAGTCGACACGACCGAGAGCGTGCCCGCCGTGCGGGCGTACGTCGCCGCCAAAGGCATTCCGTATCCGCAGGTCGTGACGACCGCCACGAGCGATTTCGCCCGGGCGTACGACATCCGAAATTATCCGACGACGTTCGTGATCGATCCGAACGGCGTTTTGCGCGCGCGCCATGCCGACAACTTGCTGCCGCGCGAGCAGTTGCGCGCGTACGTCGCCGCGGCGCAGCGCAACGCGAGCGCGCCGCTGACGAGCGCGTTCCAATCGCAGCTCGACGCGCTGCTCGATCCCGCGCACTATCCGTTCACCGGCGACCCCGCGACGGTGCGCTCGAACGTGGTACTCGCCGACCGCGCCATCGCCAGTTCGAACGATCTGCTCGACGAGGCGATGGAGGATCCCTCGCGCGATCACGATTTGCTGCGCACGCAGCAGGAGGCGGAGACGCTGCGCGCGGCGGCGATCGCGGCGCTGGCGCCGATCGCGCAGAGCGACGCCGAACGCGCGCTGTTGGCACGGCTGCGCGGCGACGAAGCGGCCGCGCTCGGAAGGTGGGGCGAAGCGGACGTCGCGTATCAAGCGGCGCTGCAGATCGCGCCGAAGGATCCCGCGACGCTCGGCGGACAGGCGTACGCCGTTTCGCACATGGGCGACGATGCGCGCCTCGCCGCGATCGATGCGCAGATCGCCGACCTCTCGCCGTCGGCGGCGGCGTACGTGTCGCTGGCGCGCGTCCTCGCGAAGACCGGCAATCTCAAGGCGGCGGAAGACGCGTTCGAGCACGCGCGAACGCTGGCGGCCGGCGACCCTCCCGCCATCGCACGGACGAACTTGTACTACGGCCGTACCGAGTCCGACGCGCACCGCCCGGCGAAGGCGCGCGCCGCGTTCGACCGCGCCCTCGCGGCCGCTCAGCAGATTTCCGCGACGGATCCGCGCGCGCAGTGGTACATCGAACAGGCGCAGGAGGGAGCCGTCGCGCTGGGCGTCGTTCCCGGGGCGCCGCCGGCGCTCTCGCTCGCGCCGTGGACCGGCCCCGAGTTGCCCGGTTCGATCGCCGGCACCATGAAATACCGCCTCGTCGTTACGGGCGCGGCGGGCAGCAAGCTCGTTCTCGCCAGCGCCGGATTGCCCAAACGGTGGATCGGCTCGTTCTGCACCGACCGCGTCTGCGCGCCGTTCCGCACCTCCGTGGTCATTCCGGCCGACGGCGTGAAGATCGTCGAATTCCAAGTGATCCCGATCGGAACGAAGGCTGCCGCGCCGAAGGTCCGCATCGTCGCTACGCTCGCCAACCGCACCGTGGCTAGTACCTCCGCCGACATTCGCGTATAGGACGGAACCGTGTTCGCCATCGTCATCGCCGCCTCGCTCGCGTTGACCGGACCGCAGGTCGGTTCGCCCGCGCCGGACTTCCACCTCACGACGCTGGCGGGCAAGACGGTGTCGCTCGCCGATTTCCGCGGCAAGACGCTGGTGATCAACGAGTGGGCGACCTGGTGCCCGCCCTGCCGTGAGGAGACGCCCGACCTCATCGCCGCCGCGAAGCGGCTTACCGCACGCGGCGACGTCGTGTTCTTGGGCGTCGACTCCACCGAGCGCGCGCCGATCGTGCGCGCCTTCGTCGCGGCGAAGAACGTTCCGTACGCGCAGGCGATCGACGCCGATCTGGCCTTTGAGAAGGCCTTCGACATCCGCGCGTTTCCGACCACGCTGATTGTCGGACCGGACGGCGTGCTGCGCGCGCGCTACGTGGGGAACATCTCGCCGAAGGTACTCGCCGCGTTCGTCGCCGACGCGCGCGCCGGGCGGGACGGCGTGCTCGCTAGCGACGCGCAGCGCCAAGTCGATGCACTCCTGGCTCCGTCCGCTTTCGCCTTCACCGGCGACGTGACCGCAGTGCGGGGCGCGGCGCAAAACGTCCTCAAAGCGATCGATAAAGCCGATGCGGTCGACGGCGACACCGACTACCTGCGCACGCAGGCGGAGGAAAACGCGCTGCGCGACGCCGCGGCAACGGCGCTTGCCCCGCTCGCGGCGACCGACGCGGATCGTGCCCTCGTCGCGCGCTTGTTGGGCGACGCGGCGGCGGTGCGCGAGCAATGGGACGATGCGCTCGCGGCATACCGCCGGGGTTTGGCCGCCGCGCCGAACGACGAAGACCTGATCGCCGGACTCGCCGATGCGCTGCGCGGCAAGCACGACTACGCTGCGGCGACGGACGCGTACGCGAGGCTCGCGGAGGTCGCACCGAGCGTCGACGCCTACGTCTCGCTCGGCGAGAATGCCGGGCGGGCGGGTCGCTACAACGACGGCGCCGTCGCCTTCGCGCAGGCGATCGGCCGCGCGCGCGCAGCCGCCAACGCCAAACCGCACGACGCCAAAGCGATCCGCAAACTGGCGTGGGCCTATCTGTACGAGGGTCGCATGTTCGCCCGGGAAGGCGCAACCGAACGAGCCCGCGCGGCGTTCGCGCAGACCGCGGCGTGGACGGCGAAACTTCCCAAGACCGACAGCCGGTACGCGATGTATTTGGAGGAGGCGCAAGAGGCGACGATCGCGCTCGAGGGCGCGCGAGCCGGCGGAAAGACGGCGCTCTCGCTCGCACCGTGGACGGGCCCAGACCTTCCCGGCTCGGTGTCGAGCACGTACAAGTATCGCCTCGTCGTGGCCGGGACGCCGGGCAAATCCGTCGCGCTGAGCGCGCGCGGCCTCCCGCCGCACTGGATCGCGTCGTTCTGCAGCGATCGTCAGTGCGCGCCGTTCCGCACCACCGTCGCGCTGCCGGAGTCCGGGGTGAAGGTCGTCGAGTTCCAGCTCGTCCCGCAACGGGCGGCGAGCGGGGCCCGGCTCATCATGGTCGACGGCGACGGCGCAAGCGCGAGCGTCCGGGTCAGCGGCTAGGCGTCTACCCGGGGGTTCCCGAACGGGCCGCCGTAACTTGCGGAGTCGGGTACGGTAGGTACCTGCGTCTTTCGGGGAGGCAGGCAATCACGGACGAGGTGGTCGGAAAAGTCGGGCGGGTGACGGGGGCGGTCGGTCCCGGTCGGGTCGGCGAGATCATGCTCGCGATCCGTGGCGGCAGCGAACACTTCCACGCCTATCCGGTCGACGCCGGGGCGAAGATCCCGGTCGGCACGCGGGTCGTGGTCGTCGAGTATCATCCCCCGCGGACTGTGGTCGTCGCCGAGGCCTAACAACCCGGCGGGGGAGGTTCTTCGTTGACTGTCCTGACTGAGTCGGTCGGTATCATCGCGGCTATCGTACTCGTTTCTTTCGCATTGTTCGTCGTCGTGTTCCGCGCGATGTGGCGCGTCGCGGAGCCGAACGAAGCGCTCATCATCTCCGGCCTTCACCATCGCCGGCCGGATCAAGTCGGCGAGTCGCTGGGCTTCAAGATCGTGACCGGCCGCGGCACGATGGTCATCCCGGGCGTGCAGGTCGTGCGCCGCCTCTCGCTCGATTTGCGCGAGTCCGAATTACAGATCGCCTGCGTGACGCAGCAGGGCATCCCGGTGCACATCAAGGGCGTCGTCATCTACAAAGTCGGCGACGATTTCGCCTCGATCGCAAACGCCGCGCGCCGCTTTCTCGATCAGCAGGACCGCATGGACGCGCGGATTCAGCAGGTGTTCGCCGGCCATCTGCGCGCGATCTGCGGTTCGCTCACGGTCGAGGACTTGATCCGCGAACGCGACAAGCTGACCGAAGCGACCCGCGGTGCGTCGGGTACCGAGATGGAGAAGCTGGGACTCATCGTCGACTCGCTGCAGATCCAAGAGATCGACGATCCGACCGGCTACATCGACAACCTCTCGAAGCCGCACGCGGCCGCAGTCCAGCGCGACGCGCGCATCGCGGAAGCGCAGGCCGATCAAGAAGCGACGCAGCGCGAGCAAGAAGCCGCCGCGCTCAAGGCGCAGGCGCAGCGCGACAGCAAGATCAAGCAGGCCGGCTACCAAGCCGAAGTCGATTCCGCCGCCGCGCAGGCGAAGCAGGCCGGTCCGCTCACCGATGCGATCGCCCGCCAGAAGGTCGTCATCGAGGAGACGAAGATCGTCGAGCTCGACGCGCACAAAAAGGAATCGGAACTGCTGGTGAGCGTGCGCCGTCCGGCCGACGCTGCGGCGTACGAGAAGACGACGATCGCGACCGCCCAGCGCGATGCCGACATCGCGGCGGCTGAAGCGCGAGCGAAACAGATCGAGCTGCAGGCCCAAGCCGACGCGACGCGCATCAAGCTCGCCGCCGACGCGGACTCGCAGCGCACCAAGCTGATCGGCGATGCGGAAGCCTCGGCGATTCGCGCCAAGGGTGCGGCCGAAGGCGACGCGATCAACGCGCGCGGTTTGGCGGAAGCGGCCGCCATCAAGGCGCGCGCCGACGCGCTCGCGCAAAATCAAGAAGCGGTCATCTCGCAGCAGCTCGCCGAAAAATGGCCGCAGATCGTCGAGGCGGCGTCGCACGCGTTCAGCAACATCGATCAGATGATCGTGCTCAACGGCGCCGACGGCGTCTCCGACATCATGGGCAAGGTGCTCTCGCAAGGTGCCGCCGGGCTGCAGCTCGCGCGCAACCTGTTGGCGCGCACGAAGGCGGGCGGTGAGGGCGGCTACAGCACGCCGCCGGCCGCGAACGGCGAGCCGAAAGTCGTCACGTCGGAGACCAAGTGAGTCTCTGGACGAGGCTCGTCCGGATGCTGACCGGAGAGGCGCGCGCGTCGATCGAGCGCCTCTCCGATCCGTCGGCGTCGGTCGACGCGGCCTATCGAGCCCAGCTCGAGCTCGCGGACGAAGTGCGCGGGCGGCTCATCGAGCTGCTCACCGCGCGCAAGCGGCTCGAGATGCAGGTCGGTGCGTGGGAACGCAGCGGCGTCCGTCAAGCCGAGGTGGAGGCCCTGCGCGAAGAGATCGCGGCGTTGCGCGAGCGCGAAGAAGCGGTCTCCGCCGCGGCGGACGAGATGCGCCGCCGCGCGGATGCGCTCCGAGCCGAACGCGAGATCACGAAAGCCCGCGTCGCCGCAGCGCGGGCCGGCATCGCCGCGGATTCGTCGATCGGCGGCTTCACGCCGCAAGCGATCGAGATCCGCACCCTGCTCGACGACGCGCGCGATCGAACGCTCGAACTCGAAGCGCGCGCGGCGGCGCTCGCCGAACTCGTCGCACGCGACTCGGGCCAACAAGCGCTCAGACGGCCGCCCCAGTAAACGCGCGCTACCAGAGAACGCCGTCACCGACGAGGATGTACAGGATCGGGCCGACGCCCCAGATCAGGCCGACGATCGCCCAGATCGCCTTCTGCGTGCTGCTGAGGTCCCTTCGACCAGCCAAGTTGATCCACATCAGCACGACGGCGACCGGATGGAGAATCGCCGAGATCAAGATCTCGAAGAGCAGCTTCATGGCAGTAGCGTAGCACGAGCGGTCTCTGAGGGGAGCGGGCCGGCGCTTGACGCCGGCCCACTCCCGCCGAATGGCTACTTGCCGGTGTGCAGGCGGACTTGCATGCGGACGGTGCGCGGCGGCGTCGGAATGAGCTCCGAGTTGTAGGTCGTCAGGCCGCTCGAATTTTCCGCGACGACCGGGACACCGAGGCCCGGCGCCGGCAGGTTGCTGAAGTTGTTCGTGTTCAGCAAGTTCGTCACCGAGAGCTGCAGTTCGAGCGAACGCGCGAGCGGATGGCGAACCGTGAGATCGACCTGTGCAAACGGCGGCTGATAGTACGAATTGTTCTTGCCTTCGTACTCGACCCCCAAGCCCGCGTACGTACCGCCGCGCCATGCGTAGCTGACGTGCCCGTATCCTTTCAGGTACGGTATGCATGTCGCGAGCCCGGGGGTGAAGAGACCGTTGCCGCACAGCTGCACGTTATTGACGGGGAACCCGGCATTCGCGTTGTACGCCCCGGACGGGATGCCGCTGAGGATCGAACGGTCGGCCGCCGCAGAAAGACTGTACCCAAGTCCGTGCTGCGGCTGGTACGCATACTTCAGGATCGCGACTTCGGACCGTAGCGTCGCGACGTTGATCGGCAGGAAGATTCCCAGGACGCCCGCCTGACCCTGGAACGTCGTGTTCTCCGCGAGCGTGAGCTGCTGGAAGACGTTGTGCACCGTCGTGTATTGCAGGTCGGCGCTGAGGACCGAGCCGTTGCGGAAACGATGATCGGCTCCGAGATCCCAGGCGGAGCTGTACTCCGGCTGGAGATTCGGACTCTTTTCGGTGAAGATGCCCAGCGTGTAGAGCGGCGCGGACTGCGCGAAGGGCTGATACGCAGCCGTGCCGCTGACGTCGCCGACGAACGGGAACGTCTCCGACGTCCCCCACGAAAGACGATACGAGTCGTCACGGCCGCCACGAAGGACCAGCGCGACGTGAGGATCGGTACGCGAGACGCTGCGGAAGAGCCCTACGATCACCGGATTTCCCGAGCCGTCGAGGACCGGGTTGCCGCTCGCGTCCGTCTGCGCTTGCTCGCCGCTCACCGTCCACGTCGTGTGGTACAGCCCAAAATCGACGGCGAGGTTGGGCCTCGGATGCAGAGCGCCGGTGAGCGAGAAGGTCGAGTATCGGTTTGCCGAGAGCGGTACGGTGACGTTGCTGGGAGCGTTCGCGTACCCGAACGTGCTCTGGCCATGGAAATCGTAGGTGAAGTTGAGGAAGTTCTCGCCGAACGGGTGGATGAACGAGAACGTGCTTCCGTAGAGCTTGTCCTGCTCGTAGAACGTGTACGGATACTGGAAGCATTCGACTTGTCCGTTGACGGTCACGGTGGTGTTCGCAGGACTCTGAATCTGCGAATAGCTGTAGATCGTCCCGGGCGGGCATGCGTTCGACTCGAACGTGCTCACGCTCTGCCCGGCGGGGCTGAAGAACGACGGGTAGTAGCCCTCGTTGGTGCCGTCGTACGACTCCGGTTGAATCGAGCCGAGGTACGGCCGAACGAGTACGGTATTGTCGCCGATCGACGTGCGGAACTGTCCCGTGAAGATGTGCTGCGTGCTGGTGATCTGCGTGCCGGGATACCAGCTGTACGCGGTGATGGTCTTACCGATCAGACCCGCATTGGCCGGGTTCGTGCAGATGTTCGGGTCCGCCGTCATGCAGGTCTCGACCGTCGTCGGACCGAGCGCGTTCCCCCACGCCGTACCCTGCGGCGAATAGCCGCCGAAAGAGCCGACGAAACCGGCTTCGAACGAGGTGGACGGCGTGAAGTTGTACTTCAGCTTGAGCATCTCGCCGCGCGTGAAGAGCGAGCCGCTCATATCCCCGCAGAACTGCACGATCCCGGCCGAACCGGGCGCGTTGGCATTGGACGCGAAATCTTCCATCACGGCGCAGCCCTGTTTCTTGAAATACGGGCCGTTGCTGCCGGCGGTACCGCCGGCGACGACGTACTGCAGCTTGTCGTGCGAACCGGTGAAGAGCACGTTGGTGTACTGGGACGAATAGGTGTCGATCCCGGTGGTGAGCTCCGCCGTGGGCTTGGTGGTGAAGCCCGGCGTCAGGATGTTTACCGTACCGCCGACGGCGATGTTGGCGAAGGGCGTGGTGTTGCCGGGCCCCGATTGGGTTTCCATGCCGCCGATGAGATACGTCGGATACAGGTGACTGAGCCAGACGCCGTACTGCCCGAGGGCCAGCGGGTGGCCGTCCATCAGGACCTGGGTCTCGTAGGGCTGCAAGCCGCCGACGACGATCGAGGTGTCCTGCTGACTGCCCATGTGCTGCAGGGTCACGTCGGGCAGCGCCTGGAGGACATCGTTCATCTGCGGGCTTGCGCGATCCGTAAACACTTGCGCGGTCACGTACGTCGACGACGCCGCGCCGGTGTTGATCGTGCTGGCGTTTCCGCGACCAGCCGTCGTGACGCGCCCGATCGTCCGCAGGGACGAGAGGTCGGCCTGCGACAGCGCGATCGCTAGGGGCTGCGAGCCCCCCTCGACGACGGCAACGTCGCTCAGCGATGCCGGCTGAAATCCGCCGCTCTCGACCGAGATCCGGTAGATCCCGGGCGGCACCGTCAAGGCGAACGCGCCGCCGGCTCCGGTGGTCGTCGTCGCCGTCGCGGGACCGCTGGCGGTGACGTGCGCGCCGACGATCGGAACGCCGGCCGCGTCCTTCACGGTGCCCACGATCGACGCCGTTTGGTTGACGGCGGCGGTCGGCGCGTCGGCCGCGGACGCCGGCACCTCGTGCACCGCGAGCATCAACGTCGCAAATGCCACGGCAAAAGCGCGGCATCCCAGTCCGAAAACGTGCATCGTACCTCGAAAGAAAAACGTCAAAGCCTCGCCGCTCGGAGGCTGCGACTGATTTCAAGCGAGGATACCGTTGCGTTCGCCCGATGTCATTCGACATTTGGAAAACGCAACGGCACGTTCGTTCGGCGCGCCTCGGGCCCGCGGCGCGTGCCGGCTATGCGCGCGGCGGCGAGTTTCCCGATCGCTGAGATGCTCGGAAGGAAGACGTACATCACGCCGTCGGTTCGGATGAAGTTGGCGAGCGATTGCGCCGTACCCGCGTCCCACGGTTGTATCCATCCTTGGGTCCGAACAGCGGATCGACGCCGCTTTACTGGAAGTTCGTCGAATCGAAGCCGTGGAGGCTCGAGTCCTCGCCATCGGGCGAGACGACGATCGGCGTCCGGTCACGCCAGCGGCCGCACAGCTTCGCCGCCAGGAGTTCCGGCCGCGGATTCTGCGCGAGGTACGCTTCGAATGCGCCGACGTCTTGATACAGCATGCGAAACACGGCAGACGTGCCGTGTTTAGGAACGGATGCGCTTTGTAACCGACCGCGTCGGGCGCGATGACGAAGCGCGACGCGGCCACCGGCGGTCGATCGTCGCCCGGGTTCGGGATGTTCCAACCGTCGATGAACGGCTGCGAGAAGCCGTCGCCGTAGCCGAAGTGGATGCTGACGTCGCGGTCGTCGAGCGGGTCGGAGTCGATCGCGAACGCATGCGTGAGTGCAGCGTTCGGCGTGCCCGCGCCGGGAATCATCGTGTCGAGCTGTGCGCTGAGCTCGTCGCGGAGCGCCGGAGTGTTCGCGTAGAGAGACGCGACGAGGTGCAGCGATTCGTTCGACGGCGCCCTCGACGTCGACGGCGCGCGCGCACCCCACCACTGCGAGGGATCGCTCGCACCGATGTCGCGGACGGTCTGCGCCGTGCTCGGGGCGTACGCGCCGCGCTTGAACGGCGCGAAGATCTGCTCCGTGCCAGCATCGGCTTGCCGGCACAACGTGGGATCGAGTTTCGCGAAGCCGTTGTAGGTGACGCCGAGATTGAGCCGGTAGGCCGCCGTGCGCCAGCAGTATGGCGTTGGAAATACGCAGCGGCCCGACGCCGTTCGGAAGCAGCGCGGCCGAGAACGATTGAGTGCCGGGCACCGACGCGATCGTGAAGATGCGATGGCGGTTGTAGGCGACGGATTTCCGGTAGCCGCGCACGATCAGGCCTTGCACGTCCTCAGCTGCCTGAGGTTTCGCCGTTACGGTGGGCACGTCGGCGGGACCGAGGGCTGGAAGTTCATCGGCTGCGCCGGCCACGGCCACGTCGTCTGATTAGTGAAGGCGCTGATGTACGGTCCGAAGTCGGCATCGTAGATGGCGAGCGCGACCAGCAGATCTTTGCCTTCCGCCGTGGCGAACGTCGGCACCGGCATGCCGGGCGGCGTCGTGCCTGCTTCGAGGCCGTAGAACATCGCGAAGTGCACGCCGGTCGCGGCGCGCGTATCCGATCCTGGACTTTTGCCTGGGATGCCTGCGAGGTGCTGCGCCGCATGCAGCGCACGCTTGAGCGTGCCCTTCTTGAGCGGCACGAAGAGGAAAAGCATATGCTGCTGATCGGGCGTTCGCACGATCGGCGGGGATTGCGTCATGGCCTACACTCCGGAAGAGACCTAGCGATTGGGAAAAGAAAAAGCGCCACTCTCAAGCACACCCAACTTGATAAGGACACTTTGAGACGATAAACGTCGCAGTTAGCGCATCACGCTCGTGTCCCTCTCCGGAGAGAGGCCGTTAAAGGGGCGCCGAGCGACGCGGCAGCGAACGGCCGCCGACGTGGCTAGTATAAAGAACATCGAGCGGGACATTCGCAGCATCGAGGGATTCGCCGTCGTGATCCGCTCCGACGGTACGACTCGCAGGAATTTGCCCGAGTACGACTACGATCGCGCGGCGCGCGCCGCTTTCACCGTCGCGGATTGGAAGCGCGCGCGCTTCACGGCAATCGACCCGGATCTTGACGTCGACGTGCTGCGCGCCGACGGTCGCGTCGCCACGCGCGCGATGACACTCGCGAAGCTGCGCGCCGAGTACGACAGCCTATAGCTCCTGCGTCGTCGGTGCGCGGAGGCCGGCGAGCACGATGCTCGCGTAGGTCTGCCAGCCGCCGGGGTTCCCGACGAGATGGCGGTTGAAGCACAGCGTGACGATGTCGCGCTGGGTGATGTCCGGCCGCAGATCGCCGCTCGCGACCGCGGCTGCCATGAGCCGTTCGAGTCCGCGCTGGAAGGCGATCCGAACCGTCGCCAATTCCGGTCGCGTGTCCGCGACCTCGCACGTCGGTGCCTCGGCAAGGGCGAGGTCGGTGCTCTGGGCCTCGATCATCGCGCTGACGAGGGCGGCCAAGCGATCCCACGGCGGATCGCTCACGTAACGCTCCGCCTTTGCGGCGAATTCGGCGAGTCGTTCCGCGTAGAGGGCGTGGAGCAGATCGGTCTTGGTCGGGAAGTGCCGGTATAGCGTCCCGACGCCGACGCCGGCGGCCGCCGCCACCTCGTCCATCCCCGTCGCCTCGCCGGTGTGGGCAAAGCGAGCGCGGGCGGCGGCAAGAAGCGCCTGTCGATTTCGGGCGGCGTCCGCGCGGAGTGTGCGACTGGTCATTGGTCCTCGATAAGCGGAACCATCGTTCCGCATCGGTGGTTAAGCGGAACGGAGATTCCGAATCTCCTAACCGCCATGCCGTCTCAGGAGTTCCGCCCCATGTCCACCCTCGCCCCTTCCGCGTCGAGCGACCACGCCAAAAAGGCGTCGCGCGCCGTCGACGAACGCGCGCTGCGCACCCTCTTCCTCGAGGCTCGCTCCGCGAACGGCTTTCTTCCTGTGCCTGTCCCGCACGAGCTGCTCGAGCAGATCGTCACGCTCGCCGAGTCCGGACCGACCGCGGCGAACGCCCTGCCGCTTCGGGTCGTCTTCGTCGAGTCCGCGGACGGCAAAGCGCGGCTGCTCCCCACGCTCCATGCCGGCAACGTCGACAAGACCACTGCCGCGCCGGTCACGGCGATCATCGCCGCGGACCTTCGGTTCTACGAGCACCTGCCGCGCCTGTTCCCGCACAAAGACATTCGCGCGATGTTCGCCGGCGAAGAGAACGCGCAGATGGCTCGCGAGGTCGCGACGTTGAACGCGACCTTGCAAGGCGCCTATCTGATGCTCGCCGCGCGTGCGGTCGGACTCGACGCCGGGCCGATGGGCGGTTTCGACCGCGCAAAAGTCGACGCCGAGTTCTTCCCCGACGGAAGCCTGAAGTCGCTGTGGCTGGTGAACCTCGGGTACGGCGACGACGCGCAGCTGTTCGACCGCAATCCGCGTCTGACGTTCGACGAGATCGCGCGCTACGTGTAGCGTCTAGAAGAACGGGTTGTGGGCTTTCTCTTCCGCGATCGTCGAGGGTGGGCCGTGGCCCGGCATCACGACGGTGTGGTCGTCGAGCGCGAAAAGTTTGAAGCGCACGCTGGCGAGCAGGTCCTCGTAGGTCGAGACGTCGGCGAAGATGCCGCCGACCGAGCCGGCGAAGAGCGTGTCGCCGGTGAAGACGGTCGAGCGGAACAGAAAGCACGACGATCCGTCGGTGTGGCCGGGCGTGTGCAGCATGCGGATCGACGCGTCGTCGCCGAACGCGAGCTCGTCGCCGTCGATCACCGGGATCGCGCGATGGGCGAGCGTGCCGATCGCCGCGACGTCGGCGCGGTGCATCACGATCTGCGCCTCGGGAAAGGCGCGCGCGACGTCCGCGGTCGCGTCGCAATGGTCGGCGTGTTTGTGCGTGATGAGAATGTAGCGCAGGGCGTAGGGACCGTCGTTCACCGCGTCCAGCAGCGTCTTTGGATACCCGGCCGGATCGATCAGCGCCGCGGTCTTGCCGTCCGCGAGGAAGAACAGGTAGCCGTTGGACGGGTGGGGATCGTGCGGATGATGCCGCACGTTCGGCGGAATCTCAGCGTGCGGATACCAGCGTCGCGCCGCCGCGTCGGCGAACTTTCCGGGATCGAGCCGCAGTACGACCGCAACGGCGCGCGCTTGGTCTTCGGTCGGAACGCCGTCGCCGCGCAGCCACGCTTTGATCGCGGCTTCGTCGATCCCGGTGCGGTGCGCCAGCGCGGCCGCGTCGATTCCCGTTCCGCGTTGGGCTTTGCGCAGGATGTCGGAGGGATCGTCTTCCAGCGGGATGCGCGGCCAATCCATCGCGCCAACTTGTCCTAGCATCCGCCTGAACCCCTGCGGAGCCTAGAGGCTCGCGTCGATCGTGTCGAGGTCGGGGAACGCAAGCGCCGGCACGAGCCGATCGGTTCCTTCGAGTGCGAGCACGGCACGGGCGTGGCTGCCGCCGTCCGCGCGGCGGCTGACGGTGAAATCCTCGGCGAGCGCTGCGACGATGTAGAGGCCGCGGCCCCGCTCGCTCAACACGTCGGCCGGGAGCTTCGGCATGTGGCGGAACCCGCGCCCGCGGTCGAGGACGTGCAGCACCGGCGAGGGCGCGCTGCGATCGATCGCGACCTCGGTCATCCCGCCGGCGTAGCGCACGACGTTGCCCAGCAGTTCGGCGAAGAGCAATTCCGCGGCGGCGAGCGCGTCGTCGGAGAGACCGTGTTCCGTCAGGACGCGCGAAAACTCGTGTTTCACGTCCTGCGCCGTCGTTACGTCGTCGGAGGCGAACGTCCAGCGGGTGATCGCCGTTTCTTCGGCGCCCGTGCCGAGCCGGCGCACGGTGAACACCGCGACGTCGTCGCGCGCCGGATCCTCGAGCACGGCGTCGTGCACGGCGCGCGCCAGGTTCGGCGCCTCCAGCACCGCGCCGTTCGCGAGCGCCGCGTGCAGACGCTGCTCGCCGTCGGCGAGATCGCGCGTCGCCTCGGTCAGGCCGTCGGTGTAGAGCACGAGCAGGCCGCGCGGCGGCATCTCCACGACTTCCGCGGAGCGCGGCAGGCGTCCGGCGACGCCGAGCGGCAGCCCGTCACCGCGCAGTTCGCGCACCGTACCGCACTCGTCGCGGAGCAGCGGGCGCGGATGGCCCGCCGACGCGTACGTCAGCTGCGAGGTCACCGGATCGAAGACACCGACGAAAGCCGTCACGATCGGATCGCTCGGATC
>JAQBPM010000084.1 GCA_028287525.1 Vulcanimicrobiota bacterium | reverse complement strand
TTCGCCGCGAGCCCCGCGAGCAGCGCCGCCGCCCGCACCGGCGAGAGCGTCTCGTCCATGATCGCGCCGATCAGCTCCGCCGTCTCTGCGGACGAAAGGTCCTCGCCGGCTAATACCCGCCGCAATAAGGGGACGTAGTCTAACGGCGGTACGCTCATGCGGGGCGCCCTCCACTCTTGTCATTGCGAGCTTGTCGAGCAACCCTCGTGTCGCGCGGCGTACAGCCGCGCGACCCCGCATCGCGAATGCCAAGATGAGCGGTCGTCCCTCGACTGCGCTCGGGACGACGACGGGGGTTGCTCGACAAGCTCGCAATGACGGGGCTCGACAAGCTCGCAATGACGGGGCTCGACAAGCTCACAATGACGGGGCGCCGTTTGTCCATCACTGGGATCGCATGCTTCGCACGACGTTTTCGGCCATCAGGCGGCCCTGCGGCGTCAGGACGGACTCGGGGTGGAACTGCACGCCCGAGATCGGGAGCTCGCGATGCGCGAGTCCTTGGATGACGCCGTCTTCGCTCGCTGCGTTCGCGCGCAGCGAACCCGGGAAACCGTCGTGGTCGACGCAGAGCGAGTGGTAGCGTGTCGCGAGGAAGGGCGAGGGCAAGCCCGCGAACGCGCCGCCTCCGTCGTGCGTGATCTCGGAGGTCTTCCCGTGCATCTGCCGCGGTGCGTGGACCACGCGGCCGCCGAACGCCTCGCCGATCGCCTGCAGGCCCAGACACACGCCGAAGAGCGCCCGCCCCTCGCGCGCCGCTTCGCGCACGATCGCCATCGTCCGTCCCGCCTCGGCCGGACGGCCCGGCCCCGGTCCGACGATCGTACCGTCATACCGCGCCGTCACGCCGTCTTCCAACCGCGGATCGTCGTTCCGAATGACGTCGACTTCGACCCCGTCGATGGAACCGAACAGATGCGCAAGATTCCACGTGAACGAATCGTAGTTGTCGACCAATAGGAGTTTCACGGCGCTCAGAGCCCCAGCACGTCGCGGACGATTGCTGTTTTGGCGAAGACTTCGGCGTATTCGGCGGCCGGGACGCTGTCGGTGACGATGCCGGCTGAGGCTTGCCAGTACGCGCGGCCGTTCGCGCATGCGACCGAACGCAGGATGATGCACGAGTCCATGTCGCCGTCGAAGTCGATGTGCGCGACGCTGCCGGCGTAGAAACCGCGCGCGACCGGTTCGAGCCGGTCGATCAGCTGCATCGCGCGAATCTTCGGCGTCCCGCTGACCGTCCCGGCGGGAAACGCCGCGGCGAACAAGTCGAGCGCGTCGCGGTCTTCACGCAGTTCGCCGACGACGTTCGAGACGATGTGCATCACATGCGAGTAGCGTTCGATCACCATCAGCTCGTCGACGCGCACCGTTCCGGTTTGGCACACCGCGCCCAGATCGTTGCGTGCGAGATCGACGAGCATCACGTGCTCTGCGCGCTCTTTGGGATCCGCGAGCAGTTCCTCCGCGATCCGTCCGTCGCGCTCGTCGTCGCTGCCGCGCGGCCGCGTCCCGGCGAGCGGGCGAATACGCGCGGTCGTGCCGTCGAGCCGCACGAGAAACTCCGGCGACGCTCCGAACACGGCGCGTCCGTCGTGTTCGACGAAGAACATGTACGGCGACGGATTTCGCGTGCGGATCTGGCGGTAGAAGTCGAACGCCGTGCCGGCGAGAGCGCACGAGAACCGCACGCCGACCTGGAGCTGATACGCCTCGCCCTCGCGGATGAACTCTTTCGCTTGCGCGACGCGATCCAGGAAGGTCGCCTCGTCCATCGACGCCGAGATCGGGCCGTCGGCGCGCACGGCGCCGGGGATCGACGGACGCTGATCGAGCAGCCGCGCGACGTACGCGTCGAGCCGCGCGTCGACCGTCGCGCGCTCCGCCTCGTCGCGAGCGAACCCGATGAGCGTCACGCGATGCGTGAAATGGTCGAAGACGAGCCAGGTTCCGGGGATCACGATGAGCGCATCCGCGAACCGCACGTCGGCCGGCGGTGTCGCCCCGTCGTGCTGAGCCGCTCGAAGGATGGGCTCGAGCGCGCGCGCCGCGTCGTAGGTGAAGATGCACACCGCGCCGCCCGGGAACGGCAGGTCCGTCCGGTCGAGCGAGTAGCGCCCGATCGCGGCGCGGATCCGCTCGAGCAGCCGCGGATCCCGGTCGATCGAAAGCGCCTCGAGGTAGTCCAGCCCGATGAACGAGAAGCGGCTGATCCGCTCCGTCCCTTCGACCGACTCCAGCAAACACGAACGCCCCGGCTGGGCCAGGGCGAGGTACGCGGAGATCGGCGTGATGCTATCCGCGACAAACGTTCGCGTAATCGAGGTCAAACTGAGCGGATCGTCCGCCGCCGTGGTCGTGGTGCTCATACGGGGGTAGCCCCTACTGTAGCGATTATCTCGGCGTCTGGCTAGGAGCCTAGCCCCGAAGCGTGCTTGAGCACGTGAGGGGCGTAGCGACGACGCCAGGCGCCGAGAGAATTGCTACAGTGCTACTTGACTAGCTCCAGGATCGACAATTCCGCAGCATCGCCCGGGCGGACGCGCGACTTGATGATGCGGGTGAAGCCGCCCGTGCGCTCTTTGAGCGCCGGAGCGATCTGCTCGCACAGCTTCTTCGCGACGGCTTCCTCGGTGAGGTAGGACGCGACGAGGCGGCGCGAGTGCAAGTCGCCGCGGCGAGCCTGCGTGATCAGGCGGTCGATGACCTTGGAGATCTCTTTGGCCTTGGTCGACGTGGTCTCGATCTTCTCGTGCTTGAAGAACGACGTCGCAAGGTTGCGCAGCAGCGCCTTGCGGTGGCCGTCGGTGCGAGAGAGACGCTTTTGGGCGACTTGGTGCGGCATCTACCTATCCCTGAGCTATGACTGGCGGAGCGAGAGTCCGCGCTCGTCGAGAACTTGTTTGATCTCGTCGAGCGACTTTTTGCCGAAGTTGCGCATCTTGATGATTTCGTCTTCCGTCATGTCGAGCAGTTCGGAGACCTTCGAGATGCCGGCGCGCTTGAGGCAGTTGAACGAACGGACCGAGAGGTTGAGCGTCTCGACCGGCACGTCCCACTCGCTGGCGGGCGCCGTTGCGACCGGCTTCTCTTCGGTCGAGAAACCGATGAAGAGGTGCAGCTCGTCGGTCATGATCTGCGCGGCTTCGCTGAGCGCGTCGTCGGGCGTGATCGAACCGTTGGTCTCGATCTCCAGCGTCAGACGGTCGAAGTCGACCGACTGGCCGACGCGCGTGTCGTCGACGGTGAAGTTGACCTTGCGGATCGGCGAGAAGATCGAGTCCATCGGGATGAGCCCGATCATGTGCTCGATGTTGCGCTGCTTGTCCGAGGTGACGTAGCCGCGTGACTTTTCGACGCCGATCTCCATCGAGAGCTTCGCGTCCTTTTTGGACAGCGTCGCGATGTGGTAGCTCGGCTGGAGGATCTCGACGTCGGCGTCCGGAGCGATGTCGCCCGCGGTCACTTCCTTCGAGCCGCTCACGTTGAGCGAAAGCACTTTGGGATCTTCCGTGTTCAGCTTGATCGGAAGACCTTTGAGGTTGAGCAGCAGGTCGACGGTATCTTCGACGACGCCCGAGATCGTCGAGAACTCGTGCAGCACGCCGTCGATCTTGACGTACGTGACGGCCGCGCCGGGAATCGACGAGAGCAGGATCCGCCGCAGCGCGTTGCCCAGCGTGATGCCGAACCCGCGATCGAGCGGCTCGATCACGAACTTGGCGTAGTTTTCGCGACGTTCGCGAACTTCGATTTGTGCGCCGACGGGCGCTTCGAGGACGGTCATGGTGTGAATGATGAGGTCTTTCTCCGCTTACGTTATCCGCCTCAGGTCACTGAGACGATCGGACGCCTAGCGGTGGTTGGGTTTGATCTTGTCTCTTGTGACGCTGAGCTTGTCTTGTGTCACGCTGAGCTTGTCTTGTGTCACGCTGAGCTTGTCGAAGCGCCTTCGTCGCGCGGCGTGCCTTGCGGCAAGCGGTGCCGGTGCGGCACCATTAGCGACGGGGGTCCCTCGACAAGCTCGGGATGACTTAGCGGCTGTAGTACTCCACAATCAGCTGTTCGTCGACTGGGGTGTCGATTTGCTCGCGTGAGGGGAGCGAGAGAACTTTCGCGGTCGAGTCGGTTTCGCTGAACTCGAGCCACTCCGGGTGACGGCGGTTCTTCGCCTGCTCGACGAGCTGGGTGAAGAGGTCGGACGACTTCGAGCCGTCGCCGATCGAGAGCACGTCGCCGGGCTTCACGATGATCGACGGAACGTTGATGATCCGGCCGTTCAGACGGAAGTGACGGTGCGTGACCAGCTGGCGCGCCTGGGCCCGGCTCGACGCGAGGTTGAGGCGGTAGACGACGTTGTCGAGCCGGCGCTCGAGCAGCTGCAGGAAGGTCGCGCCCGTTTGGCCGCGGACCTGCTGCGCTTCGCGGAAGTAGTTCTGGAATTGCGTTTCCAGCACGCCGTAGTAGCGGCGCATCTTCTGCTTCTCGCGCAGCTGGCGGCCGTACTCGGAGATCTTCTGACGCGTCTTGGTGTTCTGCGTCTTCTGACCCGGCGCCGTGCCGCGGCGCTCGACGGCGCACTTCTTCGAGAGGCAGCGGTCGCCCTTAAGGAAGAGTTTGATCTTTTCGCCGGTCTTGCTCGCTGCGGTCTCTCGACGGCACAAGCGGCAGACGGCCTCGGTGTAACGAGCCATTGTTGTTCTATAACTCCCTTACACGCGCCGGCGCTTCGGCGGACGGCAGCCGTTGTGCGGGATGGGCGTAACGTCTTTGATGAGGGTGATCTCCAGACCGGCGGCTTGAAGCGAGCGGATGGCGGCTTCGCGGCCTGCGCCCGGGCCCTTGACGTAGACCTCGGCGCTCTTCATCCCGTGCTCCATCGCCTTGCGCGCGACGGCTTCGGCCGCCATCTGCGCGGCGAACGGGGTCGATTTCTTCGAACCCTTGAAGCCGAGGTTGCCGGCGGATGCCCAGGCGATCGTCGAGCCGGTGTTGTCGGTGATCGTCACGATGGTGTTGTTGAACGACGAGTGGATGTGGGCGACGCCCGATCCAACGTTCTTGAACTCGCGCTTCTTGCGCGTTTTGGTCTGCTTCTTAGCGGCCAAACGAAAACTGCTCTCTGCGGGTTTATCCTGTCCGGCGCGGCCGGTGTCGTCGCCTCGACCGGCAGGGCTCGCTTCGCGCGAGCCTCCCGACCTTGAGTCCACACCGCACGGCGAATGCGGGGGGCGCATGAATGCGCGTCGCGTCCGCGGGAGCGGACACAACGCCCTACTTTACCATGGGCCGAGGGAGCGTGCAAGAGCGGAGGTCGGATGCGCGGCGCGAACGCACGGGCCCGGATGCCGTCCCGCCGCCTGCTCCTCTGGTCGCTCGCCTCCTTCGCGATCCTCGCCCTCCTCGCCGCCGTCCGGGTCGCGGACTGGAGCTACGGCGCCGACACCGGCACGTTCGTCCAGGTGATCCTGGGAGCGCTCGGCCCGATGTACGACGGGGTCGAGCACACGACCCACTATCGCTTCCACTGGTCCCCGACGCTGATCGTCCTGTGGCCGCTCTTGGCGGCGACCCACAGCGTCTGGGTTCTCCAGGCCGTGCTGGCGCTGGCGACGGTCGCGTGCACTCCCCTCCTCGCGGCGATCGCGCGGGCCACCTCGTCCCGTACGGGGACGCCCTCGGACGCTCTGGCCGACCGGATCGGCGCCGTCGCGCTCATCTATCCGCCGCTCGTCGCCGTCGGGTTCGGAGAATTCCGCGAGCTCGGGCTCCTGGCGCCGCTGGCCCTGGGGTGGTGGCTCGCCATGGAGCGCCGCGCCTGGGGCTGGCTGGCCGCCTGCGCCGTCCTGCTGGCAGGCCTGCGAGAGGATGTCTGCCTCGAGCTCGCAGTGCTGGGGATCGCGCTCGGCATCATAGCGCTGCCCCGAGGCGATCGCGCGCGCGCAGCGGCCGCGTTCGCCACTGCCGCGCTGGCGATCGTCTCAGCGGCGATCTACATCCTGGTCGTGCTGCCGCGCGTCGGCCCTTGGCCGCCTTCGCACTTCTACGAATATCCGTTCGCGCACGGACCGCTCGAGCTGCTGACCGCGCCGTTCGTCCAGCCGCTTGCCTTCGCGGCGGCGATCCTCACGGTCGGGCGGCTCACCTATCTGATCGAAGCGTTCGTTCCCTTAGCGCTCGTCCCGCTGCGAAGCCCGCTCGTTTGGCTGAGCGTTCCCGGGTTCGCCATCGTCCTGCTCGCGAACAGCGCGCTGGTCTGGCGGATGGGCGAACACTACGCTGCACTCTGGATCCCGTGGCTGCTCATCGCCTTCGGCGCCGGCATCGCGACGTTGCGCAGGCCGCAGCGCTGGACGACCATCGCGTTCGTCCTCTCAGCCGTTGTCCTCGTCGCGTTCAGCCCGCTGCACCCGCAGCATTACCTCAAGCCGTCGTATCACGCGCTCGCGGACGCGCGAGCAGCGCTCGCCTGTGTTCCCGCAGGCGCGACGGTGGCGACGCACGACGAGTGGTACACGGCGGTCTCAGCGGAGCGCGGCGGCGCCATGGTGCTCGGTGAGAATCCTCCGGACGCACAGTGGCTCGTTGTCGCCGAAGACTACCCGAACTCGGATTTCGCACGACGTGTCCTGCCGCGCGTGCACGCGTTGGCGGCGAACGGCACGTACCGCGCCGTGTGCCGCCGCGGCGCCGTCACCGCCTACGCAAGAAGTAGTCAGACCGCCCCGAGCAGCGCGCGCTGACCGATGCCGTCGGCTTCGTCGCTATCGTGCAGGCTGACGACGCGGGCAATGCCAGGCCGGCCGCTCGCCGTCACGGACTCATGCTCGGCGCAAAAAGGCTCGATGTCGCGATCGCCGCGGCGCATGGGAATCACCCGCTTCACGCGGCGAGGATAGAGCGCCATCGCCACGGCAGACATCGATTGCAGCCGGACGCCGCTGAGCACATACCGTCCCGATGGGAGCACTGCCGCCCATAGCAGCAGGCCGATCGCCTCGCGGCTGGAGATGAAATAGCGATCGCAGTGCGTCACCGGTATGGGATCGTTTTGTGGGATCCGACGCCAGGTTTCGAAGACGTTCCCCGGAGTGTCG
>JAQBPM010000082.1 GCA_028287525.1 Vulcanimicrobiota bacterium | reverse complement strand
GGCGGTGGTGTCGATTTCGGCGAGGACGGCGCCGACGGAGATGGTGGCGCCCTCGTCGCCGTGGAGGGCGGTGATGATGCCGGCGGCGGTGGAGGGGACCTCGACGTCTACCTTGTCGGTCGTGATGTCGACGATGGTCTCGCCCTCGTCCACCCAGTCACCGGTCTTCTTGCGCCACTCGACGATCGAGCCTTCGCTGACCGACTCGCCCATCTCGGGCAGGGTGACATTCACGAGCGTTTGCACAGCCATCTCCGGAGTCGAACCTTCTTTATCGGGGGAAGTGCCTGCACTTCGGTCTGCACCGACGTTGCAGCCTCCCGCGCACCGCTCTCCATGATACGGCACACGAGGGTGCAGGGGAAATACCGCCTGCCTATCGCAGGCAAAGGCCAAGCCTATGGATCCTTCGACAAGCTCAGGATGACATGGCGCGGTTGAGGTGACAGCGGTAGTGGAGTTACGGGATCTTCGTTCGTTTCTTGCGGTTGCGCAGCATGGCAATATGAGCCGTGCGGCGACGGCGCTGCACGTCTCGCAGCCGGCGCTTAGCGAGCAGATTCGCAAGCTCGAAGACGACCTCGGCGCGCCGCTTTTCGCGCGCACCAGCCGCGGCGTCGTCCTCACCGATGCGGGCGAAGCGCTGCTGCCGCAAGCACGTGCGGTGCTCGCGCAAGCCGACGTCGCGGTCGGGGCCGTCCACATGGTCGCGCACGGGATCGCCGGTACGCTGACGCTCGGCTTCATCGACTCGGCGGCGCTCGGCATCGTCCCGCCGCTGATTCGCGCCTTCACCGCCCGCTATCCGAACGTGAAGCTGCGCTTGCGGGAACTCGGGACGCAGCAGCAGCTCAAGGCGGTCGAAGCCGGCGAGATCGACGTCGGCATCGTGCGCGGACCGATTTGGAACGACGGGCTCGTCGGGCAGCGCCTCGCGACCGAACCGCTGCTCGTCGCACTGCCGGCGCAGCATCGGCTGGCGGGCGCGGCGTCGGTGAAGCTCGGCGATCTGCGCGACGAAGGGTTCATCACCTATCCGGCCGATCGCGGCGCCGCCTTATACGAAGAGACGATGCGGCTGTGTCACGAGGCCGGGTTCGATCCGGCGATCGTTCAGGAAGCGAACGAGATCGCGACGATCTGCGCGCTGGTCGACGCGGGGCTCGGCGTCGCGATCGTCCCCTCGTCGGTGGACGTGATCGCGCTGAGCGGCGTCGTCTACCGCGTGCTCGAGCCGCATGCGGAGCTCGAACGCTGGGCCGTCTGGCGCGACGGCGCGCAGACGGGCGTCGTGCGCGCGTTCGTTGCGACGCTTGCTCCCCAGTGAGCGGGCCTCAGGAATTCATCATGTGCTCACGGTAGGTTTCCGGAAGCTGTTCCGCCCGTCAGGCGGTTAGGAGAAATATGCGCACTCTGGTTCTCTCGCTCGTCGCCGCGTTCGCGGTAGGCGGCATCGCCCTCGCCGCACCCGACCCGACGTCCTCACCGGAAGCTGTCCCGCCGCGCCCGCCGACGACCGGCGCCGTCGTGCACGTGAAGAACTTCGCCTTCGGGCCCGCTAACGTGACGATTCTCGCCGGGCAGACGGTACAATTCATCGAGGACGATGATTTGCCGCACACGGTCACGGCGGCCGACAAATCGTACGATTCCGGTAACCTGAACAAAGGCGACAAGTGGGAGCACACCTACGCGACCGCTGGGACGTACGCGTACTTCTGCGCCTTCCATCCCTATATGAAGGGCACCGTCGTCGTAAAGTAGGTCAGCGGCGCGCGAGCAGACCCGCGACCTGCGTGAAGATCACGTAGCCGATCAGGCTCAGGCCGAAGTCCCACGCGACCATCGAGAGCGCCGCCACGACGATGCCTGAGGTGGTCGCCCCTTCGATGCGGCCGGGGCCGATGCGCCAGGTAATCGCCCACCCGAGGGTCGCTTCGACGAGGCCGGTCAGCGCGCCGATCGCGCCGACGTACCGCGGGTCGAGCACGGAGACCCCGGCGACGAATCCGATGATGATGTAGAGCGCGAACTGCAGCGGCCATAAGTTGCGGTAGGCGAGCCGCGGATTGCGGGCGCAGATCAGCGCCCCGATCGCATCGAACGCGAGCACCAGCACCACGCCGGCGAGCAGCGTAAGCGGAAAAGCGGTAGCGAGGGGCCAGGCGGATCTCACGCTGCGCGACATTCCGGAGGGCTCCGCCGCGCTCCCACCAAACCGGCGCCGCAGTGGTTTTCAGCAGCGAGGTCTTTCTCTTCGGCTTCCTGCCGGTCGTGCTGGCGCTGTACTTCCTCGCGCCGGGCGCGCGGCTCAAGAACGTCGTGCTCGTCCTCGCGAGCCTCGCGTTCTACGCGTGGGGCGAGGGGCGGTTCGTTGCGCTCGTGCTGTTGTCGGCGCTGGTGAACTATGGGTTCGCGCTGGCATTGGGCCGCGCCGATGGTGGCGGCACGCGTGAGCGCAAGCTCGTGCTCGCGGCGGCGATCGCCGTCGATCTCGGGATTCTGGTCTACTTCAAGTACACCGGGTTCCTCGGCGACAACCTGAACTTTCTCCTCGGGAACACCATCGGACGGCAGGTGGCGCTCTCGCAGGTGTACTTGCCGCTCGGGATCTCGTTCTTCACGTTTCATGCGATCTCGTATTTGATCGACGTGTACCGGCGGACGTCGGAGCCGCGGCGCAACCCGCTCGACGTCGTGCTGTATTTCGTGTTCTTTCCGCAGTTGATCGCCGGGCCGATCATCCGGTACAAGGACGTGGCGGCGCAGCTGACGCGACGGGTCGTCACGACGGCGCTCTTTGCGGAGGGTGCGCGGCGGTTCGTGGTCGGGTTGGCGAAGAAGGTGCTGATCGCGAACACGCTCGGGGCGAGCGTCGATCACGTGTTCGCGGCGCCGGCGGCGACGTTGACCGCGCCGGTGGCGTGGTTTGCGATCGCCGCGTACACGCTGCAGATCTACTTCGATTTCTCGGGGTATTCGGATATGGCGATCGGGCTCGCGCGCATGTTCGGGTTCCGGTTTTTGGAGAACTTCGACTTTCCGTACGTGTCGGGGTCG
>JAQBPM010000065.1 GCA_028287525.1 Vulcanimicrobiota bacterium | reverse complement strand
GCACACGTTCGACACAAGATCGACGTCTATCTCGCGACGGGAGCGGACGCGATCGTCGTCGTCGATGCGCACGCGCTCAACGTTTCCGTCCACGATCGCGACGGCATCACGATCTTCGCTTCCGGCGGCGAGTTCACGCACGACTCGCTCCCCGGCTTCCGCTTCGCGATCGACGACATGTTCGACGCGATCCGCCTGCGGAAGCCTTAGCCGCCACCGCCCCCGCCCCCGACAGGGGGCGCGGCGGATGCACAAACCCTCGCCGCTACTCGCTTTCCAGCAGCGCGCGCAGTCCTGCTTCGTCGAGGATCGGGATGGCGAGCTGTTCGGCTTTGGCGAGCTTGGTGCCGGCTTCTTCGCCGGCGACGACGTAGGCGGTCTTCTTCGAGACGGCCGAGCTGACTTTTCCGCCGGCGGCGACGATCATCTCGGCGGCTTCGTCGCGCGTCAGGTTGGGCAGCGTGCCGGTGAGCACGAGCGTCTTGCCCGCCAACGGTCCGACCGGCGCACGTTCGCGCTTCGGCGCCGTCATGTCGACGCCCGCGTCGCGTAGACGCCGCACCATCGCGCGGTTCGGCTCTTGCGCGAAGAACAACACGACGCTGCGCGCGATCTCCGGACCGATGCCCTCGCTCGCCAGCAGCTCGTCTTCCGTGGCCGCGGCCAGCGCGTCGATCGAACCGAAATCGCCGGCCAAGATCGCGGCGTTCTGTCCGCCGACCATACGGATTCCAAGACCGAACAGCACGCGCGCTAGCCCGCGCGACTTCGATGCCGCGATCGCCGTGAGCACGTTCGATGCGGACTTCTCCGCCATGCGCGGAAGCGCCAGCAGCTTCTCCAGGTCGAGCGCGTAGATGTCGCTGACGTCGTGCACGAGGCCGCTCTCGACCAGCGCCGCGGCGAGCTGATCGCCGATCCCCTCGATGTCCATCGCACCGCGCGATGCGAAGTGGCGGACGCGCTCGACGAGCTGCGCCGGGCACGTCGCGTTCGTGCAGCGCGCCATCACCTCCCCTTCGGGGTGATCGACGTCCGCGCCGCACACCGGACAGGTCGTCGGCAGTTCGTACAGCGGCAAATCGCCGTCGCGCAGTTCGAGCACCGGTCCGACGACCCGCGGGATGACGTCGCCGGCGCGAATCACCGTCACGACGTCGCCGGCGCGAATGTCGTTGCTGCGGATGTAGTCGAGGTTGTGGAGCGTTGCGTTCGTGACCGTCACGCCGCCGATGCGCACCGGCTCCAGCACCGCGTACGGGTTGAGGGTCCCGGTCCGACCGACGTTGACCTCGATCGAGAGGAGCTTCGTGCGCGCCTCGCGGGCGCGAAACTTGTAGGCGACCGCCCAGCGCGGGTCTTTCCCGATGCTGCCGAGCTTCGCTTGGAGCGCGAGGTCGTCCACCTTGATCACGACGCCGTCGATCTCGTAGTCCAGCGTTTCGCGCAGTTCCTCGAACCGCTCGACGAACGCGATGACCTCGCCCATCGACGAGACGCGAACCGCGTGTTCGTTCACGCGAACGCCGAGTCGCTGCAGGTACGCCAGCAGTTCCCACTGCGTGCGCGGCGGATCGTCGGCGTCGATCTCACCCGCCGCATACGCGTAGAACGAAAGCGAACGCTGCGCCGCGAGCTTGGGATCCTTCTGACGCAAACCGCCCGCCGCCGTGTTGCGCGGGTTCTCGAACGGCCGCAGTCCCTGCTTCACGCGCGCGGCGTTGAGCCGCGCAAAATCGCTCTTGCGCAGATATGCCTCGCCGCGCACGTCGATGTGCCGCGGCACGGCGCCGCCGGCGTCGCGCAGGCTCAGCGGAATCGACTTGATGGTCCGCAGGTTGGCGGTGATCTCTTCGCCGACCGTACCGTCGCCGCGCGTGCCGCCCGCGGTGAGACGGCCTTCGTCGTAACGCAGCGAGACGGCCAGCCCGTCGATCTTCAGCTCGCAGGTGTAGGCCACGTCGCCGTCCACCCCGCCGAGCTTGCGGACGCGCGCGTCGAACGCGAGCAATTCGGACTCGTCGAACGCGTTCGCGAGGCTGAGCATCGGGCGCACGTGGACGTATTCGGGAAAACCGGATGCCGGCGCGCCGCCCACGCGCTGCGTCGGCGAGTCCGGCGTGCGCACCTCCGCGTGCGCCTCCTCCAGATCGAGCAGTTCGCGCAGCAGCGCGTCGTAGTCGGCGTCGCTGATCTGCGGATCGTCGAGGACGTGGTAGCGGTAGTTCGCCTCATCCAGCCGCGCGCGCAGCTCGCGCGCGCGCCGTTCCGCCGCGGTCAGGACCACGAACCTTTGGGCGTCGCAACCTGCACGGCGTAGCCGTCCGGATCGGCGATCACCGCCAGCCGGCCGAAACTCTCGTCGTGCGGTTCCTGAAGGATCGTCACGCCGGCCGTCCTCGCATCGGTGACGAACTTGTCGATGTCGTCGACGTAGAACGCGAGCTGCAGCGAGCCGGGCTTCACCGTGAGGCTCTCGCTCGCGGGGTGGAGTCCCAGCGTGCGCCCGTCGCCGAGATCGAAATCGACCCAGTGCGGCGCCGCATCGGTCCCGAGCTTGAGCTCTAGGATCGTCCGGTAGAACACCTTCGAGCGTTCCAGATCGGAGCTGACGATCATCGCCATCGCAAACTTGGCCACCGCGCGCACGGTTCGACGGGCGCGCGCGGGTTCTTCGTCTGCGTGATCGAAGGCGCGAGCATGAGCCCGACTACCTCCGAGCACCAGGCAGCATTTCGCCGGCTGCACGACGGCCCCGCATTGCTGCTGCTTCCGAACGCATGGGACGTCATCACCGCGCGCCTCTTCGAAGAGGCCGGTTTCCCTGCGGTTGCAACCTCCAGCGCCGCGGTGGCGAACGCGCTCGGTTTCGCCGACGGACGCGATCTCGACGTCGAGCTGCACCTCGCGACGATCGCGCGCATCGCCGGTGCGCTGCGCGTTCCGCTGACCGCCGACGTGGAGAACGGATACGCCGACGAACCGGAAGCTCTCGCCGCCTTCGTCCGGCGGCTCGCAGCGACCGGCGTCGCCGGCTACAATCTCGAGGACACCAAGGCCGCGGGCGAACTCTATCCGCTCGAGGCGCAAGTGGCTCGCATCAGGGCGGCGCGCGCGGCGGCGCCGGAACTCTTCTTGAACGCGCGCACGGACATCTATCTCGAGGGTATCGGACCCGCCGAAGATCGCCTCGCCGCCACGACCGAACGGATCCATGCGTTTGCCGCGGCCGGCGCCGACGGGGTGTTCGTTCCCGGCATCGCGGATGCGGGGACGATCGCCGCGCTCGCCGCGCAGACGACGCTGCCGCTCAACGTGCTGGCGGGCCCGGCGACGCCGGCCGTCCCCGCGCTCGAAGCGCTGGGCGTGCGTCGCGTCAGCGTCGGCTCATGGCCGATGCGCCGCACCCTCGGCGTCCTACGCGAAATCGCGAACGAGTTGCGTGAACGGGGAACGTTCGGATTCACCCGCGAGGCGGTGATGGCGTACGACGAGGCCAACGCTCTGGCGCGCGGTCGCGCCTAGCGTCGCTTTACGCAAACAATACACTTCCGTCACGAGGACTTTACAAAAGACGCCCTCTCGCGTAAAAGGTCCTTAGCATTCACCGCCAGGCGGTCAAGCAGGCTATAGCTCGGCATCGTGTGCTCCGATGCCAAGATTACGGGCGTGTGCTGGGCTGCTGAACAAGGATGTTTGCTTTTAATCGAACGACGGCGATAGGGCTCTTTACATTTCTCTCCATCGCCGCCGCATTGTGCACAGCAGTGAACGCAGCGCCGTCCGCCTCGGCGGTACGGCAGATTCCGGCTGGTCCCCGGGTCATCAACCCGGCGACGCCGCCGCCGCTCCCGGGCGCGGCCCAGCCCCTTCCGTGGACGGCCGCCGCCGCGCGCCGGCCGCTGAGCGGCCGCGATCTGGTTCGCATCACCGCGAAACGGCCGCCGGCCGTGGCGCTCCGCGACGCGTTGGCCCGGACCAAGAAGGGTGGCCGGCACACCCTCTCCGCGAGCGGGGCGACGATCACGCTCCTGGGCGACCATAATGCGTACGCCGTCGCCAACCAGCCGCAGATCGCCGATTTCACGCTGGGCTGGGGCGAACAGGTCGGGTTCGACTGTTCGAACCTGACCCCCAGCGAGGCGAACCTGAACTGGATCATCTTCCCGCCCGACGGGAGCGCCTTCATCAACAAGGCGACGGTGGGCACCGACGCGTTCGGCAACTGTCAAAACCCGATTCAGGACATCACCCTCTCGACGCCCTACGGCAGCGGGACGGACGCGCCGTACGCGGGAGTCTGGGCGGTCGGGTTGCGCAAGCCGAACGGTGATTACGAGGCGGTGACCTACTTCGTCGTCACGAGCGAACCGCAGTTGCTGACTTACAGCGACGGCGCTCTCAGCCGTCCGACGCGCGATTTCACCACCGGTCAGACGATGTACGTGGTCGCGAACGGGCTCAACCCGGCCGACTCGTACGCGATCGGCTTCGTGCAGACGTCGGTCTCGCCGCTCAAATGCGTGTTCGCCGTTCCTTCGACGTTCGCCGCGCTGCCGAACTGCTTCGCGCAGAGCGTCGCGAACGCGGGGGTCGGCGCGGCGAGCGGCAGTTTCGAGGCGAGCTGGGACACGAGCGTCGCACCCGCCGCCTCGGGCAGCTACTCGATTCAGTTGTACGACGTGACGCAGCATCATCTGATCGCTACCCAGCAGGTCGCGCTGCAAGGCGCGAGCGTCAGCTGGACATTGACGCCGTACCAAGGGGTGACGAACGGCACGACGGGATTGCCGGACTTCACGTACGCGTTCGACGGTTTTCTGGATCAGGCGGTGACGGGCTTGACCTACGGCGTCAGCGGGCTGCCGGCGAGCGGCACGTACGTCCTCACGGTGACCGATCCCAACGGGGCCGTGCTCACCTCGACGCAATCCGCGGACGGAAAGCACGTCTCCGCGCCCGGGACGGTCACCGTCGGCGGCGGGACGGGAACGTCGGTAAAAGTTCCGTTCGCGCTGAACGCGGCGAAGAACACCGCGCTCGGTCCGACGCAGCTCTTTAACGCCGCCACGACGCTGCTCGCACAGCTGTACGATCCCGTCGGGAAGACTGTCCTCGCAGCGAAGAGCTTTACGCTGCTCGGGTACTCCGCATCCGCCGCCTGGAACGGCGCCGCGTCGGTCAACGCAGCGCCGGGCGGAAGCTGTCAGGCGGGCTACTCGAACATCCTGACCGTCACCAACACGTCGGCGAACTACGGAAGCAGCAACGGCGACGGCATCGTCGGTATCAGGATCAACGCCGACGCCGGCGGCAACGCGACGGTGTGCGCGACGAACGGCAGCACCACCGCCACAGACACAGGCGGCAACCTGTGGACGATCACCTACGCCGGCGGCTCGGCCACGGCGACGATCAACGGCGCGAAGCCGGCCGCGCTCGCGCCGGGTCAATCCGTCTCGTTCGCGATCACGGTCGCCGCCGCGTCGAGCGCCTGCGGCGGACCGCCCTGCGCGCTGCAGACGCAGATCCTCCCGTTGCACGGCCTCGCGTACAGCGCCAACAACGCCGTGACGAACGGTCTGCTCGTCGGAGGCAAGAACAACACGTCGGTACCTTCGAACTACGCCTGGGCGGTCACCGGCCCGAGCCCCGGCGCGGGGATCGTCGCACCGCCGAGCTTCACCCAGATGATGTACGTCTCGGGGACGAACGGCGCCCTGAGCGCGAGCAGTTTCTATACCGTCACGGCGACGATCCAGAACAACAACTCCGCCGGCAACGCGAACACGCTCAACGACGTGCGCTTCACGTTTCCGAGCAACTACAACTTCGCCGGAATCGGCGCGCCCACGCTGCTGTCGCTCAAGACCCAAGCCGGCACCGCGATCAACGGTTGGAGCGTCTTCGTCCCGAACGGCACCTCGAACAATCTCACGACGCCGAGCACGTTCGCCATCGCGAACGGCACGAACAACAGCGTCTCCGCTACCAATCCGATTCAACCCGGCACGACCGTGATCGCGACGCTGAAGATCCCCATGCCGGCGAACAGCTTCCCGCTCCAACAAATTCCGGCCGACGCGAACTTCGACGGCGGCTGCATCCAAGTCACCGGAACGAAGTGCACGTACGCGGGCACGCCGCTGAACTCGGCCGGGACGCAGAACAGCGTCGCCGGACCGACCAACGTCGATTCTACCGAGCTCGGCGTCTACTCGCTCGACACCTCGAAGATGAGCGGAGCGTTCACGCCGCAGACGATCGGCGCGGGCGTCGCGACGAGCAGCACGTTCACGTTTACCAATACGCCGACGTCGGCCGATCCGAACCCGGACTGGATCGACCAGATCACCTTGACGTTTCCGACCGGCGCGGTCCCGGCGTCGGTCACCGCGCCGGCCGGATGGACCGTCACGAGTGCCAGCCCGACGTTCACGGTCACCCTCAACCCGTGTACGCCGACGCCATGTCAGGAGACGAACGCCATAGCGCCGGGCGGGAACCTCGCGCTGACGGTCGCCTTTCCGTCCGGGACGACGGCCGGCACATACGACGGTGTCGGATCCGATCCGCCGGCAATCCTATGGACGGTGCGCGGCGCGAACGGCGGAACGACGACACCGAGCACCACCGCCTTCGAGGGAAAGTCGAAGCTGGTGATCTCGCCGGTTTCCGCGAGCGTCAAGTTCGCGGCGCTGGGCGGATATCCGACCGGCACGACCGTCTCGGCGAACACCGAGCCGACCGTCGGCAGCGACGCGAACGGAACGTACGGCAACGCCTACGACTACCGCATCACGAACAACGGATCGCAGACGATCACGGACGCCACGATCACGATCCCAGTGAACAATCGCGCGGGCGCCGTCGGAACGGACTCGGGGAACCAAAACTGGCAAGTCGTCGGCACGCCGATCGCGGGCTCGTGCGCCGTCGTCGTGACGCAGGTAACGACGGGTACGACGCCCGCGAACGGGTCGATCGTGCTGAGCGGCTGCAGCCTCGCGCCCGGTGCTTCGCTCGACGTCACCTTCGATGCGAAGGCGCCGTATCAGATCGGGAGCGAGTTCGATTGGCTGGCGACGGTGTGCGCCGTGCACGCCTCCTGTGCGACGCTCTCGGTCGGTGCGACGCCCCAGTGGTCGACCGCCGAATACGTGAAGATCGTCGTCGATGCGCGCCTGAGCATCATCTTCTCGAACGGAGCGCCGCTCGTCGGAGCAGCGCCGGCGCTCCCGAATCCCGGACCAGGCGGCAGCGGCGCAGGCGGCTCCACGCCGACCACGTCCTGTCCGGCATGTTCGATCACGTCGCTCGGCGCGACGCCGGTGATCGACGTCGGCTCGTTCAACGGAACGGCGACGCTCAACGACCTCATCGACGCGTCCGTAACCTCCGACGTGTCAGGGCCGAACGCGTGGAGTCTCTACATTTCGATCGACGCGAACCCGCTCAACGGTGCGAGCGCGAAAGAGTTCTCGATGAAGCTCGACTCCGGCGCGATGATCCCGCTCTCCGGTTTGACGATCCCGGCGGCCGTCACGTCGTTCTTCCAGCCGCCCGCGACCGGCGCCGGCGTGTATCCGACCGCGGCCAGCGGGACGCTGCTCGGAACCTACACCGGATCCGCCCACCGGCTCCCGATCGACACCATCCACAGCTTCCAAATTAACAACACCGGCGCGACCGGAGCGCAAGCGGTAACGCTGATGTGGACGCTCATCGCGAGCTGAGCGTCCCCGTCATTCCGAGCGTCCCCGTCATTCCGAGCTTGTCGAGGAACCCTTCGTTGTTGCCGGAGCGAAGTCGACGGCAACGCCCACATCGCAAGTTTCACGATAGCGGCTCGCGCTTCGACTCCGCTCAGCGCGACGACGGAGGTCCCTCGACAAGCTCGGGATGACAGCCTCGACAAGTCGGGATGACGGAGCGGGCTAGGCTTCGACCGGGATGCGGCCGTTCTTGGTGAGCTCTTCGAGGGTTTCGAAGTTGGTCTCTTCGAGCTCGCGAATGCGGCCCTTGTCGACGCGGATGCGGCCTTGGGCGCGCTCGTCGCCGAGCACCGCTTTCAGATACCGCCCGGTGTGCGATCCTTTGTGGGCGGCTATCTCCTCGGGCGTCCCGGTCGCCACGATCGTTCCGCCTTTGTCGCCGCCTTCTGGGCCGAGGTCGATGACGTAGTCGGCGGTCTTGATCACGTCGAGGTTGTGCTCGATGACGAGCACGGTGTTGCCCATCTGCACCAAACGCTGGAGCACTTCGAGCAGTTTGTGGATGTCGGCGAAGTGCAAGCCCGTCGTCGGTTCGTCGAGCACGTAGAACGTGCGGCCGGTCGCGCGGCGGGAGAGTTCGGTCGCGAGCTTGATGCGCTGCGCTTCGCCGCCGGAGAGCTGCGTCGCCGGCTGGCCCATTTGGATGTACCCGAGGCCGACCTCGCAGATCGTCTTGAGCTTGTTGGCGATGCGCGGGATCGTCGAGAACAGCTCGGCCGCCTCGTCGACCCGCATCGCGAGCACGTCGGCGATCGACTTGCCCTTGTACTTCACCTCGAGCGTCTGCGCGTTGTACCGCTTGCCGTGACAGACCTCGCACGGCACGTAGACGTCCGGCAGGAAGTGCATCTCGATCTTCACGATGCCGTCGCCCTGACAGCCCTCGCAGCGTCCGCCCTTCACGTTGAACGAGAAGCGGCCCGGCGTGTAGCCGCGCATCTTCGCTTCGGGCGTGAGCGAGTACAGCTCGCGGATCTGATCGAACGCACCGGTGTAGGTCGCGGGGTTGGAGCGCGGCGTCCGCCCGATCGGCGACTGGTCGATCACGACCATCTTGTCGAGCGCCTCGGCGCCCTTCACCCGGCCGTACGTTCCGCCGGCCGGCTGATGGTGCAGGTACTGGTTGAGCGCCTTGACCACGACTTGGTTGACGAGCGTCGACTTCCCGGATCCGCTTACGCCCGTGACGGCGGTGAACGTCCCGAGCGGAATGTCGACGTCGACCTTGTTCAGGTTGTTCGCGGTCGCGCCGAGCACACTCAGCGTGCTGCGTCCGGTCTTGCGATGCTTCGGAATCGCGATGAACTGCCGACCCGAGAGGTATGCTCCGGTCAGCGACTCCGGGTTCTGCTCGATCTGCTCGATCGAACCGACGGAAAGAATCCGGCCGCCTTCGGCGCCCGCGCCGGGACCGACGTCGACGATCACGTCGGCTGCGCGCATCGTGTCTTCGTCGTGTTCGATCACGATGAGCGTGTTGCCGATGTCGCGCAGCGTCTCGAGCGTCGCCAGCAGACGATCGTTGTCGCGCTGGTGGAGCCCGATCGACGGTTCGTCCAGAATGTACAGCACCCCGACCAGCGACGAGCCGATCTGCGTCGCGAGGCGAATGCGCTGGGACTCGCCGCCCGAGAGCGTCGTCGCGGAGCGCGAGAGGTTCAGGTAGCCCAGGCCGACGTTCTTGAGGAAGCCGAGCCGGGCGCGGATCTCCTTGAGGATCTGCGCCGAGATCTTCGCGTCGCGCTCGGTCGGATGGAATTCGGCGAAGAAGCGCTCCGCCGCCTCGACCGACATCGACGTCGTCTCGTGGATGTTCCGGTCGGCGACGGTGACGCCGAGCGCCTCCGGTTTGAGCCGCGCGCCTTTGCACACCTTACACGTCGACGCCGACATGTATTTCTCGATCTCTTCTTTGACGTAGTCGGACGACGTCTCGTTGTAGCGGCGCTGAAGGTTGTTGACGACGCCTTCGAACTGCGACTCGTACTCCCACTGATGACCGGAGCGCGACTCGTAGGTGAACTTCTGCTTCTTGTCGCCGCCGTACAGGATCATGTCGACGACGTCTTCGGGCAGCGCCTCGATCGGCGTCGTCGCCTTGCAGCGGCGCGAGCGCAGCAAACGCTCCACCTGCTGGAGATAGTACGGGTTCGTCGACGGATACCGGCCGCCGCCCATGTTTTTCGACCATGGAACGATCGCGCCGTCGGCGATCGACTTCGTGCGGTCCGGGATGACCTTCCACGGATCGATCTCGATCTTGACGCCCAGGCCGCTGCACGCCGGACACGCGCCGTACGGCGAGTTGAACGAGAACAGCCGCGGCTCGAGCTCTTGGAACGAGATCCCGCAATACGCGCACGCGAACGACTCGCTGAAGGTCGCCTCGACCCACTGCTCCGACGGTTTCTCCGTCCCTTCGTTCGCCTTCGCCTGATAGAGGACGGTAACGATGCCGGTCGAGAGCTTGAGCGTCGTCTCGATCGAGTCGGTCAAGCGGGTGCGCACGTCGGGCTTCACGACCAGCCGGTCGACCACGACCTCGACGGTGTGCTTGCGCTTCTTGTCGAGCTCGATCTTGTCTTTGAGCTCGCGGATCTCGCCGTCGACGCGCACGCGCGCGAAGCCCTCTTTGCCGATCTCCTCGAACAGCTTCGTGTACTCGCCCTTGCGGCCGCGGATGACCGGCGCCAAGAGCTGGATGCGCGTCCCTTCCGGGAACGCGAGGATCTGATCGACGATCTGCTCGGCGGTCTGCGAGCTGATCGCGCGACCGCACTGATAGCAATGCGGCTTCCCGACGCGCGCGTAGAGCAGGCGCAAGTAGTCGTAGATCTCGGTGACCGTGCCGACCGTCGAACGCGGGTTGCGTGAGGTCGACTTCTGATCGATCGAGATCGCCGGCGAAAGGCCCTCGATGTAGTCGACGTCGGGCTTTTCCATCTGCCCCAGGAACTGCCGGGCATAGGACGAGAGCGACTCGACGTAGCGGCGCTGGCCTTCGGCGTAGATCGTGTCGAAAGCGAGCGAGGACTTGCCTGACCCCGACAAGCCGGTGACCACGATCAGCTTGTTGCGCGGCAGCGTCAGATCGACGTTTTTGAGGTTGTGTTCGCGCGCGCCCTTGATAACGATCCTATCGAGGGCGTGTGTGGTCCCGTCAGACATGCTTTCGCAGAGACCCGCGCGCGCACCGGAACAGTTCCAAAACCGAGGCGCCTTCGCTCATCGAACATACGTTCGTTGATGCTTCGGGTACCCCTTCCCGGCGCGGGTCACACCAATGGCCAGGGGTTGCCTTAAAGGAGAGGAAAACAGCCGAACGATCGTCAGCAATCGCGCTTGCGGGGAGGGCACTATGAGCGATCTCGTACCGGAACGCAAAAGCGTGACCATCGCCGTCGTGCTCGCGCTTCTGGCCGGTGGGCTCGGCGCTCACCGGTTCTATTTAGGGCAAACCGGCCGCGGGCTCTTGATGCTCGGCGTCCTCGCCGCCGGTATCCTCGTCGCGGTCTCGCACGAGTTGGGCAAGCTCGCGCTGCTCGTCCCAGGCCTATGGTCGCTGGCCGATTGCTTCCTCATGCCGGGCGAGATCCAGCACCTGAACGACGAGGCCGAAGCGCAGGTCATCATGCAAGTGCACGGCCTCGCGCCGGCCCGGGCCCGCAGCCGCTCCTAGAGCGGCAGGACGGCGAGCACGTCGGCGATCGTTGCGACGATGGAGTCGGGGCGGGGGCCGTCGGCCGGGATCGGCTTGCCGTGGATGTCGATGAGCACGGTGAACATCCCGACGTCGTGCGCGCCACGGACGTCGCGGTCGTAGCGGTCGCCGACCATCGCGGTGCGTTCGGGCGTCGACCCCATGGCACGGCAGGCGTGCAGGAAGAGCTCCGGGTCGGGCTTCACCATCCCGACCTCGTCGGCGAGAAAGAACGCGTCCATGCGTTCGCGCAGCCCGAGCCGGTCGATCTTGTCGTGGTGGGTCTCGGCGAAGCCGTTCGTCACCAGGCCGAGCTTGCAGCCGCGCGCGCGGAGCCGCTCGAGCAGCTCGACCGTTCCGGGAAACAGTTCGAGCGCACCCGCGCGCGCCGCCACGTACTCGTCGGCGGCGCGGTGGGCGAGGACCCGGTCGTCGATCCCGACCTGCAGCAGCCCTTCGTACCACATCCGCTCGCGCTCAATGGAGATCGCGACGCTCAAGTGCGCCGTGGTCAGTGCGGCCCAGTACTTCTGCGCTGACGCATCGTACGCGTCGGTGAGCGTCTGCGCATCGATATTGCGTTCGCGCGCGATCGCCTCGGAGACCGAACGCGCGGCCGAGCGATACGCCGTGGTGTCGTCGTGCAGCGTATCGTCGAGATCGAAAAGCACCGTGTCGATGGAGCGCATGTCTTAGAAGCGTACCAGAAACGACCGCAGCGCGAACGGGCCAAGGTCGAAGAGGAGTTCCTCTTCGGCGATGCGCACGTCGCCGGCGATCGAGCGTTCGACGGCGTCGACGCACGCTGCTTCGCGCATGCGGCCGCCGCAGCGCAGCGCGACGGCCCGCGCTTCGCCGTCGCACTCGCGCACGCGCACGATCACGGCCGACCCGTCGGCGGACGGATAGGCGGCGACGATCAGGACGGAGGGAT
>JAQBPM010000050.1 GCA_028287525.1 Vulcanimicrobiota bacterium | reverse complement strand
GTGCGCGGCGCGAGGCCGAGGCGCCCGAAGGTCTCGTCGTACACGTCGTGCCGCTGCTGTTCGAGGGCGATTTTTGGCGCTCGTGCGAGAAGATCGTCGTCGTCATCGCGCCGGACGACGTGCGCATTGCGCGCGTCATCGCGCGCGACGCGGTCGAGCGCGAAGCAGTGGAACGCCGCATGGCGGCGCAGATCGCGCCGGCGTTCGCGCGCGCGCGCGCCGACTACGTGATCGAGAACGACGTGGACCTCTCGCTGCTGCGCGAGCGCAGCGCGCGCGTTCACGAAGGGCTGCTGCGCGATCTCGCCCGAAAGGAGTCCGCATGACGACGACCGCTCCGCTCAAGCCGATGTCGCTCGAAACCATTTTGAGCGGTTCCTGGACGCTGTTCCGCCGCAATTGGATCGTCGCGCTGCCGATGGTCTTCGTGACGATCGGCCTCTTCGTCGCGGTCGCGATCGTCGTCGTCGTCGCCGCGGTGAGCGGTCTTGCGATCACGACGGCAAAGGGCGCCCCGAGCCCCGGCTTCGTGGCTGCGCTCGCCGTGGGGTACCTGATCTGCCTCGCGCTCTTCGCGCTCGCGGCGCTTGCGGCGACCGCCGCGACCTACGGGATGGCGGATGCCGCGTGGGAGCGCGGCACGGCGACGTTCGCCGACGGCGCGGCGGTAGTGGGGACGCGCACCGGCGCGCTGTTCGTCGCCGTGATCGGGTTCGTCGGCGCCGGGATCGTCATGCTCATCCTGCTCATTCCGACCCTGGGGATCGCGATGCTCGCACTGCCGGTCGTGACGATGTACGTCCTTCCGGCGGTCCTGTGCGGCGGGTACGGCGGCTTCGACGCGTTCCGCGAATCGTGGCGCCTCGTCCGCCGGTATCTCGGGACCTCGGCGATCGCAATCCTGATCCTGCTCGCGATTCAGTACCTCATCACGATGGTTATGTACGTCGGAATTCTGCCGCTCGAATTCGGGATCGGCGCTGCGGCGAGCGGGAGCGGCCACGCGCCGAACCTGGGGCTCGTCATCCCGCTCTTCGTGCTGCTCGGCGTCGTCCTCATCGTCACGGTCGGGCTGCTGTACGCGTTCGCCGGCTACCACACGCTCGCGATCGTCGGACTGTACCGCTGGCTGCGCGCGCGCGCCGCCGCCGAAGACGCGGCGGCCCTGGTCGCCGGGCCGGGCGCCGTCCCGGGCGTTCCCCTGTCGGCGGCCCCGGAGCCACCCGCCGCTCTCTAACCGGCCGTCGGGGCGCCGGCCCGACAGAGGTCCGTACGGTCGGCGCCGAAGGCCCGTAGGTGCAGCAGACTATGCTCGATCCCGCAGGCGTGCGGTCGGTTCGTTCGCGACTGGCGATCGCCGCGCTCGGGACGTATGCGCCCCAGAAGCGGCTGACGAACGACGACCTCGCGAAGCTCGTGGAGACGACCGATGAGTGGATCGTCTCCCGGACCGGGATGCGCGAGCGGCGCATCGCGCGCGAGGACGAGTTCACGAGCGACCTCTGCCTGGCGGCAGTGCGCGATCTGGAGAGCCGCGGCGGTTCGCTCGACGGCGTCGATTACATCATCGCCTGCACGGTGACGCCCGACTACCAGTTCCCGAGCGTGGCGGCCCGGCTGCAGGACGTGCTCGGACTGCAGAACGTCGGGGCGATCGACCTCGGCGCCGCGTGCGCCGGGTTCGTATACGGACTCGATCTCGCCGATTCGCTGGTGACGACCGGACGCGCGCGCAAAGTATTGGTCGCCGCGGGCGAGACGCTCTCGAAGATCACCGACTACCGCGACCGCTCGACGTGCATCCTCTTCGGCGACGGCGCCGGCGCGGCACTCGTCACCGCCGACAGCGGCGCGGACGGAATGCTGCTCGCGCGGCGCGTCAACAGCGACGGCGCGTCGGGCCGCGAACTCTTCGCCACCGGACTGCGCAAGGAGATCGCCGGCACCGTCGATCCCGGACCGTTCCTGCGCCAGAACGGCCGCGCCGTCTACGAATGGGCGCTGACGAACGTCTCGGCCGGAATCGCCGAGCTGCTGCGTTCGGCCGAACTCTGCGCGGCCGACGTCGACTGGTTCGTTCCGCACAGCGCGAACGGCCGGATGATCGAATCGATCTGCAAGCGCACCGGAATCCCGCGCGAGAAAACGCTCACGAGCTACGAGCTGCACGGCAACACGTCGTCCGCATCGATCCCGCTCGCCCTCGCGCCCGCCGTCGCCGACGGCCGCGTCAAACGCGGCGACACCGTCCTCCTCTACGGCTTCGGCGGCGGCCTCGTCGAATGCGGCCTCCTGTTGCGCTGGGCATAGCCGCCCATCGTCATTGCGAGCTTGTCGCAATGACGGTGTGTTACGGGGGTGGGGAGGGGGCGTTTTCGTAGGCGGCGGCGCTGCGGCCGACGTCGAAGACCCGTTCGTCGCCTACCGCGTCGAGGAAGCCGCGTACCACGTACGTTCCGCTCTGCCGGATCGAGAGCGCGCGCGAGAGGCGCATCGTGCCGGTCGCATCGCGCAGACGCGGCGTGCCGCCGTCGATGTACGGCGTGCCGGCCGTCGTCACGACGGTACCGGGTTTGGCGGCGAGTGCCTGCGCGATCGTGTACGGCGGGTCGAACGCGATCGACTTGTCGACGACGGTTCCGAAATTCGTGCCCAGCATCGCGACGCGCACCGTGTACCGTCCCGGAGCGAGCGCGCGCCGGTCGTCGGTCGTCGAGTCGACGATCACCTGCGCGAGCCGCAGCATCCCCGGCGGAACGTCGAGCTGCCGCGTGATCGGGATCGGCTTGTGTCCGGTCACCGACGACCACACCGGCGCGTCGTCACGCAGCACGTCCACGCGGAACAAGTCGGCGGTCGGGAAGCCCAGCCGCACGACGTGGCCGGATGCGTTGTGCAGCGCGATGGCGACGGTGAACGGCGTGAGGAGCGCGGTCCCTTCCCGCTCGAGGCTGACGTCCGCCCACACGCCGCGCGACGACGACGGAGCCGGGCGCGAGGTTGCGGTGACCGACAGCGCCGCCGCGACGAACTCAGCGCGCGTCATGCGCCCAGAGACGGCGGCAGGTCCACCGAACACGGAAAAGCTTGCGGCTGCACAGGATGGTGGTCTTGCGCGCGACCCGACAGAGTCCCGCGTCGCGACCGCGCCGGTTCGCGATCGCCGGGGCTCACGTCGAGGTCGCGCCGTTGCGCAGCACGCGTCCGGGACGCGCGCCGGTGAGCGCCCCGTCGCGCAGTGCCGCCCGGCCGTTGACGTAGACGTCGCGGATCCCCTCCGGCGCAGCGAACGGCTGGTCGTACGTCGCGCGGTCGACGACGTGCTCCGGGTCGAAGACGACGAGGTCCGCGTGCATGCCCGGGGCGATCGTGCCGCGGTCGCGCAGACCGAAGAGCTCGGCCGGCAGCGACGTCATGCGCCGCACCGCCTCCGCCGCGTCGAACACGCGGCGGCCGCGCACGTAGCGGCCGAAGACGCGCGGAAACGTCCCGTACGTGCGCGGGTGCGGTACGCCGCGCGCGGTGATGCCTTCGAACGCGCGCGCCGACGCATCGCTGCCGATGCAGCAGAATCCGGCGCTGAGCACCGCCGCGACGTCGTCTTCGCTCATCGAGAAGAAGACGGACTCGACGCGCATCTCTTCCTCGATCAGGAGCCGAATCGCGGCGCGCGCGGGGCTCGTGCGCCAGCGGCGGGCGAGCGCGTCGAGCCGCAGGCCCGCGACGTCCGCGTTGCGTTCGCTGCCGGCGTCGGTGATTTGGATCGTGTCCCAGCCGTCTCCGCCGAGCAGCGGATCGCGCTCGATCTGCATCGCGAGCGCGGCGGCCAGCGCTTGCGCCGGATCGCGCAAACGTTCGAGCGCCGCCGCGTCACCGCCGCTGCGAATCCAGGCCGGGAGCACGGTGGCGAGCTCGGTCCACGACGCGACGTACGGATATGCGTCGCACGCGACGGTGACGCCGCGCGCGCGCGCGCGATCGATCGCTTGCAGCGTGCGATGGACTTTGCCCCAGTTGCGCTTGCCCGCCGCCTTGTGGTGCGAGCATTGCACGGCGACTTCCGCCCGTTCGCCGACCGCGATCGCTTCGGCGATCGCGGTTTCGAGCTCGTCGGCCTCGTTGCGCACGTGCGATGCGTAGAGCGGCGCGCCCGCTTCGCGCGCGGCGATCGCGCACGCGGTGAGCTCGTCGAGCTGCGCGTAGCGCCCGGGTTCGTAGATCAGGCCGCTCGAGACGCCGAGCGCGCCTTCTTCGATCGCCGCGCGCACCAGCCGCCGCTGCGCCTCGAGCTCTTCTCGCTCCAGCGGGCGGTCTTCGTCGCCGGCGACGCACGCGCGCGTCGTGCCGAGTCCGACCAGCGACGCGACGTTGAGCGTCACACCTTCGCGCTCGACGAGCGTGAAGAACGCGTCGAACGTCGTCCACTGCACGTCGAGCCGGTAGTCGCGCGCATTGCGCCGCTTCTTCTCGAGCGCGAGCCCGGCGAGTGGTGCGACCGACGTTCCGCAGTTTCCGCCGATCTCGGTGGTCACACCTTGCCGAATTTTTCCCTCACAGCGACCGTCGACGAGCCAGAGCTCGTCAGAATGGGAATGAACGTCGATGAAGCCCGGCGCAAGCGCGAACCCATCGCAGGGGACGCGTTCGTGCGCATCGCGATCGGAGAGGTCCCCGATTGCAACGATTCTGCCGTCGGCGACGGCGACGTCGGTGGTGTATGGCACCCCGCCGCGTCCGTCGAAGACGCGGGGACGCTCGAAGATCGTCCAGAGCAGCGTTTAACCTAGCTTTCGCTGGGTACAGGGCAGACGGTGGGCCGACAGCTCAGGGAGACGTATTTCAAGATGGCGACCAACGAAAACGTGACTAGCAACGGCGGCGGGATGAGCGTGCGCGAGGCCGGGAAACGCGGGGGCGATCGGGTCAAAGCGAAGTACGGCTCCGAGTTCTACGAAGCGATCGGCCGCAAAGGCGGCGAGGCGACGAAGAGCAAGTACGGCCCGTCGTTCTACGAGGAAATCGGCGCTAAGGGTGGTCAGAAGCTCAAGCGCACAACTAAAACGGCCGGCTGACGCATGGCCGACGCCAAGAAGCCTGAGGCAGCGCCGAAGGCGGACAAGGTCGACGGCGAAATGTCGGTACGGGAGGCCGGTAAAAAAGGCGGAGACACGGTCCGCGACCGCTACGGGTCGGGATTTTACGAGGAGATCGGCCGCAAGGGTGGTCAAGCGACGCGCGAGCGTCACGGGGCTGAATTCTACGAGTCGATCGGCCAAAAAGGCGGCAAGGTCGTCAAAGAAAAGTACGGCCCGAACTTTTACGAGCAGATCGGCCACAAAGGCGGTCAGAAGGTCAAGAAGCTGATCGCCGAGGCCAAGAAGAACGCGGCGGAGGCCGCCGAGAAGACCACCTAGGCGCTCGGCGGCGCTCATCGGCATGCGCCGAGGGCGACCAGCCGGCGAAACTCCGTGAGGATCGTGCGCGGCTCAGCCGTGCCGTCCGGCGTGAGGGAAAACACCAAACCGCGTGGAGTCGTCCAAGTGACTCCGCGCGGATTTTTCCGTCCGCCGACGGCGTGCACGTCGGTGCAGGCACCGTACGCCGGCAGGCCGGCGAACGCGCTCAGGCTGCCGCCGTTGCGCGGCCACTGCTGGAGGATCCAGTCGCGGCCGCGCCGCGCGTATTCGTATCCGATCCCCTCGTATTTCGAGAGCTGGCCGCCGTGGAACGGCGGCAGCAGTGCGACGCCGAGCGGCGCGCGTTCGGGGACGAACGGCCGAAACGCGATCGCGCGCTCCGCGGCGGCCCGATCGGTGACGAAACCCCGTTGCGAGAGCGCGGAGATCGCCGGCTCCGGTTCGGCCAGCGCCGGGGCGGCAGCGGTCGCCAGCACCGGGACGAGCGCGCAGAGGACGACGAGGCGGCGGCGATCCATCACTTGAGGCTTCCCGGCCGCCTTCCCTCGATCCGTCCGAGCTTCGCGTCGCCGGTGCGAAAATCGATGGTCAAGTTCTCGACGACGATCGTCGCGCCGGCGTCGGTGATCGTCGCCTCGTGGTCGAGCTGGAGGATGCGCGTCGCGCCGACGTACTTGGCGCCCTTCGTGGTGAACGTTCGCGTCCGGCCGTGGCCGAGGTCTTCCTGGAACGAGACGGGGCCGCGCACGAAGAGGTCGCTGGTCACGCGGTTGACCGTGACGTCGTCGCCCTGCATCAGCACGTCGGACTTGCCTTTGCGGTGAAGACGCCCTTGGCGCACCTTGCCGATGGTAGCCTGCGTGTCGTCGGCGCTCATCGAGACGGTGTCGTAGTCGAGCGACCACGCCCGCCCGTCGAGCCGTCTCCCGTTGACTTTTCCGTGCAGCAGCCTCGACGGCTGCTGCACGCGCTGCACGACGACGTCGCTCCCCGCGCGCCCGATCTCGAAACCGACCCAGGCGAGGAATGCGAAGACCGCCAGTACCGCAGGAGTGCGCCAGGTGAGCGTCATGTGCGACGCGGCCCCCTCCGCAAAAACGGCATCAAGGCGACGAGTGCGAGCGCCATGCCGATCGGCGTCGGTCCGAGCACGGCATAGGGACCGGGCGCCGGTGCGCCGACGTCGCCGACGACGACGGCCGGGCCGCCGAGCTGCGTGCGCTGCGTCCACGTGCCGTCGGGCGCGACGATTCCGCTGATCCCGGTCGCACCGGCGCGGAGCACCCAGCGTCCGGTTTCGACGGCGCGCACGGTCGCCGCCATCGCATGTTCGTACGGAAACTCCGTCGTGCCGAACCAAGCGTCGTCGGTGGCGATCAGGAGCAGCGACGGATTCTCGGCCAAGCGCGCGTGCGCGATGTCACCGAAAAGCGACTCCCAACAGATCAGCGGCGTCGCACCGTCGAACGTTCGGACGCGGTTCGTTCCCGGCACGTAGATGCCGATCTGATCCGCGTACGGCAGCGTGCGCAGCCAGGCCGGCCCAGGGACGTACTCGGCGAACGGAACGAGCTGCTCCTTCGCATACACGCCGCTCGCGCCGGTTGCGGCCGATCCGCGTTCGCCGTGCGGGTCGTAGACGAAGATCGCGTTGGCGGTACCGCTCGGCCGAATTCGTGCCAGCGATCCGGCGTACACCGTCGCGTCGAGATCGCGCGAGATCTTTGCGATGCGCATCGCGATGTCGTGCGTGTCCGGCCGCGGCGCGTTCAGTTCGGTCGTGATGACCGTTTCGGGCCACAGCACGAGCGTCGGACGACGCGGTGCGAGCGATACGGTCAGCGTCGTGTAGCGTTCGACCGCGACGCGCAATCCCTCGGGTGACATCTTGAGCGTCTGCGCGATCCCGCCTTGCACCGCGGCGACGCGGCGCGCCGGCGGCGCGTAGTGGCGCGCCGGCCACATCGCCCAGGCGAGCGCCGCGCACGCAGCGACGCCGAGCCAAGCGGCGAGCACCGTGCGCGTCCGGCGCGCATCGTGCCGGTCGAGCAGCCACCATCCGAGCGTCGTGCCGAGCAGCACCGTCGCGAAGGTGATGCCGTACACGCCGAGATACGCGGCGATCGGCCGCAGCGGCGAGTCGATCATCGCCACGCCGATCTGCTCGAGCGGTGCGCCCATCACGCCGGTCGAGCGCAGCACTTCGGCGAGCGTGAATGCGGCCGCGGCGGCGACCGGCGCGAGGCGTACGTCACAGCGGCGCGCTGCAAGCGACGTCACCCACGCCGCGAACGCGAATGCCGGTGCTTCGATCAATGCCGGACCGAGGTCCAAAATCGGCGCGCCCGGTCCCAGCAGAGCGCCGGCGGTTTCGCCCATCCACGAAAAACCGAATGCGAAGAATACCATACCGCTCGCAAAGCCGACGAGCGCGGCCCAGCGCGGCTCGAGCCTGCTCCACGATGCGGTCAGTCCCGCGATTGCCAAAGGCGCCAGCCACCACCAACCGGTAAGCGGGAAGGCGAGGTGAAGACCGAACGCGCACACCAGCGCGAGGGCCGTCGAGCGGACGGTCACGGAGGAGTACAGAGTGCGGCTTCGTCGAGCTGTAGTGATCGCGGTGATAATGGTGCTAACCGGTTGCGGGCATCAAGTGACGGGGCTGAACACGCCCGGGGGCGGCAACATCGTCGCGCCGGGCGAGACACTGCTTCGATTCGAGACGGCGGGGTTGCCGAACTTCAACACCACCAGATATCTCATCGTGATCAACGCGACGGGCGACGGACAAGTGCCGACTGCCCAGGGCTCCAACTCGAACTACCGCGAGTGGTCGTTCGCGTTCTTCGTCGGTGGTGGTCCGGGCTTCGTGAACACGCCGGACGTCGAGCAGTACTACACGGATCCATCCGCCGCGGGCGGGGTGAACCATCGCATGATTACCCCTCCGACCGGAACCCTCACGTTCACGCTGGTGAACGGCAACGGCGGCGTGAACGGCTTCGACATTCGCTTCAACCGCTGCATCCTCGATTTTCCGTCGCCGGTCAACACCACCGGCGCTCCGACGCCCCCGCCGTCCCCACACCCGATCGGAGCGACCTGCCCGCCGTACTTCTACATTCTCTCGCCGACGTGGACGATCAACATCTTCACCGTCGACAGCTCGATCACGGCGGTCGACTCGCTTGGAAACGGTCCGAGCGACACGTCGTATCGCGGGTTCACGCTCAATACCGCGGGGTCGATCGTCGACCAGTCGTACCACAAGCCCGTCGGCGTCAACGCACCGTCGGACCCCGCGGCCCAGGTCGCCGGCATCGAGGCCTGGAGCGCGCCGTAGCGTTCTGGCGGCTACTCCGCGTCGCACGGGGGATGGCCGCAGATGCAATTGGTCTCCATCTCCTCGTCGGTCGAGTCCCGCTCGCGGCAGACTTCGCTGCAGTACGCGGCGTCCTCGAGCTCTCCGATGACGGTGCAGTTGCACTCCGAGTATTCGCAGGGTTGGGTGAGGGTGCTCATCGGCGATGATCTCCCTTACGGGTTGTACGGCGTCCCGCCCTGAGTGAACGCGGCGCTCGAGAAATTGCCGGGGATGACCGAATTGAGCGATGCGGCTTGGCCGATCCCGAAGTTGGCCGTCTGCGAGGGGAACGCCAGCAGCGTGACCGTGAAGTAGACTTGCTTGAGATCCTCGTTGTACGACGCGCGCAATTCGTAGCAGTCGCCCACGATGTGCCGGTAGTAGATGTTTTTGCTCACCAGACGCATGTGGTTCTTCCAGTCGATGAAGGTCGCGATCTGCAGGTCGCTCTTGTACCCAAACGGCGTCGCAACTTGCACGCTCGTCCGGTCGAACCCGAAGCCCGGCCCCGGCTGGTAACTGCCCGAGAGCAGCAGCGTCGAGCGCGATGACGGCCGCGACTGGAGCTGATACCCCAGCGCTTGCGCCTGGCGGTTGAAGAAGGTCGTCGCCGTCAGCGAGAACGTGTACGTGTCGCCGTTGAAGATGCGCAGCACGTCGTTCGCCTGCTTGAGGCCGTTGCTGAGCGGATCGAAGGTGAACGGCTGGGCGAGCGGCCCGTTCACGTGCGACTCGCTGTACGAGATGGTGTTCTGAAGGTGGCCGAAGAGCGGCGTCGAGAGCGACGCCTGCTGCGCGATCTGCGCCTTCTCGTCGCCGGTGCCGTAGTAATCTTGCTGGGCGGTTACCGTGGCGCTGAAATCGCTGGCCAGGATGTGCGCTTGCGAGGGGCCGAACTGGAGCCGCGCCTCGCCGCGGCTGGTCGCGATGTTCGCCGCGGGATCGTTGTAGAACCCGAGCGTGTACTGCGAGGTGATCGGGACCGCCCGGAAGTTCGGGAAGATCGGCGTGAGCGGCCGGATCTGCAGTTCGGGTTCCTTCTGCACGTTCGATTGCACGGAGGCGTTGTAGCGGTCGAAGATCAGGTTGTAGTCGTACGAACGGCCGATGTAATGGGTCAGCGTCTGGTAGTGCAGGGTGCTCGTGTTCGTCCCGGCGACGCCGTAGTAGGTGCCCGACGTACTGTTCGTATACGACACGGAAACGTCGTTCTGGAGATTCGGCGACATCTGCAGGTGATCGGAGAAGCCGTAGTTGTTGGTGGCCGAGATCGAACCGGTCGACGTGCGCTGGTAATTGTAGTTCTGGCGATCGCCGCGCGTGTCGCCGTGGTCGAGTGCCGCGTTGATCGTGAGCTGTGCCGGCAGCGAGGTGAGCGGACCGTAGTTCGAGGTGTAGTTCACGGCCAGCGAACCGCGCGTGGCCGTGGAGAAATTCTCCTGGTCTTGGAACGTCAAATTGTTGTTGGTCGTCTGCTGAATCCGGTTGGCCTGGCGGAAGAAATTGATGTCGGTCTGGCGGCGACCGTCCTTTCGCTTCAGCGTGCCGACGTAGCCCAGGCCCAAGCCGATCTTCGTGTACTCCTCGATGCGGTAGTACCCGTAGTAGTACTCGCTCGGTGAGAAGCCGATGCGCGCCTTCACCCAGAACCCTTCCGCCTGATCGTAGCCGATCAGCGGGATGAAGCCCGGATTGCGGCGCGTGCCGATCTGCTCCTGACGCAGTGAGATGACGACGACCGGCAAGTACAGGATCGCCAGCGCGCCGAGGAACACCACGACCGACTTCGCGACGGCTTTGTCGCCGGGATAGATGTCGAGCGTCTTCGACTCGAGGTGATACCCGCCGCGCGGGTTCTCGCACGTCGTGAGGTTCGCGCGATCGACGTGCGTGACGCCCGCGCGGTCGGTCACCATCGTCGTGCCTTTGAAGTGCAGTTTGCCTTGCTCGACGCCTTGCGTCGACTCGCCGCGCCCGTTGATCAGGGTCGCCTTCTGCGTGACCGTGTCGAAGCGCACCGAGTCGGCGTAGAGCGTCGTGTCGCCGGCGGCGTTCTTGACGAACGGATGGCCGGTGATGTCGATGTAGCGCTTGCCGTCGTAATGCGCGTGGTCGCCGCCCAGGACACCCTGCTGGTAGAGGATGGTGACGTGTCCGTCGAGGTCTTTGGGCTCGCCGGGCTTGTCGATGCCGTAGACATGATCGCCGAGGATCGCGTAGTCGTTCGGCGAGAGCGTCTCTCCCGGTTGCGGCACGGCCGAGGCCGCCGGCGTCGGCGAGGCGATGAGCCCGGCGCTGGCGGACGGTGCCGGGAGCGGCGAGCTCGAGGGTGGCGCGGAAACCTGCTCGATCACCTGGCCCGGCGGGGAGCCCGACGGGGCGGGCGAGGACGACGGCAAGGGGACCGGCGAGGGGCCCTTCGGCGTGGGGAGCGGCTGCGGAACGAGGATCTGGGGTCCGCCCGAGCTGGTCGGCGGCCCGATGAGCGGCGTGGGCGAAGGGCTCGGGGTCGGGCTGGGCGAGGTAGAGGAGGCTTGCGCGACCTGCAGCCCGCCATGCTCGGCCGCGGCGCCGCCGCTGCATAACTGGAGCATCGCGACGGCGCGCGCGCCGTCGTCTTCGGCTGCGGCGCTCGGCGACGGCGTGGCAAGGAGCACCAGCGAGACTGCAAGGCAGCTCACGCCGGCGCGACGGAGGACCTCCCTCACCGGTCCTCGCGCCAGATCAGGTACCCGCCGGAGAGCGCCATGATGATGTTCGGGAGCCACGCGGCGAGATACGGATCGAGCGAGCCGTTGCGGCCGAAGGCGCCGGCTACCGCGACGATCGCGTAGTACACGAAGAGCACGACGACCGAGAGGACGATGCCGAGCGTGCGGCCCTTCTTCCCGAAGCGTACCGCCAGCGGCACGGCGATGATCACGGCGATGAAGGAGGCGAACGGATACGCGTACTTCGAGCCGAGCGTGAGCTCACGCCCCGCCAGGTCGGTGCCGCCCTGGCCGGTCTGTTTTCGGAACTTGATGTCCTGCGAGAGCCGCTTCGTATCCATCGTGTATGTATCGTTGAACGAACTGCTCAGAAAATTCTGGCCGTTATCGCCCATCGGCAGCGAAAGGCGAATTTCTTTCGCTTCGACGTCGACCGCACCGATCTGCCCGTCTGCCTTGATCTGAGTGCGAATTGCATGTTCGAGCACGATTTCGGTTCCCTCGATGCGCGCCGCTTTGGCGGTGAGGATCTGCTGGAACGGCGAGGTGCGATCCGGCTCATAGATCATGATGTTCTGCATCGTCTTGCCGTCGGCGGCGACGGATTGGATGTAGAACGTGTACCCGGTCGAGGGGTCGGAACGGAAAATGTTCGGCTCGATCGGCAGCGTCTGCGACTTGTAGAGGATCTGATAGAAGCTGCGAGTCGAGAGATCGGTCGCTACGGGCGCTACGTGCTCGTTTACCAGGAACGACGCGAGCGCGACCAGTGCGCCGGCGATGATCGGCAGACGGATGATCCGCACGAAGGACACGCCCGAGGTGCGCAGCGCGTTGATCTCGTTGTCCGCCATGAGCCGCCCGAAGCCGAGCAGCGTGCCGAAGAGGCAAGCGAACGGAAATGCCAGCGGCGTCGCCTGCGGGATGCGGAACACGAGGAAGCGCAGCACGAGGAAGATCGGCGCGCCCTTGTTGACGATGTAGTCGGCCGCGAGCACGAAGATGTTCGCGAACCAAAACAAAAAGAACGCCGCCAGCGCGAACGCGAACGGTCCTGCCAGCTCGCGCAGCAGGTACGCGTCCATGATGGGCAAGCCGACCTTCGGCGGTGCGGCACGGGCATACACCGGTGTGCGCACCCCGGGGAACGCGGCCATCGGCTTTATCGGATGCCGGCGACTACGCGGTCGACGTAGGCGCGTGTCTCCGCGTACGGTGGGATCCCATGGGCCGCGTCGACGGCTCCGGGACCGGCATTGTACGCGGCGACCGCGAGGCGGACGTTTCCTTTATACCGGTGCAGCAGATCGTGCAGGTACCGCGTCCCGGCGTCCACGTTCTGATACGGGTCGAACGCGTTGGCTACGCGGTACATCGCGGCGGTACCAGGCATGAGCTGCATGAGTCCCTGCGCGCCGACGCGCGAGACGGCGTTCGGATCGCCATGCGATTCCGCCGCGATCACCGAGAGGACCAGCTTCACGTCGACGGCATTGGCCGACGAGGCGCCGCGCACGAGGGCGTTCAGGCGATCCGAGGGCATCGAGTGCAAGCCGCCGGGCAGCATGCCGCCGCCGCTGCATCCTGAAAGGAAGGCGAAAGCTAGGGCCGCCGAGGTCAAGAGAACGCGCGCGGTCACGGTACGCCTCCGTTCGCCGCCTCGAGCACCCGGCCTTGTGTCCAGAGCGGATCGCACGCACTCCTCACCATTCCGCGCGTTCTGGTTGCCGTGCGGCAACGGGTGGGATATAGTGGGTTCAAGTGGACCAAAGTGGAGCGTAGTGGGGGATCATAATGGCTGATCGCCCGCTTTTCACCGGCTCGGTGGATCATAGCCTTGACGACAAGGGTCGCCTCGTTGTGCCCGCACGCTTCCGCGAGCGCCTCGGCGCGGGGTTCTTCCTTACTATCTCCGACCCGGATCCGTGCCTGGCTCTCTACCCGGCGACAACGTGGGCCGAGGTCTGCGCCCGCATCGAGGCCGCGCCGGTCAAGGACACGCGCTATCGCGCCTTCGTCCGCCACCTCTTCGCGCATACCGAAGAGCTCAGCTGCGACTCCCAGGGCCGCCTGGTGATTCCGGCCGCCCTGCGCGCCTGGGCCGGCATCGAGAAGGACGTCGTCTCGATCGGCTCGCTCAGCCGGGTCGAGATCTGGGCCCACGACCGCTACCACCGCCACCTCGCCGAACGAGGCGACCTCCCCGACTACGCCTCGGAGCTGGGGCTGTTTTGAGCCATGCACCACATAGCCGTTCTGGCACGGGAGGCCGTAGAGGCTCTAGCACTGCGGCCCGAGGGGACGTATGTCGATGCGACGTTCGGGGCGGGCGGGCACTCGGCGCTGATCCTGGACGTTCTGGGGGAAGCGGGCCGGCTGGTGGCGTTCGATGCGGACCCCGCGGCGGGCGCACGCGCTCCGGTCGACCCGCGCTTCACGCTGGTGCACGCGAATTTTCGCGAGCTGGGCGAGCGGCTCGACGCGCTTGGGATCGCGAGCGTCGACGGGGTGCTCTACGACTTGGGCGTGAGCTCGATGCAGTTCGATGAGGGCGAACGCGGCTTTTCGTTCCGGTCGCCGGCGCCGCTCGACATGCGGATGGATTCTTCGCGCGGTCTCACCGCCGCCGAATGGCTCGACGCGCACGACGAACGCGAGATCGCGGACGC
>JAQBPM010000031.1 GCA_028287525.1 Vulcanimicrobiota bacterium | reverse complement strand
GCGTCACGACGTCGTCGTCGACGAAGAGGACCAGGTCGCCGGTCGCGCGCGCGATTCCCGCATTGCGCGCCTTGCCGCGATTGGGCTCCGCGACGAACGCATACTCGGCGCCGTGTTTGCGCGCGATCTCCGGCGTCGCGTCGTTCGAACCGTTGTCGACCACGATGATCTCGAACGGCGGCGCATCAGCCTGCGCGCGCAGCGAACCCAACGCATCGACCAACAGAGCAGCCCGATCCTTAGTCGCGATGACGACGCTGAGGGTCACGAGGGAGGCCCTTCGAGGAGCGTCGCCGCCATCCGCTCGGCGGCGCCGATGTGGTGGGCGTAGAGTGCGCGCAGCTCCGTGCCGGTCGCGCGGCACCAGGCCTCGTCGGCGTAGCGCTCCTCAGCGACGTGGGCGACTTGGGAGGGGAGCAGGGTCCCCGCGATTTCGGGATCGATCGTGCGCCCCGCGTCGATGTTCGGCTGCGCGAAGTGCTCGAAGCGTCCGGCGAACGCGAGGACCGCGGCGCGTTTGAGCGGGCGCCCGATCAGCGGCAGTTTTCCGACGTATTGGAGCGGCCCGCCGATCACGACGAGCTCCGGCGCGTTGAACGGCACGCAGACCAGCGCCGGGATCCCGAGCGCGGCGAGTTCGATCACTTTCGTGCCGGGGATGGTGACGGCCAAACGCGCGCGCGAGGCGGCGCCCATCGCCGAACGCAGCAGCGGAAAGTGCGCTCGTTCGGCGACGATCTCGCCGTCGTGCAGCTCGGCCGGCGCGCCGTACGAGAGCGCGAGTTCGCCGCCCTTCGCGAGCGCTGCGCGCAGCACGTCGTCCGGCACGAACGGCGAACCGGCGAACGCGATCGGCACGTCCGGCAGCATCCGGCGCAGGTTCAGCGCGACCCGCACGAAGAGGGGGAAGGCGTTGACGACCTCGTGTTTGCGCGAGCCGGGAAAGAGCACGATCCCGTCGCGCGCCGCGTCGCTGGGCGGATCGCCGTACGCGCCCGACGCTTCGCCGAGCGCGCCGTCGATCGCCAAGTTGCCGACGACCGTGATGCGTTCGAGCGGGACGCCCCACCCTGTGAGCTGCGCGACGTTCGCTTCGTCGACCGCGAAGACACGCTCGAACGTGCGCGCGTACTTCTTGCGCGAGAATTTGTACGACGTCGCGACGCCGCCCAGCCGCCGGTGGACGCGCACGGCGTGCGAGAGATCGCCGCCCAGATACTGCACGCGATCGACCTGCGCCGGGAGTCCGTCGACCGGGCGGCCGAACGCGAGCCGCACGTAATCCGCCGGCGGGTAGGCGCGCACGGACGGAAAGAGTCCGGTGATGTACGCCGCTTCGCGTCCGGTCGCGAAGTCGTCCGGTACGCCGAGCACGTGAACCTCGGCCGACGGATCGCGCGCGAGCACGGCCGCGATCAGCGGCCGTACCCACCCGGCAAACTCGCCGGGCCCGTTGGCGGTGAGCGCCAAGCGCATCAGGCGCGCGTGCGGATCGCCGCGACGAGGTCGGTGGTGCTGCGCCCCGCTTGGTGCGGGGCGAGGACGATGCGGCCGCCGTGTCGCTCGACGACGTAGCGTTCGGGCAGCTCTTCGAGACGATACTGCGCGCTCTTGACGTGCACGTCAGGACGGAGGAGATCGAGCGCGGCCTCCGGCGTGCGTTCGCAGAAACCCGCGACCGCATCGACGCTGCGTAACGCCGCGACGACCTGCGCGCGATCGGCGAACGGCACGATCGGACGCTCGGGCCCCTTGAGCGCGCGCACGGTTTCGTCTTCGTTGAGCAGCACGATCAGCGCGTCGCCCTGCGCGCGCGCCCAGGCGAGATACCCGACGTGACCGGCGTGCAGCAGATCGAAGACGCCGTTGGTCGAGACGACGCGGCGGCCCGCCGCGCGCTGTTCCTCGCGCCACGCGACGGCGGCATCGAGATCGAACACCCGACCGGCGAAATCGTCAGGCGCCACCGGCATCTCCCATCAACGCGACGATCTCGGCCGGCGTCGCGGTCGCGGTGCCGAGCTTCTCGACGACCGCTCCGGCGGCGAAGTTGGCGAGCTGCGTCGCCGTCTCGGCCGGGATCTTCGCGGCGAGCGCGAGCGTCAGCACCGCGACGACGGTGTCGCCGGCGCCCGAGACGTCGTACACCGTGCGCGCGACGGCCGGAACGTCGAAGCGCGCCGCGTCCTCCCCGAAAAGCGACATCCCGTGTTCCCCGCGCGTGATGAGCACGTAGCGGCAATCGAGCATGCGCAGCAGCGCGCGGCCTGCGCGTTCGAGCGAGTCGTCGTCGACGATCGCGATCCCGCTCGCGCGCGCGGCCTCACCGACGTTGGGGCCGATGCACGTGACGCCGGCGAACATCGCGAGGTTCTGCGGCTTCGGATCGGCGACGACGACCGGCGCGCCGAGCGCCGCTTCGACCAGGTCGCGATGCAGCAGACCTTTGGCATAGTCGCTCAGCACGACCGCGTCGGCGTCGCGCACCGCGGCGCGCACGCGATCGACGACGCGCGCACGGTCGATCTCGCTCAGCGCAGCGGTCGATTCCCAGTCGGCCCGCACGACTTGCTGGCTGTGCGCGACCACCCGCGTCTTACGCGTCGTCGGGCGGTCGGCGAGCGTCACGACGCCCGCCGTCTCGACCTCGATCTCCGCGAACATGTCGCGCAGCCGTGTGCCCTCGACGTCGTCGCCGACGCCCCCGACGAACGCCACGCGCGCGCCCAGCGCGCGCAGGTTGTTCGCCACGTTGCACGCCCCACCGAGCGTGAACGTATGCTCGCGCACCGCGACGACCGGCACCGGCGCCTCCGGCGAAATCCGCGTGACGTCGCCCCAAATCCACTCGTCGATCATCGCATCGCCGACGACGACGATCCGCCGTCCGGCCATCCGCCCCAACAACTCCGTCGCCCGCGAAACCGCAATCATCTCAGCCACGAGTCATGTCACCCTGAGCTTGTCGAAGGGCCCCGTCACCCTGAGCTTGTCGAAGGGCCCCCGGTCGCGCCACGATCCACTCCGCCGCGTCCAGCAGCGTCGCCGCACGATAATCGGGTTCCGGGCCGGCATACCGCTCGGGGCCCGGGACGAGCACGCCCGGAATCCCGACCGCATGCCCTAGCGCGATGACGCTGCCGCGATCGCCGACCATCGCACCGCCCGCGACCGCCAGACCGTGCTCGCTCGCCGCGCGCCGGATCATCCCGGGCGCAGGCTTGCGGCATTCGCAACCGGCGTCGTAATGCGAGCACCAGTA
>JAQBPM010000022.1 GCA_028287525.1 Vulcanimicrobiota bacterium | reverse complement strand
TGATCAGCACGTTGTTGCCGAGTACGAAGCCGGTCGACGCCGCGGCGAGGCCGGTGAACGAGTTGAGCAGCGAGATGACGACCGGCATGTCCGCGCCGCCGATCGGCAGCACGAAGAGGATGCCGAGCACGAACGACGCCGCCAGCACGATCCAGAAGTATTCGAGCGAGTTCGGCACGTTGGCGACGACGAGGCCCCAGCCTACCAAGATCACGAGCGCGATCAGCGCGTTGACGATCTGCTGGCCGGGATAGGTGATCGGGCGGCCCGTCATCACCTCTTGCAGCTTGAGGAATGCGATGATCGAGCCGGCGAACGAGATCGAGCCGATCACCGCCGAGAGTACCGACGTGAACGAAACGTCGGGCGTCGGCGTGCCGCCCGCGTTGAACACCTTGAGCAGCTCGCCGGCCGCGACCAGTGCAGCGGCGCCGCCGCCGGCGCCGTTGAAGATCGCGACCATCTGCGGCATCGCGGTCATCTTCACGCGCTGGGCGGAGACGATGCCGATCGCCGCGCCGACGATGAGCGCCGAGCCGAGCACCCACCAGTTGACGATCCCTTGGCTGAGCGTCGCCACGACGGCGATCAGCATGCCGACGGCGCTGATGCGGTTCCCCAGGCGCGCCGTCTTCGGCGAGCTCAAGAAGCGCAGACCGAAGATGAAGCAGATCGCGGTGATCAGATACGCGACGTCGACCCAACTCGCGGGCGTGGTATCGACCGTCATGAGTTGCCGTCCGTCGGCGCCTTGGGCGCCTGCACTTTCGGCCGGAACATCTCCAGCATCCGTTCCGTCACCGTATAGCCGCCGAAGACGTTCAGCGATGCCAGCAGCACCAAGATGAAGCTAACGATCGCGTTGAACGGCGCGTCGGCGGTGCCCGCGACAAGGATCGCGCCGACCAGCACGATGCCGTGGATCGCGTTCGTCGCCGACATCAGCGGCGTGTGCAGCATGGTCGGTACGCGCGAGATCACTTCGAGCCCGACGAAGAGCGCCAGGATGAAGACTGTGAGCTCGGTCAACAGATGGACGGTCACGCGGCTCCTCCGGTCAGGGCGGCTTTGGTCGGTTCGTGCACGATCTCGCCGGAGCGCACGATCGTCGCACCGCGCGCGATCTCATCGTCCGCATCATCGAGCGCGAGCTTTCCGTCGCGGATCAGATAGGTCAGCAGCGCTTGAATGTTGCGCGCATAGAGTTGGCTGGCGTGCGTCGGAACGGTCGCCGGCAGGTTGAGCACGCCGAGGATGCTGACGCCGTTGTCGCTGACCACGGTCTCGCCCGGCCGGGTGAGCTCGGAGTTGCCGCCGGTCTCCGCGGCGAGATCGACGATTACGCTTCCGGGCGCCATCGCGGCGATCGCCTCCGCCGTCACCAGGACCGGCGCCTTACGTCCCGGCACGGCGGCGGTCGTGATCACGACGTCGGATCCGCCGATCGCCTTGACCATCGCGGCGCGCTGGATCGCGATCTCTTCGGGCGTCAGCTCGCGCGCGTAGCCGCCCTGCCCGGTCGCTTCGATCCCCGCGATCTCGAGGAACTTCGCGCCCAGCGACTGGACTTGTTCCTTCACCGCGGAGCGCGCGTCGTAGCCGGTGACGGCCGCGCCGAGGCGGCGCGCCGTGCCGATCGCCTGCAGTCCTGCGACGCCTGCGCCGATCACGAGCGCTTTCGCCGGCTGCACCGTGCCCGCGGCTGTGGTCAGCATCGGAAAATACTTCGGCAGCGTCTCCGCCGCGAGGATGACCGCTTTGTAGCCGGCGATCGACGCTTGCGAGGAGAGCGCGTCCATCGCTTGGGCGAGCGTCGTGCGCGGGATCAGCTCCATCGCGAGCGCGGAGAGTCCGGCGCGCGCGTAGCGCTCGACCGACGCGGCGTCGCCGAGCGGCGAGAGCAACCCGATCAGCGTCGCGCCGCGGGGAATCGCCGCGACCTCGTCATCGTTCGGTTTCGCGACGCGCGCCACGATCTCGGCTCCGTCGTACACGGCGTTGCCGTCGGCGAGCGAGGCGCCCGCTTTGGCGTAGGCGTCGTCCGGATAGAACGCGGCGCTGCCCGCACCGCGCTCGACGGCGACCGTGTGTCCGGCGGCGACCAGCTTCGCAACGACGTCGGGGACGAGCGATACCCGGCGCTCTCCGGGCGCACGTTCCTTCGGGACGGCGATCTTCATGCGGCCTTTATCGCAATTCGACCGGCCGGTCCCTTTCGAGACCTAGCTTGAGGGGCGAATCACGAAAAAATCGGCCACCCTCAGAAGCGGGCGACCAGGCGGACTTCATTGAGCGGCGGGGAGTACTTGAGGATGTTGTCGGCGAGGAACTCGCGCTGCATGTCCTCGAGCGTCCCTTGGTCGATGCGCAGGTCCGGTTTGAAATCGTAGCGCGGCGAGGATTTGATCAACTCGACCGGCTGCTTCGTGTATTTCGCGTACGCCTCGATGTTCGCCGGAGCGTAGAATCCGTTTCCGGCGATCTCCGCGCCCGCCTTGCGCAGCGCGGTCATCACGGCGCTTGCAGCTTCGCGGTTGTGCAGCAGCGAGGGGCCGAAGAAAATGCCGGACCCGGCGATGCCGTGCGGCGGCGACCCGACGATCCTGGCGAGGTGCTTTTGCTCGAACAGTTCGGTGAACGGCGCGGAGGTGAACACCGCGTCGACCGCTTTGCGCTCGAGCGCAACGTCCATATCGGGGTTCGCCAGGTTCACCGGCTCGATGTCGGTGAGGCGCAGTCCGGCTGGGCGCAGGATGAGCGCGACGTAGTACGCCGAGGCCGCGCCCGCGTTCCCGATCCAGCCGATCCTCTTGCCGCGCAATCCCGCGACGCGGAGGCCGCCGTCGTACAGATCCTGGCGAATCAGCAGCGCCGAGGGCTGCCCGTTGCGCGGCTGATAGCCGGTCGCGGCGACGAACTTCACTTCGAGTCCGCGGTTGACCGCGTTGTAGAACGCGGCGGAGAGTGCCGCCGCCGCGACGTCGATCTGACCCTGGGCGACGAGCGACATCGAATCCGCGCCGGCGACGATCGGCGTCAGCGTCACGTCGAAGCCGGCGTCGCGCAGATAGCCGCGCTCGGCCGCGACGAAGACCGGCGCGAAGAGCGTCGAGGGGACGTAGCCGATTGCGAGCGGCTTACGGCTCTGCGCGAAGATCGCGGTCGGCCACGCGCTCACCGCGACCCCGCCTGCGGCGGCCGTGAGAAAACGAACGCGAGTGGTCATGAACGGGAACTCCTTGATGGGCCTACGATGGTCCTTCGACAAGCTCAGGGTGACGCGGTTGGTGCCGCGAAGGTTCGCGTATGCGTGCTTCGACTGCCGGTATCGGGCTGGCGAGCGATGCCCTCGTGATGGAGGGAATCGTCGAGCGTCGCCGCGAGGGCAGCCTCGTCGTACTCGACGCACCCGCCCGCCGCGATTTCTGGTTCGGCCACGGGTTCGTTCTCGATGCGCCGCCGGCGCGCGCGGCGCTCGATGCGCTGATCGCCAAGGGCCGCGCGCGGTTTGCCGGAACCGGCGCGCAGAAATTCGTCGTGATGTGGGAACGCGCGTTGACAGCGCGCGAACCGTTCGGGATCTGGCCCGGCTCAGCCGAGCAAACGCGCTCCGTCGTGCAAGTCTTCGACGGCCCGCCGCCGCTGCCCGACCCGCGCGTCGTCGACGTGCACGGCGACGCTCAGTGGCGCGCGGTCACGGCGCTGGCCGTCGCGGAATACCCGCAGTTCGGCGCGTTTACGGCCAGGCGATTCGAGGATGTTCGCGAGGCGGTGCGAGCCAGGCGAGCGCGCTCCGTCGCGATCCTCGACGAACGCGCCGAACCGGCGTGCACCGTGACCCTCTACCGCGGAGACGACCTCGCACGCTTCGCCACCCCGGTGACGCGCCCCGACGCGCGCGGCCGCGGACTGTTCTCCGCCTGCGCGACGACCCTCGTCGCCTGGGCGCTCGCCGACGCACCACGCGCCGTCGTCATCCTCGCCGATCCGGAAAGCGGTCCCGTCGCACTGTACGAGCGCTTAGGCTTCCGTCCCATCGCGTTCGACGAAGCGGCGCTGATCACGCTATCGTCGTAACGTCGGCAGACGTCGCGGCACGAACGACCAGGTTCTCGATCACTATGTCACCCCTCGAGCCTTTACCGGCCAAAGTTCGCGCGGCGAACTTTGTCCGATAAAGGCGCTCGGGGTGACAACGCGCGTCAGCGGGCGGCGGCGACCGGGGCGGCGATTGAGACGGGGTTCCGCAGGATGCCGACTTTCGAGATCTCGACTTCCATTACGTCGCCGTCTTTGAGGAATTCGGGCGGCGTGCGCGCGAAGCCGACGCCTTCGGGCGTTCCCGTTGCGATGATGTCGCCCGGTTCGAGCGTCGT
>JAQBPM010000013.1 GCA_028287525.1 Vulcanimicrobiota bacterium | reverse complement strand
AGCTTGTCGCTGTACTCGTGTTCCGCGAAGACGGCCGGAACGTGCTCGGCGCGAGCGAGCCGCACGAGATCGGCGACGTGCTGGGGGTTGGGTTCGGCGCCCGCGACCGGCTCTATCGCGCCCACGATCTTCAGTCCGAACCGGTGCGCATAGTAGTCGAACGCGTTGTGGAAGACGATCATCGTGCGGCGCGCGGGCGGAATGCGATCGATTTTCGCGCGAGTGCGCGCCGTGAGTCCTTCGAGCTGGCGGTCGTAGGCGGCCGTCGCGGTTCGGTACGCCTCGGCGTGCGGAGCATCGGCGTCGACGAGCGCGTCGCGAATCTTGTCGACGTACGCGCGCGCGAACACCGGATCCATCCAGAGATGCGGATTTCCGTCGACCACCGGCAGACCGTCGCTGCACACGACGACTTTCAGCCGCGGGTTGCCGGCGTTGCGGATCGTCCCCTCGAGCCAGAGTTCGAGCCCGGCGCCGTTCTCGACGAGAATGTCCGCGTCGTGCAGCGCCGCGATGTCGGCGGGAGTCGGCTGGTAGTCTTCGGGCGAAACCCCGACCGGAACGAGCGACCGCACTTCCGCGCCGCCGGTCGCGCCGCGGGCGAGCGAGGCAAGCGTGGAGGTCGTCGCAACGATGCGCAGGGGCCCGGGCGGCCGCACGCTGCCCGACGAGCACGCCGAAGCGACCACCAGAGCAAGCACCGCGGCCACGGCCCGCACGAAAGACATCCGCCGTCTCTCTCGTCACGACGCTGACGGCTCCCTCTGCCGAACGTCAGGGACCAGCGGGACGGAGGGTCCAACGAGCCGGCGGGCCTACGCTTTCGGCCCATCCGTGCAAAAGCGGCTCGAATGACGGAGGGGTCTTTGACAGCCGGACTCGTAGACTGATAGAATCCCGGACGGCCCGTGGGGGTGTAGCTCAGTTGGTAGAGCACTTGCTTCGCATGTAAGGGGTCAGGAGTTCGAGTCTCCTCACCTCCACCACGACCGGAAAGCCCGCAGCCCCGCAAGGGACTGCGGGCTTTCTTGAACCGCAAACGCTGTTACGTACGCGCGGCTTTCGGCCTGTGAGGTCGTTTCGTAGGGCATTCGGAGGTAGGCCGGAACCACACCCGGTCGCGGCTTTCCGCGCCATGCTATTTTGAGGTTTCAGCCGATGCATGGTTTGACCCGAAACGCTGCGATCGCCGGATTCGCAAGCCTGCTCATCGCCGCTGCTTTGCCGCCTGCGGCGTCGGCACAAGACGTGACGTTCTCCGCGGGAAGTCGTGTCGAGGGCCGATTCGGGTCGAACTGGGATCGCTGCACCGTCGTCGGCGCGCGGCGCACCACCGGCGGGTATCTCTTGCGCTGCGATCTGCATCCCGATCAAGAGAATGTCTTTGCCGCCTCCGACGTGAGGGCGATGCAGGGCGCCGACCGCGCGGTCGTACGCAAACCGCCGGCGCGTTCATCCGTTGCCCTCCAGGCGCCCGCGGCGACAACCCCGTCACGCGCGTTCATCTCGATTCCCCCTCGCGCCGGAGTGTACGGCTGCATGAACCAGGACGCGATGGAACTCGCGGGCCTGCAATTCGGGATCCTCGACGCACATACGTACTCGACATACGATGGTGCGCGTGGGCGGTACAGCTACTCGGCCCAGACCGGGATGTTGACGTTTACAAGCGGCCCATTTGCGCGCCTGCAACGCAGTCGTTACACCGAACGATCGTTCCTCATCCTCGACGAGCATGGCGCTCGCACGGCTTTTGTTTGTCCTTGGGAGCCGAAAGACCCACGCAAACTTCATTGGTAACCAGCACGCGGAAGCCGACGCTCTAGGCGCGCTTCGTCCAGCACTTCAGCATCCGTTCGTATGCTGCGGTAGTCCGATGCGAAGACAGTCGTTCACCCGGTCTTCACCGCGATCGGCGACGATGGGTTCTCGGTATTCCGGGAATACGTCTTCAGGGGCATTCCAATGGCGAAGAGCAACGACCACCCGTTCGTCTCCGTGGTCCCCGATGCGAACGCTTGGCTCGATGAGATCTGCGACGAACTCGAATTTGCCGACCGGCGAGACGCGCTGCACGCGCTGCGAGCCGCGCTGCACGTTCTCCGCGACCGCTTGAGTCCCGAGCAGAACGCGCATCTGAGCGCGCAGCTGCCGACCTTGATCCGAGGGATCTACTACGAGGCCTGGCGACCGGGCGAAGGGATTCACGTCGAGCGCCGCATCGAGCTCTACCTCGCTGAGATGCAGCGCGAGTTGGGTAACCGCAGTGAGCTCGATCCGTTTGACGCGGCGAGGACCGTCTACACGGTCGTCCAGAGGCACGTCTCCGAAGGCGAGATCGTTAAGCTGACCGCAACGTTACCGCACCAGCTTCGCATCCTTTGGGAACCGGCCGGATCGAATTAAACGACGACCGGACGAGGAAGCGGCGCCGCCCTTTTGGCCCTTATCGACGACTCCATCGGGGGCTTAGCTTGATGCTAATAGTCCTACGCATTCTCACGGTCGGCCCTTGAAGAACGCGGTTGCCGGACGCCGCGCCCACCGCCTGGTGCGGAAAGCTAGTTAGCTGGGCCTATTCGAACAGCGGTGCCGTAAGCTGTTACATGCACAAATTGTTGTCCGGCGTGGGACGACTCGATTTGAGGCTGGACGCGAACACCGACGACCGCATTTGCGCCAAGCGCTGCCGCATCGCGCCGTAACTGGGCAAATACGTCTGCCTGTGCGCTTGCCAGCAAGCCGATGATGGAGCCTGCATCGCCACCGACAACTGCCCGCGTGTCCGTATTCATTCGTCCAATGAAGCCGAGGGCGCGGACCGCGAGTGACGATATAAGCCCGAACGACTGCAAGGTTTCGGTGCCCGGCACCCCGTCCGTCGTAACGAAATATGACTCGACTACCATAGCGGGTTGCGGCATCAGATCGACAAATTGCGCGGCGGCTATTACCCTCCCTGCGGCTGCTACTAAGTCATTGGAGGCGAGATGCGCGACACCGGCGATCGAAAGATGCGAGGCCGCGCTTCTAGCTCACTCGGTACGCTTGTTGGCAGAGTACCTTCGTCCGCTGCGCCTCAGTCTCGAACCCGCCGAAGTCCATAACGGAGATTTTCACGACGTGCACCCTCAGGCGTAGCCACTGGTAGCAAGGCGCCTGATGGCGTAGGCGCTCAAGCGTGACGTGGCCTCTAAAGCTTGTAAGGAACCACGTTACAGCGCGGAAGCGGCCTGGACCGCGCGCTCGAGCGTCCAGCTGCGGCCGTCGTTCATGAGCTCCATGATGCGCTCATCCGCGAATTGCTCGCGGAGCACTTCGAGCGTAGCGACGTACTCTCTCTCCTCGGTGAACTCTCGCACGACCTCGAGCTCGGCTAGGCGGGCGTCGACGCATCCAGTGATCCGAGCGATGCGCGCGAACGCATCGTCGACAGCCTGGCCTTCAGGACGCGGCTGAAGCGCCGCCGCCGCGGCGAGGTGCTGCAGCGCGAACGTGACGGATGCTTGCGCGTCGACCTCCAGCGCGAGCTCGAGCGCGGCGCGTGCGTGGCCCTGCGCCAGATCGTAGCATTCGAGCGAGATGAGGTACGCGGCGATGTTGCCGAGCAGCGCCGCGGCCATGCGGTCGCGGCCGAACCCGCGCATCGCTTGGAGCGACTCCTCGGCAAGTGAGAGCGCGGTCTCCGCGTCGCCGCACGCGAACTCGGCTTCGGCTAGCGCCGCCGCCGTGACGGCGACGTTCTCTTCATCTTCACTTTCGCGAAAGACGTCGAGCGCCCGGGCGAAGAGATCGCGGGCGCCGGCCAGGTCGGCCTCGAGGCTTCGCGCGACGGCCAAGTCGCGGAGCGTTCCGCCGATACGCCGCGTTCCCAGCGCGGCGTACGTCTCGAGCGCGGCTCGCAGCAGCGCCTCGCCTTCCGCGACCCGTCCCATCCGAACCATCGAGCGCCCGGCGAATCGCTTCGCGTCGGCGATGCCGTGCCGGTCCGCGAGCTCGTCGAAACGCACGAGCGCTTCCTGCGCCGCCGTCACTGCGGGTTTGAATTGATTGAGCACCGATGCGAGCGCAGCGTCGGCGAGCTTAAGCCGCGCGACCCTCAGCGACGGCGTCGCCGGCCCGACGCGTTCGAGCGCGGTTTTGACCCAGCGCCGCGCTTCCGCCGCCGCGACGGAGAGCATGATGCGGCCGAGCGTCGCGGCGAGGCGCTGACCGGCCAGCACATCGCCATCGGCACCGAACGACCATGAAAGTGCGGCGCGGACGTTCTCCAGGTCGAAGTCGACGGCCGCGCACCATGCGGGCGAGGGCGCCGTATCGTAGTCGCGCTCGTGCTGCTCGGCCAGTTCCGCGTAGGCGCGCGCGTGCCGCAGCGCCACTGCGTGAAGCTCCCCGTGCTCGGTCGCCTTCTCGCGCGCGTAGGCGCGCGTCGATTCCAGCAAACGGTACCGAGAGTCGTCGTCGGACGCCTCCATCACGACCATCGACTTTTCGACCAGCGATGCGACGCAGTCCATAACCGCGTACTCATCGAGGATCTCAGAGGAACACACCGCGACCGCGGTGTGCGTGCGGAAGCCGCCGGCGAACACCGACAGCGCGCGAAAGACGGCGCGTTCGTCCTGCGAGAGGCCGTCGTAGCTCCAGTCGATCAGGGCCCGCATCGTCTGCTGGCGCGGCAACGCGGATCGATCGCCGCCCGTCAAGAGCCGGAACCGCTCGTCGAGGCGCGCCGCGAGGTCGCGCACCGACATCGACTTGACGCGGGCCGCGGCGAGCTCTATCGCGAGCGGGATTCCGTCGAGGCGGCGGCAGATCTCCGCGACGACTCCCGCATTGTCGTCCGTCACGCTGAAGCGCGGGTTCACGGCGCGCGCGCGCATGTCGAACAGGACGATCGCTCCGTGTTCGAGGGCGCCGTGTGCGGTGAGATGCTTCGCCGCGTGCGGCACCGAGAGCGTCGGGAGCCGGTGGACGATCTCGCCGCGAACGTTCAGCGGCTCGCGGCTGGTCGCGAGCACGTTCACGCCGGGGCACGCGCGCGCGAGCGCGGCGGCAACCTTCGCGCTCGCTTCGATGAGGTGCTCGCAGTTGTCGAGGATCAGCAGCAGCCGTTTGCTCGCCAAGTGCCGCACGAGCGTGTCCAGCATCGGCCGGCTCGCCGACTCCTGAACGTTGAAGATCGAGCCGATCTCGCCGGCGACGAGAGTACCGTCACCCAGCGGCGCGAGGTCGGCGAACCACACGCCGTCCTGGAAGCGGTCCAGCATCTCGGCGCCAACTTGCAGCGCACACCGGGTTTTGCCGACGCCGCCGGTACCGAGCAGCGTGACGATCCGCTCGCCATCCACGATCGCTTGGATCTCTGCGACGTCGCGATCCCGTCCGACGAGGCGCGTCACCTGCTGCGGGAGGTTGTTGTTCGCGACGTTCAGCGAGCGCAGCGGCGGGAAGTCCGCGGTGAGTCCCACTGCGGTCAGTTGAAACACGTGTTCCGGGGCGGTGAGGTCCTTGAGGCGGTGCACGCCCATGTCGCGCAGTTCCGCGCCGGGCGGAAGTGACGCGAGCGCGGCTTCCGCGGCGGCCTCGGAGAGCAGGATCTGCTCGCCGTGACCGATCGAGAGCAATCGTGCCACGCGGTTGAGCGTCGGGCCGAAGTAGTCCGAGTCGCGTTCGTCAGCCGTTCCGACGTGGAGCGCGATCCGCACGCGCACGCCGCCAACGGCGCTGAAGTCGGCCGCGGCCAGATCGCGCGTCGCGGCGAGCGCCGCCGGGACCGCATCATCTGCTCCCCAGAAGACGGCGCAAAACGCATCGCCGATCGTTTTGAACACGATCCCGCCGGCGCGCTCGATCGCGGCGCGCATGAGAGCGTCGTGATGGCGGACCGCGTCACGCATCGCCTCGGGATCGCGATCCCAGCGGACCGTGCTCCCCTCGATGTCGGTGAACATGAAGAACGTAGAGCCCGACGGCAAGGCTCGCTGCGGCGACGGAGCCGCGATCCCGCCCGGCCTCTCCATGCTGCAATGGTCGCTCGCGCGCATGCACGGCCGCAAGAGGACTAACGCACCAAGCATGCGGCCTTGGCGTCTCTAGAGTAGTTCGCTCGTATCGGAGTACATGGACACCAACGACCCCTTTAGGAGCCGACATGTACGTTTCGCGCGCGCGCTTGCTCGCTGTTTCTTGCTTGCTGACGTTCACCTTTACCGCGTGCGGAGGCGGAGCGCAGCATGCGACGCCGACTCAGCCCGACAAGCCGGCAGCGGTCCCAGACAGCGGCGTTCTCCCAACCCAGAGCGCGACCGTCGCGTTGTCACCGGCCGGCGGAACGTTCGCGTTGCCGCTCGGCGACGGATATCGCGGCGCGATGACCGTGCACGCGAACAGCGTTCCGGCCGGTTCGACGATGACGCTGGAGACCACGACCACAACGACCGGCGCGCTCTCCACGCAATCGCGGCCGCCGTGCCCAAACATCCCGCCGATCCGATTAGTAAATCCGTTCGGCTTTGCGCTCGTGATCGACATCGACGCGTTCCAGATCGAAGTTCCGTGCAACATCGATGGGAAGCTGTTCTCGGTAGGCGTCTATCAGCTCAAGCCGCTTCCGACCGTGCTGACCGTGCGCAAGATCGGTGATGCGAAAGGCGTCGGGGACGAGCTCCGGTTCACGCCGACGGTAAGCGAGCTGACGTTGCCGGCGCGTTCGACCCAGGTGCTGCTCGTCAGCCCCGAATCGACGACCGCCGGCGTTCCGATTCCGGTCGTGCCGGGCGTTACGACCGTGCTGACCGCCGGCAACACGAACGTGCCGACGAACCTCTCGTTCAAGTTCGCGTCAGCCCAAGGCGCATCGTTCTTCACCTCATCGTGCGACAACGCGTTCCACGGCGAGACACTCGATCCGCAGCTCCAGGGCGTCCCGCTCGTCGGCACGCCGTCGTTCTTCTGCCATCTCGATCCGGGGAACGCTTCGATCACGTTCGGCGCGCCGATCAACTTCTTCATCGGGACTCCGAAGCCGGACGCCAGCGTGCTCGGCCTCGACGGCCCGAGCGAAACGTTCACCTGCGCGCAGGCGACGTCGACGACGACGTGCGGCACGCCGACGTTCAAGATCGGCACCGCGTCCGCGACCACGTTCCAGAACGTCGTCGTCGGCAACGCCGATGACCTGCGCATCTGCGTGCCGGCCACCGAAAACACTGATTGCAACCAGCTGGTCGAGCCCGCGCCGGCGCGAACGAGCGTGCCGTTCGGTCAGAACTTCCAGGTTCTCGTCGCCGACGATCCGACGTACCGTGCCAATGCCGGCCCCTGGGACGGAAAGTTCCGCTCGTCGCTGAGCGGGCCATGCAGTTTCGCGAGCACCGACACGGGATCAGAGCCGCCGGGATACTCCGACGTCGGTCAGCAGGGAATCGGCCCGAAAGCCGAGTTCGATGTCGTCCCGACCGGCAGCGGCATCTGCACGATCACGATGAGTGAGGATCCGCGCTTCATCACCGCCGACTTCAGCAACCCCGAACACCCCGTTGGGCGCACGGTGCACGTCTCGATCACGATTCAGGCGCAGCCTTCTTAGCCGTCCCTGGGCATTGGGACACGCACGCGCGTCGGTCCGTCCGCGTAGTCGCGCTCGATCGTGCGCAGGCGCGCCTCGACGTTCGCGGGGGTGACCCAGAAGCCGAACGAGTCGCCGCCTCCGCCGAACATGGTCCGGACCGCGCGGTTCCCGATCTCCCGCGTAAAATGGACGTCGTCGTAATAGTTCGCGTTCTCCAATGTCACACGGCTCACGCCCGAGAAGTCCCAGAATCCGCCCGTCACCTCGGCGACGTTGCGGATCCAGAGAGCATACGTACTCGCATTCCAGGTCAAGAGACGCGGCGCCCATACGGGGTCCACGGCGACGCGAACGACGACGCCATGTGCGCGCAGTAGGCCCACCATCGCGGCGAGCCGATCCACGTTCGGATCGCCGCGGCCCCCGGCGAACATCTCGATGCGCCGCGGTGCGAGCACCATCGTCGGCCGGCCGGGCTGGTACTCTTCGCCGGTCCGCACCTCGAAGTAGTATGCCGGCGACGAGTTGAGCTTCGCTCGGATGCACGCGGCTAGCTGATCGGGCGGCGTTAGGAGATAGCGCGCCGTGAACGCGGCGCGCGGCGTGCCGGTGAACTCGGGCGGATCCTTCACGAAGAGATCCGAGTCGACGTACGGGTGCTCTTGCAGATCATAGTCCAGCGTCAGCAATACCTCGCGCACCGTACGATGCGCGACGAGCCAGCGCACCCAGCCCTCCATGCCCTGCGCGTTCTCCATCGGCGAGGTGAGATTGTAGTAGCGGCGCCCGCTGAGCCGGTCGAGCGTCTCGACGCGATAGGAGTTCGCGCGCGAGCTTCCGAGGACGAACGCGTCGTACTGCGGATGCGACTCGAGATAACGCAGCTTCACGACGCGTGTGTTCGGCATGCACACCTCGCGTCGAGGCACCGGCGTCCCGAAGACGCCGAATTCGTCGACGCCGACTTCGACCAGTCCGTAGGTTCCGAGCAGAACGGCGGTGGTCGTGAGAAGTCCGAGCAGATACCGCATGCTAGAACTGGTAGTACAGGAACGACGAGGAGCGCGAGCAGCAGATGATAGCGACGGCCGCGAGCACGCCGACGGCGACCGACCAGCGGCGGCTGGGCCGCCACTGCAGCGCGAAGACGAACCGGTCGCGCGGTGCGGAGACGAGGCGCAGCAGCTCCTGCGTGTTGGGCAGGATCGTTGCGGCGGCTGCGAGCGCGGTGAGCAGCAGCAGCAGCGAGCGGGAAGGTAAGGGCCCTATACCGTGCACTCCGGCCATCGACGCGCACAGGTGCAGCGCGGTCGGGAGATCGCGCGCGCGGAAGAACACCCACCCGACGAGCACGGCGATCATCGTCACGGCGTAACCGGCCGCGGTGCCGACCGGATGTCGCTGAAACGCCGCGATCCCCGCGAAACGGCCGAGCCGTTCCCACCCATGGTTGATGATGAGATACACGCCGTGCAGGCCGCCCCAGATGACGAACGTCCACGCGGCACCGTGCCACAGGCCGCCGAGCAGCATCGTGATCGCAAGGTTGGCGTAGCGGCGCAGGGGGCCGTACCGATTGCCGCCGAGCGCGATGTAGAGATAATCCCGCAGGAAGCGCGAGAGCGTCATATGCCAGCGACGCCAGAAGTCGACGATGTTCGTCGCGCGATATGGTGCGTTGAAATTGAACGGAAAGGTGATGCCGAAGATGCGCGCCGCGCCGATCGCCATGTCGGAGTACCCGGCGAAGTCGAAGAACAGCTGGAGCGCGTACGCGATCGCGCCGGCCCAGGCGGCGGCCGCGCCGACAACGGCGCCGTCGGCGGCGGCGGCGAAGACGACATCGGCCCTCGGTGCGATCGTGTCGGCGAGAACGACCTTCTCGAACAGGCCGATCGCGAAGATGGTCGATCCGACCGCAACGTCGACCACGGTGAACCGATACGGGATCGTGCGCAGCTGCGGGATGATCTCTCGATGATGGACGATCGGGCCCGCGATGAGATGAGGGAAGAAGCTCACGAAGAACGCGTAGTTCAGCAGATCGTATTCGGTCGCCTCACGGCGATAGACGTCGACGACGTACGCGATTTGGTTGAAGGTAAAGAACGAGATCGCCAGCGGCAGGACGACGTGCTGCAGCGGGAACGCGGCGCCGGCGAGCACGTTGACGCTCGAGATCGCGAAGTCCGTGTACTTGAAATAGCCCAGCAGCGCGAGGTTCGCGGCGATCGCGGCCACGAGCAGCGCTAGGCGCAGGAGACGGCGATCCTCGCCCGTCCGGGCGAGGGCGTACCCGATCGCGTAGTTCACGCCGATCGAGGCGGCCAGGAGGGGCACGTACGCGACGTTCCAGAACGCGTAGAAGTATAGCGACGCCAGGACGAGCCACGCGAGCGCGACCCGCCGCCATCGCAGCGCCCCGAGCGCGAAGAACCCGACGGCGACGACGGGCAAGAACGCGAACAAGAAGACGTACGAGTTGAAGAGCACGGTCCTCGGTACAGTCGCACGCGATGGCGTCGAGAGAAAAGCTACCGCCGGGCTCGCCGCCAGGGACTTCCGTCCGCTCCACGCGGACTTCGCCGAACCGTGACATCCGGCAGGACCGTTCGTCTCCGTGCGGGGACACGTGCGGATGGACCTCAACACGGCTTCGGCGGATCAGCTGCGAGGCATGCTGCTGCAGCTTGCCGAGAAGCTGCAGTCGTTTCAATACCGCGAGGGGATCTTTCCGAACGGGCACTTCTACAGCCCGAGTCCGGACCGGAAGATGATCGAGGAGGAAACCGCCTTCGTCGCGCCGCCGGCGATGACGATCCCCGGCATCGACCTTCAACCGGAGCGGCAGCTCACGCTGCTGGACGCGTTCCGCGCCTACGGTCCCGACGTCGACTTCCCCGAGCACGCAGACGGCGGGCATCGCTTTTACTACCAGAACGAGTATTTCGCCGACGCCGACGCGATCGCGCTCTTTTGCATGATGCGGCACGTGCGGCCGACGCGCATCGTCGAGGTGGGGTCGGGTTTTTCGTCGGCGCTGATGCTCGACGTCAACGAGCGGTATTTTTCCGGCGAGATCGCGCTGACGTTCGTCGAACCGTACGCCGACCGGTTGCGCCACCTGATGCGGCCCGCCGACGCGGCCTGCTCGACGATCGTCGAGAGTCCGGTGCAGAAGGCCGACCCGGCAATGTTCAAAGCGCTCGCGCCGAACGACATCCTGTTCATCGACTCATCGCACGTCGTGAAGTATGGCAGCGACCTCGCGCACTTGCTGTGGAACGTGCTGCCGGTGCTCGCTCCTGGCGTCATCGTACACTTCCACGACGTGTTCTATCCGTTCGAGTATCCGCCGGAATGGCTGCGCGAGGGGCGGTTCTGGAACGAATGCTATCTGCTGCGCGCGTTTCTGACGCACAATCCCGCGTACCGGATGGAACTCTTCCTCGATTACGTGCAGCGGCTCGATGGGGCGGCGATCGCCGCGGTTCATCCGATCTGGGCGCGCCGCACCGGCGGCAGCCTGTGGCTGCGCAAAATCGGCGCGTAGCGGCACGGGGTCGCACGACGAGACTCGCGAAGCGCCCGGGATGACCGACGGTGCGCGCTGGAAGTTCGACGGGGTCCGCGTCGTGCGCAGCTGCGACGTCGATCCCAACACGCCGCAGACGCCCGGGATGGACCGGGCCGCGGCGATCACGACCGCGACGGCCGGCGCTCAGAAGCTCTGGGCCGGGACCGTGACGATCCAGCCCGACGCCAAAACCGGCGCCCACCATCACGGCGACCTCGAAAGCGTCATCTACGTCGTGCGCGGCCGGGCACGGATGCGCTGGGGCGAGCGGCTGGAGTTCACGGCCGAAGCGGGCCCGGGCGATTTCATTTTCGTCCCGCCGTACGTCCCGCATCAGGAGATCAACGCGTCGCCGGGCGATCCGCTCGAATGCGTCCTGGTCCGCAGCGGTCAGGAGCCGGTGGTGGTGAACCTGGAGATCCCCGTGACCGACCCGCCGGAGACTGTTCGCTGGATCGACGACATCCACCGATCCTGAGCTGAACGAGCTTCGGTGGGCGCTCGGTCACTCGCCATTTGTAACGTCAAATCCCCTCGAAGAAAAGAAAGATTCGGCAAAGGTGGGAGGGGAGGCTCGAACACAGGTGCGAACCCGGGGGTCAATGCTTCCTCATTCATCGCTGCGTATGGCAGCGGCGGTATTCCTCATTTCTACCGGCGTGCTGGCGGCCGTGCCCGCCGCGGCCGAAGGGATCGGATCGAGCGAAGCCTCATACGCGCGCGCGTTGCGCACGATCAACCCGAAGCTCCCCGACGCGAAGGCCAGGGCCTACGCCCGTTCGATCATGGCCGACGCCTGGCGGACCCATCTCGACCCGCGCTTCATCATGTCGATCGTGACGGTCGAGTCGCGCTGGCGCGCCAACGCCGTCTCTCGCGTCGGAGCGCGCGGCCTGGGCCAGCTCATGCCCGGTACGGCGGCCAACCTGGGCGTGAACGCCTGGAACGCCAGCGAAAACCTGCGCGGCACCTCGCGCTACTTGAAGTCGCTGATGGACCACTTCGCCGGCCGGCCGAACGCCGTCAGCCTTGCGATCGCCGGCTACAACGCGGGCCCGAAGGCCGTCGAACGCTACAACGGCATCCCGCCGTACAGCGAAACGCGCAACTACGTCGTGCGCGTGCTCCGCGTGTGGAAGGAACTGAATTCCCGCGTCGGCCGCGCATTCAGAGGGCCGGCCGAGGCCGTCGCGGCGGCGCCTACCCCCGAAGAGCGGCAGTGGGTCAGCAAGGTCGACCAGATCGTTCCCGCCGCCATCCCGGCCGTCGAGGCCGCTCCGAACCCGGCGATCGTACCCGCCGTCACGTCCGACCCCGCAAAGTAACCGGGCGCCCCGGCGCGCGGTCCTCACTTCTGTGAGGACGCTCGACGCGATCCCGATTACCATGCGCGCCTGCGCGCTCGAAGCCTTCGGCGGACCGGAGAAGCTCGTACCGCTCGAACTCCCCGTCCCCCGTATCGGGCCGGGCGAGATTCTCGTGCGCGTGCACACGGCCGGCGTCGGTATCTGGGACGCGAAAGCGCGGCGCGGCGAGTGGGCCGACGGTCGCGAAACCTTTCCGCTCGTGTTGGGCGCCGACGGCTCCGGCACCGTGGCGGTGATCGGCGACAACGTGCGCGGCCTGCAGCTGGGCGACGCCGTGTACGGCTACCTCGCCGGCGAGGGGAAGGGCGGCTTCTACGCCGAGTACGTCGCGATCGACGGAACGCACCTCGCGCCGCTGCCCGCGTCCCTCGGATTGCGCGACGCGGGCGGCGTGGCCACGACGGGAATCACGGCGCTGGCGGGGCTCGATGACGTCCTGGGCGTGCGCGCCGCTCAGACCGTCATCGTGCACGGCGCGACCGGCGGCGTCGGCAGCATTGCCGTACAGTTCGCGCTGCTGCGCGGCGCGCGCGTGATCGCCACCGCTCACGGCGCCGACGGCACGTCGTTCTTGCAGCGGCTCGGCGTGACGGAAGCGATCGACGTGCAGCACGACGACATCCTGGAGGTCGTGCAACGGCTCGCGCCCGACGGCGCCGACGCGCTGCTCGCCCTCGCCGGCGGTCCGGCACTCGGACGCGCGTTCGACGCGCTGCGCCCCGGCGCGCGGGTCGCCTACCCGAACGGCGTCACGGTGCCCGCGCGCGAGGGCCTCGACGCTCGCGCCTTCGACGGCGTTCCGAGCCGCGAGGCCTTCGCACGATTGAACGCGACCATCGATGCCGGTCCCCTCGATGTGCCGATCGGCGCGCTGTTCGCCCTCGACGAGGCCGCCGACGCGCATCGGCTGCTCGAACGTGGCCACGTCTTCGGCAAGATCGTCCTCGCCGTCGACGACATCGAAGAGGACATCGAAAAAGTCGCCTAACCGTCACACCGAGCGCGCACTGTCAGCGTGACGGGGGGGGTTAGACGGCTGCTCCGAGGCGTTTGTTTTTGAGTTCGGTCATTCGCATGCCGAGGTCTGTCAGTTCGTTCTCGTCCAAGAGTTCGCGCGCGCCCGGGAAGAGCTCGCGCTCTTCTTCCTTGACGTGCTGTTCAACCATCTCGCGCAGCACTTTGAGCTTCGGGCGATACGATTCGTCGGTGGCGTCGATCGCTTCGAGATCGCCGATGATTTTCTTGACTAGCGAGTGCTCCTCGTACGACTCCAGCACGAGGTCGCGTTCTTCTTTGTGACCGCGCTGCGTGCGGTCTTTGACCGCCGGATAAAAAATCGTCTCTTCGATCTCCGCATGGACGGTCAGTTCTTGACAGACTTGATCGCCGATACGCTTGAGCTGCGTCGTCGCGCGATCCGAGAGGTCGTCAGTCTCTGCGAATAGTCCCTTGACCTTTTTGTGATCGGCCTTGAGTAGGGCGATCGCGTCTTGCTGCTTCATGTTCGCGGGTTTGCCCAACTCGCGAAAAATTAAGCGTAGCGCACGCACGAACGCCGGGGAGACGACCGGGCAGTGTGCGTTAGGGTGCTTTCGTCGGCGCGTTCGTCGGCGCCGGCGACGCTGCGGTCGCGGGCGCGCTCGTTGCGCTCATCTCGCTCGCCGCAGCCGGCGAACCGCTTGCGTTCGGCGTCGGCGACGTTGCGCGCGTCGCTCCCGCGCCGTGCGATGCCGCGGCAGCCGATGCAGCGGGAGCGGCACTCGCCGTCGCCGGGTGCGGCAGCGCGTACACCGCGAAGACCGCCGGACGGTTCGCCACCAGCTTCAATTGCGCGGCGGTACCGGCGAAGAGGATGTGCGCCGGAGGCAGCGTTGGGGCCGCGCTCGGCACGGCGCCGCCGGGCACCGCGCCGGCGGCTCCACCCGGCGCGTTCGGGCCGGTAACGGGTGCGGTTCCGCTCATTCCGGGAGGCGCGCCGCGCACGACCGTGGTCGCGCTGCTGGACGGCGCGGGGCTCGGCGTCGCGGTTCCCGCGGCGGGCGACCCGCTTGCGGCCGGAGCGACGGCGGCGACGGCGCGGGCGACCGACGGCGGCGGCGTCGCGCTCTTGTCGAGCTCGGCGACGGCGAGGCGATATTTCGCGTCCTTCTCGCCCGAGTTCCAAAGTGCCAGCCCGAACTCGCCGTCACGGTATTGGCTTGCGATCTCGCGCGGCACGTCGAGGATGATGCGCGGGAAACTTTCGAGGGTCACGTCGTGCGTCGGCAGCAGCGTGATGTAGGCCAGTGCGCGGGCGGGATGGTCGCGCGTGCGCTTCTTGCGGCCCTTCCCGCTTTCGAAGTTGAGGTCGGGCCCGTCGGCCGGCTTCATGATCGAGAGCGTTGCACCGATCGAGACGGCGACCGGCGTCGGCGCGGCCGCTGGCGTTGCCTTGTCGGAGCCCTTGCCCGAGGGCGCCTTTGCCGGTTCGGGGGCGACCTTCGGGAAGGCGAGCTGCGCCGTGTATCCGCCGATCTCCGGGATCGGCTGAAAAGCGGTCGATTCGCCCACGGTGAGGATCACGCTGGTGCTGCTCGGCGTCGGCGAAGGCGTCGGGTTCCCCGGACCCATCGTCCCGAGGGTCTGCGGCATGCCGCTCCCCGACCCGAACGAGCCCGAACAAGCCGCACCCCCGGCGCCGAGAACGACGCAAGCAGCCGCCGCAGTAAACACGCGCGCGAGATTCATCGCTCTCTGCCTTCGCGTCCCCGCTTCCGGTCTCCGCCGCCCTTAGGCCCCCAAGGCCGGCTCAGGGGGTCTCGACGTAGACCTCGGCGCCCTTTGCCAGGAATTCTGCCGACTTCTCGGCCATGCCGCTGGCGGCGTAGTCGCGGACGTCCTGCGTGATCTTCATCGAACAGAAATGCGGGCCGCACATCGAGCAGAAGTGGGCGACCTTCGCGCCGGCGGCCGGGAGCGTCTCGTCGTGCATCGAGCGCGCGGTATCCGGGTCGAGGCTCAGGTTGAACTGGTCCTCCCAGCGGAACTCGAAGCGCGCTTTCGAGAGCACGTCGTCGCGATGGCGCGCGCCCGGATGGCCCTTGGCGATGTCCGCGGCGTGTGCGGCGAGCTTGTACGCGATGACGCCGTCCTTGACGTCCTGTTTGTCGGGCAGACCGAGGTGTTCTTTGGGCGTCACGTAGCAGAGCATCGCGGTGCCGTACCAGCCGATCATCGCGGCGCCGATCGCCGAGGTGATGTGATCGTAGCCGGGCGCGATGTCGGTGACGAGCGGACCGAGCGTGTAGAACGGCGCCTCGCCGCACAGCTCGAGCTGCTTGTCCATGTTCTCTTTGATTAGGTGCATCGGCACGTGGCCGGGCCCCTCGATCATCACCTGCACGTCATGCTTCCACGCGATCTTGGTCAACTCGCCGAGCGTCTCAAGCTCGCCGAACTGCGCCGCGTCGTTCGCGTCGGCCTGGCAGCCTGGGCGCAGCCCGTCGCCGAGCGAGAACGTGACGTCGTACGCCTTCATGATCTCGCAGATCTCTTCGAAGTGCGTGTAGAGGAAGTTCTCCTTATGGTGCGAGAGGCACCACTTCGCCAGGATCGATCCGCCGCGCGAGACGATGCCGGTGACGCGGTTCGCGGTCAGCGGCACGTAGCGCAGCAGCACGCCGGCATGTACGGTGAAGTAGTCGACGCCCTGTTCGGCCTGTTCGATCAGCGTATCGCGGTAGATCTCCCAGGTCAGCTCCTCGGCCTTGCCGCCGACCTTCTCGAGCGCCTGATAGATCGGCACCGTTCCGATCGGCACCGGCGCGTTCCGCACGATCCACTCGCGCGTCTCGTGGATGTTCTTGCCGGTGGAGAGATCCATGACGGTATCGGCGCCCCAGCGGCTCGCCCAAACCATCTTCTCAACCTCTTCTTCGATCGACGAGCCGATTGCGGAGTTGCCGATGTTGGCGTTGATCTTCACCAGGAAGTTGCGCCCGATGATCGTCGGTTCGAGCTCGAGGTGGTTGACGTTCGCCGGAATCACCGCGCGGCCGCGCGCGACCTCCGAGCGAACGGATTCCGCCGAGAGTCCCTCGCGCAGCGCGACGAACTCCATTTCCGGCGTGATCTCCCCGCGCCGCGCGTAGTGCATCTGCGAGACGTTGGCGCCGGAGCGGGCACGGCGGATCGTGGTGCTGCCGGGGAAGCGAATGTCGTCGAGTTCCGGCATCGCTTCGCGCCCGAGGCGATAGACCGACGACGCTTTCTTGAGCGTCTCCGTATCGTTGCGGCGCACGATCCACGGTTCGCGGATCGGCGCGATGCCGGAACGCACGTCGATGCCGACGTCGGGATCGGTGAACGGCCCCGACGTGTCCGGCACCGTGTGTATCTCGCCGTCGCTCAGCGTGATCGCGCGGAACGGCACGCGGATCGAGGGGTCGCTCCCTTCGACGTAAATCTTCGCGGACGCCGGGAACGGGTCGCGGGAAAGAACGTCGTTGGTCGGCGGAACCATGGTCGCCATTATATGCACTCCTCTTCGCCGGTATGACCCGGATCAGGTGGTAACGGTCGACGGTCTGCCACCGTCCTCTCAGTCCGGCACTCTCGGACTCCCGTAGCGTACTTCCGACCCTACGACCGCACGGCGCGCTT
>JAQBPM010000468.1 GCA_028287525.1 Vulcanimicrobiota bacterium | reverse complement strand
GCGACCAAACCCGCAGGGGTGATCGGCGCCGGGCCGACCCGATCGGGGAGGATGACGGGATCGGGAGCGTCCTCGCGTTCCTTCATGAATGCTCGGCTCATGCGGTCACTATACCCGCAAGGCGCACCGCCGTCAGGGGCCGGATGTTCCCGACACGGCGGACTTTTCACCTGGTGAGGTCACCCACGGCTTGCCCGGCCTCCCGCCGTCCGAGCGGCGGCAGCCACGTCGTCCTACGAACCTGAGCCTGTGCCCCAGAGCGCGCCGGCTGCCTCGATTACGCGCTGGCGATGACGTCGTCCGGCCTCGGCGGCGCGGGCGGCCAGCAGGTCGTCGATCCCGCGCGCGGCGTGCGCGACCTTTTCGTACGAGATGTGGATCTGGTCGGGGACGAGCGGCTCCGCGCGCACGATCGCGGCGTACGCATCATGGAACAGCTCGACGGCACGCGCGCGCGGTCCGTTGATCGCGGCGATTCGCGCGCGCGTCTGCACGTCGAGGAACGCCGCGGGATTGTCGGCGGACACCGGGGGAATGCGCTCGGCGAGCGCGATCGCCGCGCGGCGATCGTCTTCGGTGTTCGACGCCAGGCGGACGTCGACGACCGTCGCGAGCGTCATCGCGGAGCATCCGGGCGTGTTGAAGACCCACGGCGAGCGCACCAGCCATTCGCACTCCGCCAAGCCGTCGCCGATTTCGCCGCGCGAGACGTGGAGGTGCGCGAGGGCCTGGTGCAAGCTCCATTCCGTGTGGCCGAGCGGGAACGACGGCAGCGTGTGCCGGCGCCGGATCGAGTCTGAGAGGCGAAGGCCTTCACGGCTGTGGTGCAGGGAGGTGTCGAAACGGTTGACCGCATACGCGATCGCGCCCATGTAGTAGTGTGCGAGCGCTTCGACGTCGGGCCCGGCGAGGACGGCGGCGTCGAGCTGGCGACGCGTCCAGTGATAACATTCCTCGAAGCGCAAGAGCCGCCGCAGCGCTTCGGCGACGCGTTGCGCGAGCGTCGAGGCGGTCGTCCACGCGCCGGCGGCGATCGCGCGCTCGTAGCCGGCGCTCGCGCACGCGACCGCGTCCTCATATCGCATCGCGCCGCAAAGCAGGCGCGCCACCAAACTGGTCGCTTCCAGTTCGGTCGCGAGAACGCCGGCGCGCCGGCTCTCGTCTTCGGCTTGACGCGCCGCCAGCCACGCCGGGCCTGTCTGATTCAGACGTGAGAACGCGTACCCGGCGGTGACGAGCGCGCTGGCGCGCATCGCGGCATCGCGATCCGGGTCGCGCTCGCGAAGGTCGAGCGCCGAGTCGATTGAGCGCAGCGCCGCCGCGAAGGCCCCGATGTGGTACAGCACTTCGCCCCGCGCAAGATAGAGCTCCCGCAGCAGCGCCGTCGCCCCGGGCGAGGTCGCGAGCCCTTCGAGCAGCGCGACGCCCTCGTCGAACGCGGCGCGAGCGTTGTTCCACGCAGCGAACGTGACGAACGCGCGTCCCGCTTCGAGCGCCGCGGCGGCCGCGTCGCGCGCGCGGCCCAACGTCGCGTAGTGCTTCGCGAGCTGGAGCCTCGCGCTGGGCTGCTCGTGCAGCATCAGGCGCTCGGTGATGCGGGCGATGGTTTGGTGACGGCGGCCGTTCCCGAAGCGGCGCGCCGCGACCTCGGCGAAGAGCGGGAACGCGAATCGCGCCGGGCTCTCCCGGCCGGCGATGCCGAACGCGGCCAGCCGGTCGCGCGCCTCGCCGACGCGTTCCAAACTCCAATCGAGCAGCGCCACCAGATCGTCCGCGTCGAGCTGCGGCTCGAGCGCCAGCAGTTCGGCGACGGCGACCGCGTCCTCACCGGCAGCGTGCAGCTGCTCTTCGAAGCGCCCCTCGACGTCGCGCTCGAATCTCGGGATCGAGGTCGACGCCTGCGCGCCGATTCGGGCACGGCGCGTCAGCTCCGCGTTGACGAGGAGCGGATGTCCGAGCGAGGCCGCCCACAGCGATTCCGCGGTTCCCCTCGCGTCGCGGACGGCGGAGCCCCACGACGGCGCGAGCGCAACCTCGTCCCGCGTCAACGCGCCGAGCCGAATCTCCGCCGCGTCGGCCAGGACGGCGCGTGCATCGGCGACCCCTTCGGGGCGCGCGCACACGATGACGCGCGCATCGCTCGGAAGTGCGAGCGGATCGAGCGTCGCCGCATCGACGACGACGACGGCTTGCGACGCCGCGGAGCCGCCGCGGAGCGCCTCCGTGACGAGCGAGGATTTGCCGATGCCGGCGATGCCGCTCACGATGAGCGCGCGGGGCGCCGAGGGCGCGGCGAGCCACTCGCGCACCTCCGCGAGTTCGCTCGCTCGGCCGAAGAAGCCGAGCTCGATCGGCGTTCCGCCGCGAACGTTCACGCCGAGCCGCCGTGCGAGCATGGCGCTCGGCGCGCTTCCGACCTCGGCCAGCGCACCGGCATAACGCCTGAACACGGCGAGCGCTTCGCGCTCGTTGCGCGCGTCGAGGGCGGCTTCAATGAGCACGAGGTACGCGTCGTCGCAAAAAGGATCGAGGAGCAGGACGCGCTCGGCGAGTTCCACCGAAGGATGAGCCGCGAGCTCGCCGCGCAGCATGTCTTCAAAACGCGCGGCGAGGCGGTCGCGCAGCTCGACGGCCCAGGCGTTGTAGTCGCCCGGCATCAGCACGCCGCCGTAGAGCGCGATCACCCGGCCGCGCTCCGTCTCGAGGTCCGTTGAACAGCGCTCGACCTCGCGCGCGTCGATCGACACGGGGCTGATCCAGCGCACCGCGTCACGTTCGGCGGTCAACACGCCGTCGGGATCGGTTCCACCGTCGCGAAAGAGCTTGCGGATCGCCGAGAGCGCCGTCTTGAGGTTGTTGCGCGCGTTCGTCGGTTCCGCTTCGGGCCAGAACTCCGCCGTCAAGTGCTCGCGGCGCACGCGTTCACCCCGTCGCAAGGCGAGATACGCCAGCAGGGACCGGCTTTTCAACGTCGGCGGCGCGCCTATCGACGTTCCGTCGACGAGCACGTCGTACCCTCCGAGCAAACGCAAACGAAGCGCGGGCGATGCGGGGGCGCTGATGTAGGAGCCGTTTACGATCGGTTTACGGTGGGTCGCTATCATCCTCTGAACGCGCGAAACGAATACGGCGCGTCGAACCTGTCGCGGAGGATATTGCCGTATGGACGTTCGGGCTTTCGCAATTGCCCTTAGTTCCTGTTGCCTCCTATGTGCATGTGGAGGGGGCGGCGGCAGCACCGTGACACCCATCGCGGGCAACGCAGGCGTGCCGTCCAGCGCCACGACCTCGTCACCCGCAGCGTCGCCGACGCCGGTGCCCTCACCATATCCGCGCACGCAGGGCGATACGTTCGTTTATTCCGGTCAGCTGCAGCAAGCGTACCAGACCTTTCCGGAAGTCGTGGCGCCGGGCTCGCCGTCCCCCGCGCCGATCGCGACGACGACCGTCAACGTCACCCAAACCGTCACGGTGCACGCGAGCCAGACCTTCAACGGCGCGAGCGGCCTGACCGGACTGCACAGCGTCGAGACGGACGCGCTCGCGAGCGGCCTGAAGAGCACGACCGCGACGACGGACACGTACGAAGCGCTCGTGGCGACCGGCGCGACGTCGCAGCTGCTCGACTACGGATCGCAGTACGCGGACGAAGCCGGCGACACGATATCAACCTTGCTCGGACCTGCCGCGGTGCTCGATCAGCTCCCCGAAAGCGCCGGCGCGCAATGGGCGAACGGCCCCGCCGCGACGATCGACGAGGCGATCGCGGGCGACGCGACGGGCTCCGCCGTGACGGTCGTGCGCACCGTCAACGGCGACGGATCGTACAACGAGAAGACGACGTATCCGCCGAACTACAGCGCACCCGGCTACACCGGCGTCGGCAACATTCAAGAGAATGCCGACGGCAGCGGCACCTTCGC
>JAQBPM010000445.1 GCA_028287525.1 Vulcanimicrobiota bacterium | reverse complement strand
CGAATCGATGGCTTGAACGTCCATGTTCGTCGAGATCCTCCTACACTGATATCGGTCGTGCCGAGCGCTGGTATTAGGTGACCGGGGTCGCGGCTGCGGCCTCGGCATAGCCCCGGACGACGGCGCGAACCGCAGCGCTCGGGGCCAGGGCGGCGACCGTCTCGGCTGCCGGACGATGGGTCGAACGCAGGGCGTCGTCCCACGCCTCGCCGATGGCCCGGGTCAACGCCGCCACGTCCGCCGGATCGAAGCGCCGCACGGCGACGCCGGGCGCGTCGAACGGCCGCCCGTCGGCGACCACCAGGACGGTCCCGACCAGTGCGGATGCTGCCAAGCGGGAGGCGCCCTCGCCGAGCCAGGCCGCATCGACGACCACGCCGGCGGCGCGCCGCAGCCCGGCTGCTAGCGCCGGGCTTGGCTCTCCCGCGAGCACCGTCAATTGCGGTCCCCCGAACTCCCGAATCCGTTCCAGATACGACGCGTCGACGATAGGGCCGGCGAGAACGAGCGGGGTCTTCGCCGTCGCAGCCGCGCGCGCCACGGCCAACTGGTTGCCGAGCGGCCCGATCGGCGCATGAACCAGAATGAACGGATCGCGGCCAACAAGGGCACCGACCGCACCCGGCGCTACGGTATCGGCCAACGGCGGCACGACCACCAGCGGGCCGCGCCGACCCGTCCGGCGGCGAATCGTCTCGGCTTCCTCCTCGCTCGCGGCGAAAACGATGGAGGCGTCGCGCAGTGCAGCGTCAGCATCGACCGGAGCTGCGTCGTGCGGCGCGTACGGCACGTCACCGCGTGCCGAGCCGAGGACGACGGCCCGCTGCGACAGCAGTCCGAGATAGGCCGCAACGTCGCGCTCCTCGCTCCCGTGCTCGAAGCACTGACGGGTCACCGCCGCACCCCACCAGCCGCCGGCGGCGGCATCGTCGTCGTGAGCGTGGACCGCTACCACTACGCGAGCTTTCCGGGCGGCCTCGACGACCGCACGCGCCCGGCGGCCGTCGCGAGTCCCCACCAGGTGCACCAGGTCGGCTCCGGCCGTGTCGCCGGAATCCTCGGCGAGAACGGCTTCGAACCCCTCGGCGCACAGCGCGGCGACGAGCGCGCGAGCCTCGTCCGTATCCGCGCCCGGCCGCGCGACCCCGTCGCCGCGACCGAGGACGACGACGATACGGCCGGTCGATCCGCCTGGGGCGGCCAACGGAAAGTTCGGCAGGTCGCGCGGCACGGGTTCCACCGCACGCTCGACCGTAAACCACCGGCGCACCGGCCCTTCGGCCGGGTCGAAGACGATCCCGACGTCTAGCGGGAGCGGATCGACGACGACTTGACCTCCGTCCCCAGACGCGTCGAGCCGCACCACGATCAGCGCCTCGCCGGGATCGCCGTCCGCAGCGATCAGCGCCAACTCGGCCCGCTCCGGCGCCGGCGGCGCTTCGCCGTACCACGCCAAAGCGGCGCCATCACGACGGTTTTCGGCAATGCCGACCGTCCCGGTCGAGCGCAGCAGCGCCCAGCCTCCGACCGCATCCGGGGCATCCAGCCGCACCGTCCGTCCGCGCGCGAACCGGCGCGCGAATTGATACGGCGCCAGGCGCAGCAGCGCATCGCGCAGCGGCGCCGCGCCGAAGCACCCTGCACCGCGTGCCGCCATGAAGCGCGGAGCAGGCGCGAGCTCGAGCACGTGCTCCCGAACGCGCTCGACCCCCAAGACCAGCCCTTCGAGATGCGGCAGAATGCGCGCCGCGAGGGCGAGCGCGAACTCGTCGTCGCCCGGCGTGCCGAACGGAAAGATCAGCGGGTCGCGGTCGCGTTCGATCGCGACAGCGGGGTCGACCAGCACCTGTGGGACGATCGTGTCGCCGTCCTCCCCGGCGAGATAGAGATCCAGCACGAGCGCGGGCCGGCGCTGACGCAGGACCGGCTCGATGCGAACCGCCGCCAGCCGGTCGGCATCGAGAACGGGCGTCCCGGTGCTCCACGGTGCGAGCAGCTCGTGGGTACGGTGCAGCCTCATCGCTCGGCCGATTCGCGGAGGTCGCTGAGGGCGTAGACGGAGAGACGCGGCACGTCGGCCAGAGCGGGACGCTCGTGACCGACGGCGACCCGCACGGAGAGTTCCGGAGCCAGCGCGCCGCGCCAGGCGGCTAGGTCGGCGACCCGCTCGATCCGGACGGAGACGCTCTCGTCGATCGAGCCGCCGGCCGCGAGGATCGGACGGATTCGGGCGACCGCCTCCGCCGCGCCGACGGTTCCGTCGAGCAGCAGGCTGATTCGCACCGGTGAGCGCGCATCGTACGTTTTCGCGGCGGCGGTCAAAAACACGGCCGCGCGCTCGAGCTCCGCCGGCCCCGCGACAGCCAGCGCGACGACGTGTACGGCCGTGACCGCAACGGACGCGGCGACCGCGCGCTCGAACGGTACCCGCGCGGCAGGATCGAAGCCGCGGGCCACCTCCGCGGCGTCGGGGGCAACGGGGAGCGGCTGCGTGGCATCCGCGGCGGACGCGGGATTCCGCGAGAGCGCCGCGTCGAAGCGATGAGCGAGCGCGTCGTCGCAGCGAACGACACCGTATCCCGCAGCGCGCAAGCGGCCGACCAGCTCCGCGATCCCGATGCGCGTCGGCCCGTAAGCCGGATTGACGCCGCCGACGGCATTGAGCGCCGCACGGGATAGCGCGAGCACCGGCGTCACACCGATCGCGATCGGTTCGACTTCGCGGGCGCGGGCCTGCGCGCGCCGTTGCGCCACTCCCTGCATGGCGCCGACGTCGGCATACTCGACATCTTGGACGCCTTCGCCGCCGGCCGCGCCCGGAACCGTCGGAAATGCCGCGCCGAGCGAGGGGATCCGAACGAACGCATCGCGCAGCCGCTCGAGCGTTCCGGTCGGGATCATCACGTCGTCGGCGAGCAGCACAACGACGTCGCCCGCAGCGCTCGCGAGCGCACGATTCGCGCCGTCGGTCAAAAACGGATCGACAGCGTCCGTCTCCACTCGGACCTGCGGATACGCCGCGAGAACGCGGCGCAAAGTCTCGGCCGTCGCGCCGCATACCGCGGCAATATCGTCGCCGGGCTGGAGCGCTGCCACCGCCGCGTCCAGACTCAGACGCGAAACCTCCGGCAACGACGACGCCAGGAACACGATCGTTGCCCGCGGGGCCGCGGTATTCGCGGGTACGGGCCGCAGGTTGCCGGGTGCGCGCACGCCGCGGCGCAACGCGTGCGCCGCCGTGCACAACGCATCAAGCGCCGCGTCAATGGTGTCGCCGCCCGCTTCGACGTGCTGCGGAAACCGGCCGATCGCGACGAGCGCGCATCCTCCGCGCAGCGCTTGCGCGCTCGGTGCCGCCAGCGCGACGAAAAGAGACGACTCCAGCTGATCGACCAGCGTCTCGAGTGTGGTGACGTCGGGCAGTCCGGCAGCGTCGGCGACCAGCACGTAGCGATCGCCGCGCCGGCGCATCTCCGCCCGCAGCGCTGCGGCTGCGCCATGCTCGACGGCGGTTACGCGCGCGCTGGGAAAACGCTCGCGCGCGCGCCGCGCGGCATTCGCGGCATCCGCGCCGTGCGTCATGATCGTCAGCGGCGGACGCGCGACGCGCGCGCGCACGCGCCGTCCGCCGTCGAGCCGCAGCTCGCGCTCGACAGTCACCCGGCGCGCTCCGCTCGGCAGCCGGTGCACGCCGACGAGTTCGGGACGCCGTTCCGCCAGCGCACGCAGCGCGCTCGCCCGGCCGCGATCGTCGGTGTCGAGCGGCGGCGCAGTGCAGGCAAACGAGGACCGGCAGACGACCGAGCGGCCCGCGGCCCGCGCCCGCGCGCACAATTCGACCGAGGCTGCGGCAGCATCGTCCGGCAGCGGGTCGATAAGGAGCTCGCGTGCCGCCAGCAGCATGAACGGCGAAACCGCGTCGATCGGGCCGCGCACCAACGCGTCGGCGCCCGCTTCGCCGATTGGCGCACTGACCGTCGAGAGCTCGAATGGGATCGGACTGCAGGGCGAAGGCGCGAGCATCCAGCCGAAGAAGCGGGTCGCACCGGCGTGCATCGCGCCTCCGAGAACGCCCGTCTGCGGTGTCACCGCGGCGGTGATGCCCGCCAACGCACCCGCCAGCGGACGCGCCCCCGGGCCCAGGATCAGAAGATACGGATCCTCCGTCGCTCGGGCCGCTGCCGCAAGCGCGACGCTGCCGGAAAACGCTGCGACGCGGCTCGCGCGCAAACCAGCCTCGCCGGGTTCGCTGCCCGGAGCGGCCAGGACGGTGAAGCGCACGCGTCAGGCGAGGGCGAGCGCGGCGAGCTTCCCGGCGTCTTCGATCCGGCCCGCTGCCAGCAACGCGCTTGCCAACCCGAGGCTCGCACCGCGCAGCGCCTCTACGTTGCGATCTTCCAGCGCGCTGGCGCGCACGAGCGTCGCGACGGCAGCGTCGAGGTCGCCGGAGCGGCGCTCGATCTCCGCACGCAACGCGAGGCCAACGGTCGCGTGCGTATCCTTCGGCGAGATCCCGCTCAAGTGTTCGATCGCGTCGGCGTCCTGCCCGACCCGTGCGGCAGAAAGCGCCGCATTATAGAGCAGCACGCCGTCCTCGGGGGTAAGTGCGAGTCCCGCGCGCGCGGCGGACAGGGCGTCCTCGTACCGCTGCTCCTCGAGCAGCCGATGCGAGCGGCGTGCGAAGTCGGCGGGCCGCAACAGCGGCGCGGTGAGTTCGCGGGCGCGCAGGTCGGCGCGCTTCTGCGTCGCGCTGCGCGCCGCGTAGAGATCGTCGAGGAATCCGAGCGCGAGGCCGTCGCCGCTCGCGAGCTCCAGGGCACGCACGGCGTAACCTTCGGCATCGCCGAGCTTTTCCTCGCGCGTCGCGACCGCCGCGGAGAGCAGCAACGTCCCGTAGGTGCGATCGTCGATCGATTCGCGGCGTCGCTCGACCTGTTCGAAGGCTTCGTGGAAACGCCGGCGGCGCATCAAATAGTTGACGTACGCGATGAATCCGCCGTTGCCATCGAGCTCGGCAGCCTCCCGAAACATCCGCTCCGCATCGTAGACACGACCCGCACGCTCATACGCGCGCGCCGCGAGGGCGCGTAACAGCGCCGATTCCGGCTTGTTCGCGAGGGCGCGTTCGTACCACAGCAGCGCGTCGGCATCGCGGCCTTGCTTCGCATACGTCGCCGCGATGTTCAGGGGCGCTTTCCAGATCGCGATCTCGTCGTCGACCAGGAAGTAGAGGCGCGCGTCGCCGCGGCTCGCAATGGCCTTCTCGTACCATTCTCGCGCTTCGTCGTAGCGGTCGAGGAGCGAAAGAAAATAGCCCTTCGTGAAGAGGATGTTCGGATGCCCGGGCGACCCTTCAAGACCCTCGTCGAGCAGCGCAATGCCCTTCTCGAGGTCGTGGCGTCCTTCGCCGTACGCTGTCGCGAGCATTACGTAGCCCATGGCGTAGAACGCGCGCGCCGGACCATCCATCGCGAACATCCGCTCGAGCGCATCGATGCCGGCGTCGATGTCGCCGGCGACGATCGCCGATACCCCGAAGTTGAACCACGAGAACGCGTCGCCGGAGGCCTCGCGGATCGCGCGCTCGAGCAAGGGTTTGTTGCGATCGTTTTTCCCGCGTCCGTCGAGAACTGCTTTCGTGTAGCCCTTGTGCAGGACGAGGATGGGGGAGACGATTGCCGGCAAATGCGTGTTACCGTCCAGCACGACGTTTTCGTGGATGACGTTTCTGTAGCGGATCCGCGGCGTGGTCGGGAAGATGCGCGGCAGGATGTGGCTCATCGTCGAGCCCATCCCGGACTCGTCGTCGACGAGGTTGCGAATCTGCAGGTAAACCGCGGTCAGGTCGGCCGGCGTCTCGCGCAGCGCGCGCAGCAGCGCGAGAGATTCTGGGGCAACCTCTTCGTCGGCGTCGAGGACGAGCGTCCAGCGGCGCGTCGCGAGGTTCAGGGACTCGTTCCGCGCCCAACTGAAGTCGTCACGCCACGGGCGGTCGATGACGACGGCGCCGAACTTGCGCGCAATCTCGATCGTACGGTCCGTGGAACCGGTGTCGACCAAGCAGATTTCGTCGACGACGCCGCGGACGCTCTCGAGGCACTCCGCAAGGAAGCGCTCTTCGTTCTTCACGATCATGCACAGGCTGATGCCGGCCGGCAGCTGGTCGCGCTCGGGCGGAGGCGCCGGCAAGTTGAACAAAAGGCCGGTCTGGGCACGCGCGAACGCGCTGTCGCGGTAGTCGTCAACGATCTCTAAGGGCACGCGGCTTACCTCTTCTTCTCCGTTCAGGTATCGGACGAGAGCGCAAAAAAAAAGAGAGCCCGCCGAAGCGAGCTCTCTCCATTTTCCGCTAGGACTAGCGGAAGAGGCTGATGACCGACTGCGCGTTCTGGTTCGACTGGGCGAGAACCGACGTACCGACCTGCACCAGGATCTGGAGCTTCGTGTACTGGGTCGTTTCCGCACCGACGTTGAGATCGCGGATCGCCGACTCGGAAGCCTTGAGGTTGACCGACGCAACGTTGTCGTTGTTGAGGTCTTCTTGGAGGCGCACGATCGTCGCACCGAGCGAAGCGCGCTGCGCCAGGACGGTCTGCAGGGCGTTGTCGATCTGACCGATCGCGTCTTCCGAAGCGAGCGAGCCGAATGCGCCGTTGCCGACCAGGTTGACGTTCGCGATGCGCAGGTAGTTCGTCGAAGTGCTGATGAAGCCGACCTGGATGGTCGCGCCTTCAGCGGCGCCCGACTGGAAGTTGAACGCAGGAGCGGTCGGGTTCGAAGCCGCCGACACGTACTGAGCAACCTTGACGTACGACGTGACGCCGACGTCGAGCGTTCCCGCGCCGCCGAAAGCGAGCGTAACGCCGTCGACCACGAACGCCGCGGCCGAAACGCCGCCCTGGATCGTGATCGTCGAGACGACCTGTCCGGTGCTCGACGCGCTCGACAGGAACGAGATGACCAGACCCTGTTGGGTCGAGGTCAGCTGCGCGACCTGTACTTCGATCGTGCCGTCCACGATTGAAGTATTGTTCACCGTGAGCGAAACGCCCGATGCCGTGACCAACTGGCCGCCGGCCGCGAGGTCGGAGTTCGCCGTGACGACGGCGGTCGCATCGACCTGCTGCTGGAAGCCCGCGTGCGAGCCGTCGAGCAGGGCCTGACCGTTGAAGTTCGTGTTCTGCGAGATGCGGTTGACTTCGAGCAGAAGCTGCTGCACCTCAGCCTGCAGGTTCGCGCGGTCCGCGCTGGACGTGATGTCCGAGGCGCCCTCGACACCGAGGGTACGGATGCGCTGCAGGATGTCGGTCGTCGTCGAGAGCGCGCCTTCGGCGACTTGCGCCGCGTTCGTTGCGTCTTGGACGTTGCGCGCGCCTTGGTCGAAACCGTTGACCTGCGCTTGGAGCGATTCGGCGATCGCCAGACCCGATGGGTCATCCGCCGCCGTGTTGATCCTCAGACCGCTCGAGAGACGTTGGA
>JAQBPM010000442.1 GCA_028287525.1 Vulcanimicrobiota bacterium | reverse complement strand
GTTCCGACCGGTTCGGTCTGCGGATTGCTCGGGCGCAACGGAGCGGGCAAGACCACGACGTTCAAATGTCTGCTCGGCTTCGCGAAACCCGACGCGGGCGAGGTGCGCTTCAACGGTGCGCCGCTCGCGCCGGAAACGTTCGCAAAGCTCGGCTACGTGCCGGAACGTCCGGCGCTGTACCTATGGCTGACGGTGCAGCAGCACCTCGAGATCGTGCGCCGTTCGCAGCCCGCGTACGACGATGCGTTCGCTCGGGAACTGCTCGCGACGTTTCGTCTTGACGGCCGCAAGAAGGCCGGCCGGCTCTCCAAGGGCCAGCAAACTGCGCTCTCGCTGATCGTCGCGCTCTCGACGCGCCCGACCGTGCTGATCCTCGATGAGCCGGCCAGCGGCCTGGATCCGGTGATGCAGCGGGTCGTGCTCGACCTTTTGATCGACGCGGCGACGAGCGGTGCGACGATCCTGCTCTCGTCGCATCAGATCGGGCAGATCGATCGCGCCGCGGATCGGGTCGCGATCATGCGGGACGGCAAGATCGTGGTCGCCGGCGAGCTCGACGCACTGCGCGAAGCCTCGCGCGTCGTCGAGGCGACGTTCATCGGATCGGTACCCGATCTTGGCGGCCTCGCCGCGGAGATGCGGATCGAACAGATCGGCACCAGCGTGCGCGCGCATGCGAACGGAAAGGCCGACGCGGTCGCCGCGCGCTTCGGGGCGCTCGGCGCCGCGGGCGTACGCGTGCTCGACACCTCCCTCGAAGACCTCTTCCTCGATGCCGTCGATGACGGAGGAACGCTCTAATGTACTATGTGGAAACGATGCGCGCACGGCGCGTCCTCATCAGGTATGGAATTGCGCTGCTGGTGATCGTGGCCTTGGTTGCGCTGAGTATCTTCGCCGGCCGCGCCGACATCCGCCACGTCGGCGGCATGACGATTCCTTCGAGCGGGATCTTCGCGGGCTGCATTTTCGGGGCAATAATCGTAGGGACGTTTATGATCCCTGGACTAAACGCTGAAGCGGCGACCACGCCGATGATTTGGACCCGGCCGACGCGGCGCGACACGATCGCTTGGCAATACGTCGCGATCGATCTGGTGACGATCGTACTCGGCTTCCTCTTCACCTTGGCCGCCTGCTATCTCGTCTTGGCTATCCTCGGCCTGCTTAAGTACGCCGTCTACGACTCCACGACGGTGTTGGTGACGCTGCTCGGGCTCGGGGCCGCCGTGATGTGGTACGGCTTGGTGTCCGCTGTCGCTGCGCGCCTGCCGGGTCGCGGATCGATGCTGGCCGGCCTGAGCTGGGTCGTTTTCCTGGTGGTCGGCGGCCTCATAGCCGCGCCGTTTCCCACGCTCCTTCACGCGCTGATCGTCGCGCTCAACTACCTCAACCCGCTCGCGTACTTCGGCGGAGTCAATACTGCTAACGTGGACCACCTCGCGACTCGGATTCCCATGTCCGTCGAATGGCGCACGGCAGTGACCTGGCTGGTCGGAGTCGCGGCGATTTTTGCAAGCGTTCGGCTCTGGTCGACGCGGGAGGCGTGAGATGACGATTCTGGCGACCCACTTCTCCCTCGTGCTCGGCGCTTGGCGCCTGCGCATCCGCGTCGACCTCGATGAGCCGCGCGAGGCCGACATCGACGCGAGCGCAGCCCCGCGCCGGCACGCAGACGAAAGCGCCGCCGTGCAGCAGCGCGATCTCCCCACGTTCGCGCCTCGGGGACGCGGCTAGCGGAGAATTCGCGCGAGGCGTGGCGAAGGGACGGGCTATGCTCGCCCCCCACGCCGACGCCCTCATCGATCACGTTCGCGCCAACCGCGATCGCTATGTCGAGGAACTCAAGGCGTGGATCGCCGTCCCCTCGATCTCCGCGCAGCCGGAGCACGCGGCCGACGTGCGGCGCTCCGCCGAACACGCGGTCGCGCGGATGCGCGCCGCCGGCCTGACCGAAGCGGAAGTCCTCGAGACCGGCGGCCATCCGGTCGCCTACGGCTCCTGGCTCGGCGCGCCGGGTGCGCCGACCATCCTGATCTACGGGCACCACGACGTGCAGCCCGACGATCCGCTGGAGCTGTGGACATCGCCGCCGTTCGACGCCGAGGTGCGCGACGGAAAGATTTACGGCCGCGGCGCCGTTGACGACAAGGGCCAATGCCTGATGCATCTGGCCGCGCTCGAAGCGCACCTGCGCGTGAACGGAAAGCTGCCGATCAACGTCAAGGTCGTGATCGAAGGCGAAGAGGAAGTCGGCTCGGTGAACTTCGAGCCGTTCCTCGCGCGCGAGAAGGAGCGGCTGCGCTGCGACGTCGTCGTCGTCTCCGATACCGCCGTGTTCGCGGAGGATGTTCCGTCGCTGACGACGTCGCTGCGCGGCATGGTCGGCTGGGAAGTCACGGTGCACGGTCCGACGGCCGACCTGCACTCCGGCTACTATGGCGGGATCGTCAAGAACCCGCTCGAGGCGCTCGCGCAGATGCTCGCCGCGCTCAAGGATGCACACGGGCGCGTCGCGGTACCCGGCTTCTACGACGGCGTGCGCGAGCTCTCGGCGCAAGAACGCGCGGAGATCGCCGCACTCCCGTTCGATCCCGCGAAGGAAGCGCACGGACTCGGTGTCCCTGAACTCGACGGCGAGAGCGCACGGCTGCCGCTCGAACGGATGTGGATGCGGCCGACGCTCGAGATCAACGGCATGTACGGCGGTTATCAAGGCGCGGGCTCGAAGACGATCATCCCGTCCTTCGCGAAGGCGAAGCTGACCGCGCGTCTGGTGCCGCATCAGGATCCGACGCAGGTCAAAGCGGCCGTCACGACGTTCCTCAAACGCATCGCGCCGAAAAGCGTGACGGTCGAGGTGTCGGATCACCACGACGTGCGCGCGGTCGAGACCTCGCGCGACCATCCTGCAGTCGCGGCGGCCGCGCGCGCGATGGAGCTCGGCTTCGGCAAGCCGCCGGTCTTCATCGGTACCGGCGGGACCATCGGGCCTGTCTCGTCGTTCGACCGCATCCTGCACTTGCCGCAAGTGCTGATCGGCGTCGGGCTGCCCGACGATTCGATTCACGCGCCCAATGAAAAGTTCGACCTAAGCCAGTTCTTCGGCGGCATCGAGACGATGACGTACCTGTACGATGAACTGGCGGCGGCCCTCAAATGAATCCGACCGGACGTTTCGCCGATCGCGCCGCCGACTACGTCGTCGGGCGACCGTCGTATCCCGACGCCGCGATCGACGCGCTGTTCGAGGGGTTGGGCGATCCGGCCGACGTGCTCGTGGCCGACGTCGGTGCGGGAACGGGAATTTCGTCGCGGCTGCTCGCGGCGCGCGGTGCGCGCGTGCTGGCGATCGAACCGAACGCCGCGATGCGCGAGGCGGCCGAGCCGCACCCGCTGGTCGAGTGGATAGCCGCGACCGGCGAGTGGACCGGGTTGAGCGAGGCCAGCGTCGATCTGGTCACGGCGTTTCAGGCCTTCCATTGGGTCGACCATCGGAAGGCGCTGCGCGAGTTCGTGCGCATCCTGCGGCCCGGCGGACGCGGCGCGGTCGTGTACAACGAGCGCGACGAAGGCGATCCGTTCACCGCCGAGTACGGCGCTCTCGTGCGTCGCTACCAGACCGACGACACGGAGAAGCGGCGCCTCGAAGCGCAAGCGGCGTTCGAAGCATTCGAAGGGTGGCACACGCCGCGCCGGCTGACGTTTCGCAACGAACACGTTCTCGACGCTGCCGGGATCGCCGCACGCACCTTCAGCACGTCGTACCTCCCCAAGACCGGCTCCGCCGCCGATGCGCTGCGCGACGAGGTCAACGGCCTTTTCGCCCGTCACACCCGCAACGGAGTCGTGACGTTGGCGATGCAGACCATCGTCATCATCGGAGACGTCGGCGGAGACGGCGGCTAATGTTCACCGAGCGGAAATGTCCCGGCAATTATCCCATGTGAGAGTGCGATGAGTGATATGCAGCTCGAGTCCTTACGAAGGTCGTTCTCCGTTCGCGAGTTCCACCGCATGGGGGAAATCGGAATCTTCGGACCGGACGAGCAGGTGGAACTGCTCGACGGTCAGCTGATCGCCGTGCCGCCGATGGGCGAGCGACATTGGTCTCTCGTCTCGCGCATGCACCGTGTGCTCGCGCAGCGAACGGCTGGGCGCGCGACCGTCGTGGCACAATTGCCCATCGTGTTGGCCGGCGACTCGGAGCCGCTGCCGGATGTCGCAGTCCTTCGATACGATCCTCGCGATTACGAAACGGGAAAACCGGGCGTTGCCGACATCTTCGTTCTAGTCGAAGTCGCCGATTCGTCGTTGGCGCTCGATCGCACGACGAAACTCAAGTTGTACGAGCGCGCGCGCGTTCCGGAGTACTGGATCGTCAACGTTCGGGAAGGAACGATCACATCGTATCGTGATCCTCACGCGGACGGTTATCGAGTCGTACACGAGTACGGACGTGGCGCATTGATCGATCTTCCCGGCTTCCCCGAGCTCGTCCTTACCGTCGAAGAGTTGCTCGGCTGAGCGCGCCCAAGCTTCGCATCGGCATCGACGTCGGCGGCACGTTCACCGACGTCGTTGCGGTCGACGCTGCGACGCGCACGATGATCGCGTCCGTGAAGGTGCCGACGACGCACGACCATCCGGACGGTGTTGCCGCGGGGATCGTCGCGGGGCTGGCGCGGATCTTGGACGACCACGCGATCGACCCGTCTGCGATCGCGTTCATCGCGCACTCGACCACGCAGGCGACGAACGCGCTCCTCGAAGGGGACGTTGCGCGCGTCGGCGTCGTCACGCTCGGCGGACCGATCGGCCGCGCGTTCGCGCGCTTCGCGCCGTTCGCGCTCGCCGAAGGAATTCGCTTCGAACCGCTGTGGTTCGATGGCCGCGATCCGGGGGTACTCGACGCGCTGGCAGCCGCCGGCGTGGAGGCGCTGGCGGTGAGCGAGGCGTTCTCGGTCGATCGTCCGCAGCGCGAAGCGGCGCTCGTCGGCGAGGCGCGCGCGCGGGGCCTAGCCGCGACGAGCGGCGCCGAGGTCTCGACGCAGTACGGCCTGCGTGCTCGCACGCGCACGGCTGCGCTGAACGCGGCGATCCTGCCGCGCATGCTGCGCACGTCGCGCGTCACGGCGCGCGCCGTCGCCGACGCGCGCATCCCCGCACCGCTGATGATCATGCGCAGCGACGGCGGCGTGATGGACGTCGCCGAGGTGGAGCGTCGCCCGATCCTCACCATGCTTTCCGGACCGGCCGCAGGGATCGCCGGCGCGCTGTTCCACGAGAACGTCACCGACGGGATCTTCATCGAAGTCGGCGGGACGAGCGCGGACGTCTCGGTGATCCGGCGAGGCCAGCCGCAGATGCGCCCAGCTCGCATCGGCGGGCACCGCACACTGCTGCGCACGCTGGACGTGCGCACGATCGCCGTCGCCGGCGGTTCGCTGGCGCGCGTCGCGGGCGGCCGCGTCGTCGAGATAGGACCGCGCTCCGCGCACATCGCCGGCTATCGCTACGCGGCGTTCACCGATCACGACGTCGTGCGAACGTCACGCGCGGTCCTCGACGGCGGGATCGTCGCGCTGGTCGCGGCGGACGGCACGCGCATCGCCGTGACGCCGACCTGCGCGGCCAACGTCGCAGGGACGGTTCCGTCCGACGCGTTCGCTCGCGGCGACGCCGCCGCGGCACGCCTCGCCTGCGAGATCGCCGGCGCGGCGCTCGGCATGAGCGCGGACGCTCTCGCGGCGGCGATTCTCGACCGGGCGTCCGAACGGCTGCGCGCGACGATCGACGAGCTGATCGCCGACTATGGACTCGATCGCACGACCGTCGTCTTGGTCGGCGGCGGCGGCGGCGCGGCGGCGCTCGTTCCGTACGCGGCGCAACGCCTCGGATTCGCGCATCGTATCGCGCGCGACGCGCAGGTGATCTCGCCGCTCGGCGTCGCGCTCGCGCTCGTCCGCGAAGTCGTCGAACGAACGATCGTCGACCCGACGCCCGACGACCTCGCGCGGATCCGCCGCGAAGCGATCGACGCCGCGGTCGCGTCCGGGGCGGCGCCCGACCGCGTCGAGGTCGTGATCGAAGTCGACACGGCGCGCAATCGCGTGCGCGCATCGGCTTCAGGCGCCACCGCGCTCGTCGAAGGGACGCAGTCGGCGATAGACGTCGGCGACGAGACGCGGCTGGCCGCCGCCGCGGCGCACCTCCGCATCGCGCCGAGCGACGTCCGCAACGTCGCCGCGACCGATGCTCTCGCGATCCTCGCCTCGCCGCGCGAAAGCGCCGTCGTCGACGCGCGCGGCGTCGTGCGCTTGATCCTTCCGGGCGCCCACGCGCGCACCGTGCGCTGCGGCGACGTGCCCGCAGCGCTGGCCCGCGCGATCGACGACGACACCACCTTCGGCGACGTGGGCCGCGCGCTCCCCGACGTCTTCGTGCTGCGCGGCTCGCGGATCGGCGAGTTCGCCGGAATGGCGGAAGCGGCCCAGATCGCCGCCCTCGTCCACGACGAACTCGCCGGCGTCGACGACGACGAACGCGTCGTCATCCTCACCGTCCCAAAACGCGCGTAGCTCCGTCCGTCATCGCGCGCCTGCTCGTAGAGTGCTCTCAGGCCGATCGTGCGACGGCGGCGGTTGTTTTGCGCTGATGGATCATGTACGCGTGGCCCTCGGGATCGTTACCGAACGCCATGAAGCACACGGGCGTTTCCATTGGGTCACTGATCGTCGCGCCGCGTTCGCGGATACGTGCGACCGCGGCGTACGCGTTCGTGACCGCGAACATCCCGCTGCTTCCCGGAAGCTTGTCATGCGGCAAGTCAGGTTTCCACACGCCGAACGTAGCCCCATCGGGGAGCGTGAATTCCGCGCCCCGGCCCTGCGAGTCGATCTCCGTCGGAGTTAGGCCCAGCACGTCGCGATAGAAGGCAATCGAACGCGCCGGATCGCTGACGAAGACGCTCGCGATGTCGAGTCCAACGATCGAAGCCGGATCGGCCGCGGCGTGGCCGCGCGCATCGTCATCGCGAACCGTCCGCTGATGGATGACGAACCCGTTATCGTCGGGATCAGCACCGAACGCCATGCGGCACACGGGCGACTCGATCAGTTCACCTACCGTCCCGCCCCGCTTCCGTATTGCCTCGACGGCCGCGCCGGCATCGGCGACCGCGAAGAAGGTGACTTTTCCGTCCGACTCGGGCCCGTCGCCCTGATTCCACACGCCGAACGTCGCCCCGTCGGCCAACGTGAACTCCGCGCCACGACCACCATCGTCCACCTTCGTCGGCGCGATGCCGAGCACGTCACGATAGAAGCCAACCTGCGCCGCCGGGTCGCGGACAAGGATCGCAGAGAGATCGATACCGGTGATCGAGGCGCCGTCGCCTATCGAGTGTTCCATGCCTCCAGCGTAGCGGACCATATATGACAAGCGCTGTCATGTATGCCCCCGTCATTGCGAGCTCGTCTAGCAACCCTCGTCGTCAGCCTCCAGCGAAGTCGAAGGCCGGACTCCGCATCTCGGCGATCACGACTCGGCGTCGCCGTTCGCGCAGGGCGAAACGAGGCTTGCTCGACAAGCTCGCAGCGACAATTCCACGAAGGCGCGACCTTCCGGATCGTCCCCGAAGGCTATGAACCACAGCTGGGTCCCCATCGTCTCATCGGAACCCGATTGCGCAGCCGGGTCACGGACGGGGATCGCGGAGAGGGCGATTCCGGCGATCGAGGCTCCGTCACCGATCGAATGTTCCATGCCCCCAGCGTAGTGGACCATATATGACAAGGGCTGTCGTGTATGTCCCCTCGTCATTGCGAGCTTGTCGAGCAACCCCCCGTCGTCAGCCTGAGCGAAGTCGAAGGCTGACTCCGCATCTCGGCGATCACGACTCGGCGTCGTGCTTCGACTGCGCTCAGCGCGACAACGAGGGTTGCTCGACAAGCTCGCAATGGCAAGGCTTGACAAGCTCGCAATGACAAGGCTCGACAAGGTTGCAATGACAGGGCGCGCGTCAAGCTCGCGATGACACCGTTCGCGATGCGACTTGTGCCGCGTCGGCGATTGCGCGGCTTCCGCCGTCGCCGTGCACGTCGATCGTGTAGCATGCGATCGCGATCGGCGGGCCGGATGGCGGATACAGAAGGCCGACGTCGTTTGCGACGTTTTCGTACGTGCCGGTCGTCGTCGCGCGCATCCATTGCAGCATCAGCGCCGTCGAGCCCGTCGTCCCGCCATGCTGCGCCTCGATCGTTGTAAAGGGGTCGCGCCAGCCGAGCGGCGCGAGCACAGCGGCAAGAAACGTCGCTCGATCCGGCGGCATCGCCGCTCTTTCGCGAGCAGGCGGACGTGGCTCGCCGCCGCTCGAAAGGGCCGCTATGCGCGAATACGACGTGCTCGTCGTGGGCGGAGGGAACGCGGGATGTGCCGCGGCGATCGCTGCCGCGCGTACCGGCGCGAGCGTCCTGCTGGCCGAACGCTACGGCTTTCTGGGCGGCACGGCGACGGCGTCGATGGTCGGGCCGTGGATGACGTTCCATTCCGGCGAGGAGCGGATCGTCGGCGGCATCGCACAGGAGATCGTGGAGCGGCTCGTCGTGCTCGGCGGTTCGCCCGGGCATCTGCACGACGCGTCGGACTACGTTCCGACGATCACGCCGTTCGATCCGGAGATCCACAAGGCGCTGCTGTTCGACATGATGCGCGAGAGCGGCGTGGCGCTGCTGCTGCACGCCTGGTTTCTCGACGCGTCCGTCGCCGAGGGACGCGTCGCGTCGTCGCGCTTCGCGACGGTCGGCGGCATGCGCACGATCCAGGCGCGCCGGACGATCGACGCGACGGCCGACGCATACGTCGCGGCGAGCGCGGGCGTGCCGACGCAGCAAGGCGACGCGCGCGGGCGCGTACAGCCGGCGAGCTTGATGTTCAGGCTGAGCCACGTCGATCTGAACCTCCTCTCGCACTACGTGCGGCAACGCCCGGAACAAATGCGCAGCTCGCTCAAGACGCACGAACGAACGGCGGACGCGCTCACCGCCGTGGCGGGCCTGTACGAGCTGTGGGACGCCGCGCGGGCGCGCGGCGCCGTCGCGGTCCCGCGCGAGCTGGTGTCGTTCTTCGCGACGCCGTATGCCGACGAGGTGACCGTCAACATGACGCGTGTCGTCGACGTCGACCCGCTCGATCCGGACGATCTTACTCGCGCCGAAGTCGAGGCGCGCGCGCAGGTCATGCAGCTCTTCGCGTTCTTCCGCAGCGACGTGCCGGGCTTCGCCAACGCGCGCATAGCGGCGACGGCTACGCAGATCGGCGTGCGCGAATCGCGACGCATCCTGGGCGAGTACACGCTCACCGCGGACGACGTGCTGCACGCGCGTACGTTCGACGACGCGGTGGCGCGCAGCGCGTACCCGATCGACATCCACAACCCATCCGGAAGCGGCACGACGACGCACCGTCTGCCGGCGGGCGCGTCGTACGAGATTCCGTATCGGTGCCTCGTGCCGGTCGGCGTCGACGACCTGCTCGTCGCGGGACGCTGCATCTCGACGACGCACGAGGCGCTCGCCTCGACCCGGCTCACGCCCACTGTGATGACGCTCGGTCAAGCTGCGGGGACCGCCGCCGCGCTCTCGGCGGCGGCCGGGGTTTCGCCGCGCGCGCTCGATCCCGACCAGCTTCGCGCTCGGCTCATCCGTGACGGCGTGGACTTGCGCCGGTCCGCCGTCGCCCGTGCCTGACGCGCGCGCCCTGGCCGAAGCGTACGGCGTTCGCGTCGAGATCGCCGACCTCGGCGACTGGGCAAGCGTGACGCTCGTCGCCGAGTACGATCCGGACGGGCCGGTGATTCGCGTGAGCAAACGCGCGGCGGAGGATGCGGTGGAGCGCGCGATCGCGCACGAACTCTACCATCACCGTGAAGCGATCGGCGAGGTTCCGCGCCTGCGCGATCGGGCGGCGCGGGAACGCGCGGCCGACGCGTTTGCCGAGCGGCTCGCGTGAGGTTCGTCGCCGGGATCGACGGCGGGCAGTCATCGACGACGGCCGTCGTGATCGACGAGCGCGGCGTCGTGCGCGGCCGCGGCTACGGCGGCGCGGCCGATCACGTCGACGAGCCGCCGGGTTCGGCCAAGTGCGCCGACGCCTGCTCCGCGGCGCTGGCGGCGGCCCTGGCGGCCGCCGGCCTGCCGCCGTCCACGCGGCTGGAAGCGGTCGTGGCCGGGATCTCGGGATACGATAAACACTTCGACGGTGCACCGCTTCGGATCGCGGCCAGCGCCGCGCGGCTCGTGCACGACGCGCCGGTCGCGCTGGCCGGCGCCCTGCAATCGCGTCCGGCGGTGGTCGTGATCGGCGGGACCGGATCGGTCGCTTACGGTGAGGACGGCGCGCGCGCCGCGGTGACCGTCGGCGGTTGGGGATTCCTCTTCGGCGACGAGGGGAGCGCGTACGCGGTCGGCCGCGACGCGCTGGCGTGCGCGATGCGCGCCGACGACCGCGGCGAGCGGATTCCGCTGGGCGACGCCGCGCTGGCCTATTTCGACCAGCCCGACCTCCGTTCGCTCGCGACGGCCGCGCTGCTCGGCCGGCTCTCCCGCGCCGCGCTCGCGTCGTTCGCCCGAGTCGTGCACGACGCGGCCCGCCTCGGCGATCCGGAGGCCGCTGCGATCGTGGCGGCCGCGGCGTCGGCCCTGGCGGCGCTCGCCGCGACGGCGATCCGGCGGCTGGCGCTGGGCGAGCGCGCCGTCCGGGTCGCGTTCGCGGGCGGCTCGTTCGTGAACGAAGCATTCCTCACGCGCACGGCGGAAGCGCTGGCGGTCCTCGCTCCGAACGCGATCGTCGAGGCCCCGCGTTACGGTCCCGCCGTCGGCGCGGCGCTGATGGCATTCCGCGACGCCGGCCTCTCGCCGCCCGACCGGATCATCGAGTGATCCTGGAGAGCTTGCGCGGCGGGCTGATCGTCTCCGTGCAAGCGGAAGCGTCTTCCGCGCTCAACACCCCGGAGGCGATCGCACTGCTGGCGCAGGTGGCGGTCGCGAACGGCGCGCGCGGCCTGCGGGTCGAAGGCCTGGCGCGGATCGGCGCCGTGCGCCGCGCCGTCTCGGTGCCCCTGATCGGGATCGTCAAGCGGCGTTACGAGGGGTTCGCGCCGTACATCACGGCCGGTGACCGCGAGATCGCGGAGGTCGTCGCCGCCGGCGCCGAGATCGTCGCCTTCGACGCCACCGGACGGACGCGGCCCGACGGGCGCGACGTCGCCGCGACGGTCACCGCGATCCACCAGCGCGGCCTTCTCGCGATGGCGGACTGCGCGACCGAAGACGACGTCCGGCGCGCCGCCGAAGCGCACGCGGACATCGTCGCGACGACCTTGTGCGGGTATACCGAGGAGACGCGCGGCACGACGCTGCCGGCGCTCGATCTCGTTCGCGCCGCCGCCGCAAGCGGGCGCTTTGCGATCTGCGAGGGAGGCGTCGCGTCGCCCGACGACGTGCGCGCGGCGTTCGATGCCGGGGCCGACGCGGTCGTCGCCGGGACGGCACTAACGAACATCGACGTGCTGGTCCAGCGTTTCGTCGATGGGACTCAGAGGTCGGACCTTCCGAAAGCAGCCGAACGCACCGTCCGATAGAAGTCAACGCGCGGAACAGCCGAGTTCAGCATAGTAGGAAGTTGAAGCGGCCCTCGGGGAGAACACCGCGGGTCGACGCCGCCTCGCAGGCGGCCGCGTACGAGTGAGGAGCTCTTGGCACAGCGGATCGTCAAGCCGAAAACCAACCTCGGTCCAGGCTTCTGGCCCATAACGGCGCTGATCGTCGTCGTTTCGTTGATCATGAGTTATTTCACGTGGAATTCCGCGTGGCCGATCGGACTGATCCCGGCCGGTGATCCGGCCCCCGCGACCGACTTCCTCTTCAAGTTCCTCGGCGTCGCGGCCGCGTGGATCTTCAACATCGTCACGATCTACACGATCTATTTCGGGATCGTGTTCCGGCAGCCGAAGCACGCTCCGGCGAGCACGATCGGCGTGCAGATCCACGACCATCCCGTGCTCGAGTTCTGGTGGACGGTCATTCCGACCATCATGATCATCGTGCTCGGGATCATCTCGGTGAAGATCTGGGCCGACATCCAGAACACGCAAGGCGATGTGCTCACCGTCGAGGCGATCGGCTATCAGTTCGGCTTCCAGTTCCGCTATCCGAAGCTGGCGCAGCCCGTCAGTGGCGTGATGCATTTGCCGCTCAACACGCCGACTACGATCCACGTCACCTCACGCGACGTGATCCACGGCTTCTGGATCCCCGAGATGCGCATCAAGGCCGACATGGTGCCGGGCTTGGTCAACACGCTCCGCGTCACGCCGACCGTGCCCGGTACGTACCGCATCATCTGCACGGAGTTCTGCGGTCTGGGACACGGTGCGATGAAGACCACGGTCGTCGTCGAAACCCAGCAAGACTTCTCCAAATGGTTCGCCCAGCAAGGCGCCACTACGGGCGGCGGCGGCGGCGGGGCGATTCCGCTCGCTGCGGGGAAAGCCGACGTCGGCAAGGCGCTCTTCGGTCAGAAGTGCAGCGCGTGCCACTCGACCGGGCCATTCGATCAGAAGATCGTCGGGCCGGGACTGGGGACCATTTTCAACGACCCCGCCCATCCGAAGCTCGTGAACGGGGCCGATCCAACCCCGCAAAACGTGGCGAAGATCATCCACGACGGCTACTCAGGCCCCATCGGAGTCATGCCCAGCGCGCAGATGAACGGCCTCACGAACGCCGACATCGGCAACTTGGTCGCCTACCTCGCCAGCCTCTCGAAGAAATAACGGAGACGATCCGACCTATGGCAACGATCGCACCGGGAGTGAAGACCGGCCCGTATCACGCGGTACTCGATCACATCCATCCCGAGCCGACCAGCTTCATCCGCAAGTACATCTTCTCGATCGATCATAAGGTCATCGGGATCCAGTACATGATCACGGGCGGGCTGTTCTTCCTCATCGCCGGCATGCTGGCCGAGGTGATCCGCTACACGCTGCTCCAGCCGCAAGGGCAGATGGGCATCAGCGCCGCCACCTATAACGGCGTGTACTCGATGCACGGCTCGGCGATGGTCTGGTTGGTGATCATTCCGCTGGTGACCGGGGCCTTCGGCAACTTCGTGATGCCGCTCCAGATCGGGGCGCGCGACGTCGCGTTCCCGTGGCTGAACCTCCTGGCGTTCTGGATGTTCCCGGTCGCCGGCGTCATCTTGTTCAGTTCGTTCTTGATCGGCGCGCCGGACGCCGGCTGGACCGAGTACCCGCCGATCTCCGTCCAGGGGCCGCCGGGAACGACGCTGTGGTGCATCGCGATCTTCCTGATCGGCGTCAGCTCGACGCTGACCGGCATCAACTTCATCGTCACGATCTACAAGATGCGCGCGCCGGGCATGACACTGACCCGCATGCCGCTCTTCGTGTGGGCGCAGTTCGCGACCGCCGGCCTGTCGTTCATCGCGACGACGGCGCTGGCCGCCGCGCTGCTCGCGCTCTTCTGCGAGCGCGTCTTCAACGTTCCGTTCTACGACCCGTCGCGCGGCGGCTCGCCGGTGCTGTGGCAGCACATGTTCTGGTTCTACTCGCACCCCGCCGTCTATATCATGATCCTGCCGGCGTTCGGGATCGTCTCGGAAGTTCTGCCGACGTTCTCGCGCAAGCCGATCTTCGGCTACAAGATGATCGCGTTCTCGACGGTCGCGATCGCGCTGCTGGGCTTCTCGGTCTGGGCACACCACATGTTCACCTCGGGGATGGTGCCCTGGCTCCAGCTCCCGTTCATGATCATCACGATGCTCATCGCGATCCCGACCGGGGTCAAGATTTTCTCGTGGGTGGCGACGCTGTGGGGCGGCTCGATCCGCTGGACGACGCCGATGCTGTTCGCAACCGGCTTCTTGATCACGTTCACCCTCGGCGGACTGACCGGCTTCTTCCTAGCCGCGGTTCCCGCCGACTACCACGAACACGGCACGTACTTCGTCGTCGCGCACTTCCACTACGTGCTCTACGGCGGCTCCGTTATGGGGCTGTTCGCCGGCTTCTACTACTGGTGGCCGAAGATGACCGGGCGCATGTACAACGAGGCGATGGGGCAGTGGCACTTCTGGATCACGTTCGTCGCGTTCAACTGCACCTTCATGCCGATGCATTGGCTCGGGCTGATGGGGATGCCGCGGCGCGTGCCGATCTACGATCCCGCGGCCTGGTACGTGTTCTGGAACCAGTTCGCCTCGATCTCGTCGTTCGTGCTGGCCGCCTCGATGCTTCTCTTCGCCTACAACTTCTGGTCGAGCTTCCGCAGCGGAAAGATCGCCGGGCCGAATCCGTGGGGCGCGCGAACGCTCGAATGGATGATCAGCTCGCCTGCGCCGTACTACAACTTCAAGAAGATCCCGGCGGTGCTCGCGACGCCGTACGACTTCGGAAACCCGCTGCCGTATCTCGGGCTCGAGGCTGCGGAGGGCGCGACCGAAGCGACGCCGACGCACAGCTCGCATCCGGTCCCCACGTACTAGGAGCGGTAACGACACTATGTCGGTCTCGATCGCCAAGCAGGGCTATCAGCTCGGTCACGGCCACGACGATCACGATCACGAACAGGTGATCTACCAGGAGACGCGCGACATGCGTCTCCTCGGCTTCGTCCTCTTCCTGTGCTCTGACGTCGTGCTCTTCTCGTCGTTCATCTTCGCGTACATCTACCTGCGCACGACGGTCGCGCCGATCTGGCCGCCGATGATCGACGGGCATCAGCTGCCGCGGCTCGACACCGCGTTCGCCGCCGTGAACTCGGTCGTGCTGTTCGGTTCCGGCGTCACGATGCACTACGCGCTGGAGAACTGGAAGCACGGCACCCGTGCGATGTACAACCTGTTCATGGGTCTGACGATCCTGCTCGGCGCGATGTTCCTGGGCGGTCAAGCCTACGAATACGCGCACGCGCAGATCGGCGGCTGGTCCGGCAACACCTTCGGCGCGTCGTTCTTCACGCTGACCGGAATGCACGGGTTCCACGTCTTCGTCGGCGTGGTCTTCCTCGCCGTGCTGTGGTGGCAGTCCTCACGGGGCGTCTACGACCACGAGCGCTACTTCGGCCTCACCGCCGGAACGCTCTACTGGCACTTTGTCGACGTCATCTGGGTCGCACTTTTCTTCCTCTTCTATCTCTGGTAAGCGAGGACAATACAACGATGGAAGGGCTTGCGGGCGTCGAAAAGATCATCGCGCTGATCGGCGCGATTGTCGTGTTCATCTTTGCGCTGATCGGGTTGCGCGGGGAGTGGAAGAAGACGGGGCTGGACGATCAGGTGACCAAGCTGCTGCTGGGGCTGATGGCTTTCGGATGCGTGCTGGTCGTGTTGGCGGCGTTCGGCGTTCTGCCGCGCGGGGGAGGCGCGTAATGTACGATTTGGAAGACGATCGCGGCGTACCGATCTCGAGCGGGATTCCGCCAGTGGTGTTGTACGCCGGAATTGCCGGCGTCGTGCTGATCTTCGTGATCGCAGGGATGGTTCTGGCGACCGCCGGTTCCGGCCACGTATGGCCCGCCTCGGCGACGCTGAACATCAAGCTCTCCTGAAGTCTCAGGTGAGCGGCCCGGCGCGCTACGCGATATCGGCTTTGCGGCTGCTGATCCCGACGCCGAGCGCGGGAATCCGCTTCGGCAGCACGCCGGTCGCCCGGCCGTCGATCGCGTGCACGCCGCCGTATTCGGTGAACTCGCAGAGCGCGGCTTTGGCGAGGTCCGGCAGCTCGACGTGACCGAGCGTCGGCCACTCGCACGCGACGGCGCGATCCTCGGTCAGCACGGCGATGTAGCCGTTCGTGTCGGCGCTCGACGCGGCGTCGCGGCGGCGGTAGCGAATGTAACCATCGACGATATAGATCGGTCGCATCGTGTGATAGAGAGCACGCACCGGCGCCAGCATGACACCGAGCGCCCACGCCGCGCAGCCGAGGACGCCCAAGCCGAACACCGGGGCGATGATGACGATGTCCGGATTGACCCAGCGCGGTGAAAGGCGCGGCGCAGCGAAGATGCCGAACGTGATGACGCTGAACGCGATCCCGCACAGCAGCGGTTCGATCGCTATGCTGAGCCGTCCGAAGAACCCCGTCAGCACGACGCGGCGCTCCGCACGCGTCCAAGGGCGGCGAACGAGCGACATCGCGCGCTCCTCGCTGCTGAGCCGGCCGGGTTTGGTGCCCGTGATGATTTTGCTGGTCTCGGTCATGCTGCTGTTTCCGGGGTCAGCCTGCGCTGCGCAACGCTTGCACGGTGTCGTCCTCGCGGTGACGCCGAAGACCGGAGAGGTCGTGGTCCGCCACGATGCCTTCGGCTCGATGCCGGCGATGACGATGCCGTTCCGTATCGTTCCCCGGGAACGGGCCGCGCAACTGCAAGCCGGGGCCACGATCGATGCGGACGTGGACACCAGCACCGAGCCCTGGACGCTCTCGCACGTCGCCAGCACGAGCGGACAGACGCTCACCCAGAGCGGATCGCCGTTTCGGCGCGTCCAGCCGCTCCGCGTCGGCGACGTGGTCCCCGATACCGCCTTTCTCGACCAGCACGGCACGCCGTTCCGCTTCTCGCACCTGCGCGGGCAGAACGTCGTGCTCGCGTTCATCTACACGCGCTGCCAGGATGCGCGCATGTGTCCGCTGATCAGCGCGAAGTTCCGGCAGATTCAGGAACTCGCGGGGAAGCGGCCGCTGCACCTCGTCGAGGTAACGCTCGATCCGGCGTACGACCGGCCGGACGTCCTCGCGCGGTATGGCACGACGTTCGGCGCCGATGCGAAGCGCTGGAGCATCGTCGTCGGCGATGCCGAGCCGACGCTCGATTTCGCGGCGCAATTCGGCGTCACCGCGTTCCCCGACCCGAACATCGGGATCATCCACGCCGAGGACACGGTATTGATCGACCGCGACGGCCGGGTGCGAACGATGATCACCGACACCGCCTGGCTGCCGCCCGAAATCCTGGCGCAGGTCGACGCGCAGAACGGCCTCGCCTCAAACCCCATCCAACGCCTGAACCTGTGGCTCTCCTCGCAAGCCACCGCGCTCTGCGGCAATAGCGTCGCCGGCTTCAGCGGTCTCACCGACCTCGCCGTCGTCCTGGTGATCTTCGGCTCACTCGCCTACGTCGTCTACCGCGTCGTCCGAAAGATCTTCGCCGAAGGCTGACCACATATATTGTCATGCTGAGCTTGTCGAAGCATGGGTCACGATCGTGGCGCACCCTTCGACGAGCTCAGGGTGACAAGAGGCGGTCACCGGAAGAACGTGTAGACGGCGCTGTAGTGGACGGCTATTGTCGCGCCGGTGTGCGCGGCGTCGCAGCCGGTCACCGGCGGCAGGCCGCCTTCCGTATCGGCGCGGCGCACGAACTGCACGCCGCTGAGCGCTCCCGAGCCGGTGGATGCGACGACCTTCAACAGCAGCGCGGGCACAGCGCCGGTGACTTTGACGACGGCGAGCGGATGTGCGCCGTCGGCGCGAATCGAGCTGCCGTCCGCGGCAGTCCATGACGGCCCGGCGCCGTGGATGCCGAAGTCGCTCCCGTCGTCGTTCACGAGCAGCGCCTTCGGCCCCGTCAACGTCCACTGGTATGCGCCCTCGGCGGCGGCACGGCACGCGTAGACCTGGGCGCCGCCGGCTTGCACCTCGCGCACGAGGGTCGCGCCGAGCGGCGGGGTCAGGTCCGGTGCCGGTGCCGGTGCCGGAGCAGCGGCTGCACCCGCCGACGTGCACGCGAGGAAGAGCAGAACGGCGGCACCCGCCGCGGCCAGCGTGTTTGGATGCATCCGGCGGCGTTAGTACGTGCTGCTCTGCTTCCTTTCGAGCAAGGTCGATGCGACGGCGAATACACAACGACGACGAAACATACGGCAATTGGGTGAAGCCGCGAGCGCCGTTCGTGCCTCAGCCGTTGCGGACGCGCAGCAGCGCCTTCCCGCCCCGAATCTGCCCGCGCTTCCCGCGGGCGAGGACGTCGGCGGCATTCGCGAGCGGTTGGACCTCCGCGATGCGCACCCGCACGATCCCTTCGACGACCATCTCCGCGAGGCGCGTTAGGCCGTCGGCCGACGCCTGCGGCATCTCGCGCAGGTTCAAGTTGCGCGCCTCGAACCCGAGCTT
>JAQBPM010000412.1 GCA_028287525.1 Vulcanimicrobiota bacterium | reverse complement strand
GGTCCCGGGGTTCCGTAGACGTCGCGCGGGTTGCCGTTCCACGGCGTCGGCGGCCACGGGTGGTAGTTCGCGATCTTGCCGTCGCGGATCACCATGTGGTGCGAGAGGACGCCGCGCACGGCTTCGGTGAAGCCGACGCCGATCGCTTCTTCTGGCACCGTGAACGGCTCCCACGACTTCGTCCGGCCGGCATGCAGCTCTTCGAATGCCTTGTCGAGGAAATGCAGTGCTGCCGCGGCCGCGTAGGCCTGGAAGTAGGTTCGCGCGCGGTTGCGCTCGATCGTGTTCGACCACTTCGGCGTCTTCCACTCGAACGAAACCGGCCCCGAGAGAATGCTCTTGGGAAGGTTGATCTGCACGCTGGTGCCGGTTGCCTTGACGTAGCCGATGTCGACCAGTCCGGCGAGCGCCGTCGACCACAAGCGCGCGAGGGCGCCGCCGCCGGTGTCGAGCGCGAGATGGTCCTTGCCGTCGAACCAGCGCGGCGACATCACCCAGCTGTATTTGTTGTCGAAGTCGCGTTTCTTCGGCGTCGGCAGCGTGTGCATGTTCCACGGATGCCGCCGGTCGACCGAGTTGCCGAGCGGATCCTTCGCAACGAACGTCTGTTCCGACTGCCAGTCGTCGTAGTAGGAATGGCCGAGCAGGATGCGGATGCCGAGGTTGATCTGCACCAGATCCGTCGTCACGAGCTTGCCGTCGACGACGATGCCCGGCGTGACGAACATCTTGCGGCCCCAGTTCGTCATGTTGCGATAGGTGAAGTCGCAGTAGTCGGGGTCCTGGAACGCGCCCCAGCAGCCGAGCAGGATGCGCCGCTCGCCGACGTGCTCGTAGCCCGGCAGCGCTTCGTAGAAGAAGTCGAAGAGGTCGTCGTGCAGCGGGACGCAGACCTTCATGTACTCGATGTAGCGCATCAGCCGCGAGTAGTACTCGGTGAACAGCTGGTGCGTCGCGACGGTTCCCGTGCCGCCCGCGTAGAGGGTCGAGGGATGGACGTGCCGTCCTTCCATCAGGCAGAACATCTCGCGCGTGTAGCGGCTGATCACGAGCGCCTGGCGGTAGAAGTCGCCCGTGAACGGGTTGAGCGACGTCATGATGTCGGCGATCGTTTTGTAGCCGTGGACCCCGGCGTGTGGGGCAGGCGTGTTCTTCGCCTTCTCCCACACCGACGGGTTCGTCTCGCGGACCATCTGCTCGCAATAGTCGACGCCGACCAAGTTCTCTTGGAAGATGTTGTGGTCGAACATGTACTCGGCTGCTTCGCCGAGGTTCATGATCCACTCACCCATCGCCGGCGGACGCACGCCGAACGCCATGTTCTGCGCGTAGACCGAGCACACGGCATGATTGTCGCCGCAGATCCCGCAGATGCGCGACGTGATGAAGTGCGCGTCGCGCGGATCCTTGCCCTTCATGAAGATGCTGTAGCCGCGGAAGATCGACGACGTCGCATGGCATTCCGCGACCTTCTTCGCCGCGAAGTCGATCTTCGTGTAAATGCCGAGACTTCCGACGATGCGCGTGATCGGATCCCACGACATCTCGACGAGACGCGACTGGCCGGTGTCACTCGCCTTTCCGGGCAGATCCTTGATAGCCACGGGCGTTCCCCTCTCGAACCGGTGTGGTGAGAAGCGCTAAAAAGCGCGCGGTTTGTATCCTGTGGTCAGCTGGCCGCCCTTGTGGCGCCACTTCGGTTCCTTGTCGACCGTGCTCATCGTAATCTGGCGCAGGCCCCGCACCATGTTGCCGTAGATTCCGCTGACGGTCGAGGAGACTTTCGCGCCCGGCGGCTCGTCCATGAACGGCATGAACTTGTCCGGGAAGCCCGGCATGGTGCAGCCGATGCAGATGCCGCCAACGTTCGGACAGCCGCCGACGCCGCCGGTCCAGCCGCGCTTGGGCACGTTGCACTTCACGACCGGTCCCCAGCAGCCCAGCTTCACCAAGCACTTCGGCGAGTCGTACGCCGTCGCGAAATCGCCTTGTTCGTAGTAGCCCGCACGGTCGCAACCTTCGTGCACGGTGGCGCCGAAGAGCCACGTTGGGCGGCCCGCATCGTCGAGCGGAATCATCGGGGCGTTGCCCGCCGCCTGCCATAGCAGGTAGAGGATCGTCTCCGAGAGATTGTCGGGCTGCGTCGGACAGCCCGGGACGCATACGATCGGAACGCCGGCGCTGGATTTCCAATCCCAGCCGAGATAGTCGAGAATCCCCATCGCGCCGGTCGGATTTCCGGCCATCGCGTGGATGCCGCCGTACGTCGCGCACGTGCCGGCCGCAAGAATCGCCCACGCCTTGGGGGCGAGGCGGTCGATCCAGCCTGCGAACGTGATCGGCTGATCGGTGCCCGGCTCGTTGCCGAACCCGGTGAAGTAGCCTTCCTTTTTAATCGACTCGTTCGCAATCGAGCCTTCGATCACGAGCACGAACGGATCGAGCTCGCCGCGCTCCGCAGCGAAGAACGCTCGCAAAAACTCCTCACCGCCGAGGCTGTACTCGATCAGCGGCCAGTGGAACTTGACCTTCGGCAATCCCGGCAGCGCGCCGAGCGCGATCTCTTCGATCGCGGGCTGCGTCGCGGAGGTCAATGCGACGGAGTCGCCGTCACAGCTCAAACCCGCGGGGATCCAGAGAACGTTGACCAGCGTTTCGGACGCCGTAAGCGCCATGCCC
>JAQBPM010000058.1 GCA_028287525.1 Vulcanimicrobiota bacterium | reverse complement strand
CTCGACCGCTGGGTCTCGCCGGGAACGAACGCGTTCGACGTCATCGTGCGCGGCGCGCCCGGGCTGACCGGTTTCATCGCGGTCGAGGGCGTCAGCGCTATCTTCCCGCTCACCGTGTACACCTACGACGCCTACGTCGCGCACGTCGTCGTGCCGCCGGGGCTGCATGAGCCGGTCGCGCACGGCGCAGCGCGCATCACCCTCCCCGACGGCACCGCGACGACGATCGCCTTGCAGCAGACGGTCGGGCTCTTCACGCCACGCGCGGGCGGCGACAACAAGCCCATCCCCACGGCGGCTCCGCGCACCGCACCGGGGCCGCGCTCGACCAACGTCCCTACGCTCGCGCCGACGCCGGCGTCGACGCCGTCGGCGACGCCCACGCCTCACCCGGTCGTTCGCCTACCGCGCGTTCCGCGCCCCAAACCGAGCCCGTCACCGACGCCGACGCCATAACGGTCATCCCGAGCTTGTCGAGGGACCTCTCGTTTCGCGCTGAGCGAAGCCGAAGCGCGGCGCCGCGATCTTGGCGGCCGAGCATGCGGGGTCGCCCTCGACTTCGCTCGTGCAACACGAGGGTTGCTCGACAAGCTCGCAATGACAGCGACGACAGCTCGCAATTGACAGCGACGACAGCTCGCAATGACACAGGTTAGCCGGCGAGGCGTTTCAGCGCGGCGCGGAGGTCGAGCGTTCCTTCGTAGAGTGCGCGGCCGACGATCGCGGCGTTGACGTTGGCCGGCGTTCCGTCACGCAGCGCGATCAGGTCGTCGGTCGTGCGCGCACCGCCGCTGGCAGTGATCTGCACGTCGGCGACCGCGGCGACGTGCGCGAGCGCGGCGACGTCGTAGCCTGAGCCCATGCCGTCGCGAGCGATCTCCGTATAAACGATGCGTCCCACGCCCCACCCGGCGACTCGGCGCACGAGATCGTCGCGCGAAGTCGCCGTCTCGTCCAGCCAGCCGCGGGTCGCGACGCGGTCGCCGCGCGCGTCGATGCCGGCGACGATGCGATCGCCGTAGACGTCGACGAGCAGGCGCACGTCGTCGGGGCGTTCGACGAGCAGCGTACCGATCACGATCGCGTGCGCGCCCGCGTCGAGACGCGCGACGACGTCGGCGCGCGAGCGCACCCCGCCGCCGGTCTGGACCGGAACGTCGACGGCGGCGCAGATCGCGCGCAGCGCCGCCTGATTCTCGCCGGTGCCGAACGCCCCGTCGAGGTCGACGACGTGCAGCGCGGTCGCACCGTCCGCGACGAACGCGCGCGCCCGCGCCACCGGATCCGCGTCGTAGCGCGTCTCGCGCGTCGGATCGCCGCGCTCGAGGCGCACCGCATAGCCTCCGCGCAGGTCGATCGCCGGCAGCAGCGTCAGCTCACGCATGCTCACGCGCGATCTTCAGAAAGTTGTCGAGCAGCCGTCCACCGGCGGTCCGGCTTTTTTCCGGATGAAACTGAGTCGCCATCACGTTGCCGCGCGCGACGATCGCCGCGAACCGTTCGCCGTATTCGCACGATGCGACGAGCGTGTCGGTCGCGGCAACGCGGTACGAGTGCAGGAAGTAGGCCCACGCGCCCGTCGAGATCCCCTCGACGAACGGATGCGTGCGCTCGATCACGAGATCGTTCCAGCCCATGTGCGGTACGCGAGGCGCGCCCGTGAACCGGCGCACGTCCCCGGGTAGGATCCCCAAACCGGCAGCGCCGCCGTACTCGTCACTGGAGTTGAAGAGCACTTGCATTCCGACGCAAATGCCGAGAAACGGACGTTTCGCAGCGACCGTCGATCGCACGGCAGCATCCAAGCCGCGTTCGCGCAGCGCGTCCATCGTCGCGCCGAAGGCGCCGTCGCCGGGCAGGATGGCCGCGCCCGCGCGTTCGACCTCGGAGGGATCGGCGGTCAGCGTGAAATCGACGCCGCGCCGCTCGAGCGCCGCGACGAGCGAACCGATGTTTCCGCCGCCGTAGTCGATCACCGCCAAACCCAAAGCCATTGCTCCTTGCGTTCGCTGGCCGGCGCCGCGTTGCTTGCCGTCGCGGGGGCGGCGTGTGGCGGCAGCAACATGGGAGCACAGCCGCCGGTGCAAGCGTTGCCGCCAGGTTCGCTCGCCAACACAACCCCTGCGCCGCTCGCATCGACACCGCTCTCCGGCGAGACGGCGACACCGCTGCCGAGCGCGTCGCCGAATGCGTCGCCGAGCGCCGCGGCAAGCGTCACACCGGCGCCGGCCGCAACCCCGCCGCTCGCAGACGCGCGACTGCACGTGCCGCAAGGCTTCGTGGTGAACGTGGTCGCGAACGTCGGCGGTGCGCGCGAACTGGTCGCGCTGCCGAACGGCGATCTGCTCGTGGGCACCAGCACCGCGCAGGTGAAGCTCGTGCCCAACGCCGAGTCGGCCGGCGCCGCCGGTGCGCCCGTGACGTTCGCGTCGCTGCCTGAAGGCACCGCGCACGGCGTCGCCTTCGGCGGCGGCTTCGTGTTCGTCGCGACGCAGCATCACGTCTATCGCATGCCGTACGCGAACGGCGCGCAAAGTGGAAGCGCAACGCAGATCGCCTCGGTGCGTACCGGTCCGGTCGCGCCGAACTCGGACGGTGACGTGCACACCACGAGTTCGGTCGCGGTCAGCGGAACGAACCTGTACGTCAGCGTCGCGTCGTCATGCAACGCGTGCGTCGAAGCCGATCCCACCCGCGCGACCGTGCAGCGGATGGCGCTCGACGGCAGCGGCATAACGACGCAGGCGACGCGCATGCGCAACGCGATCGCGCTCGCGACCGATCCGGCGAGCGGCAGCGTGTGGGCCGGCAACGCCGGCCAGGACGCGTTGCCGGCCGGTCATCCCTACGAGTTCTTCGATCCCGTCTCCGCGCACGCCAAGCCGGCCGACTACGGCTGGCCGGACTGCGAGGAGAACCACGTCGCGTACCGCAGCGGCGCGAACTGCGCGAAGACCGTCGCGCCGGCGCTGGTCTTTCCCGCGTACTCGACGCCGATCGCCGCGGCGTTTTCGCCCGCGTCGCAATCCGGTGCGTATGCGTTCCCGGCGGCGTGGCGCGGTGGGATGTTCGTGAGCATGCACGGATCGTGGCATCAAGCGAGCGGCGTTTCCGTCGTTCCGCCGCACGTCGCGTTCGTTCCGTTCACCAGTGCCGTGCCGGCGCGCGCGGTCAGTTGGGCCGATCCGACGACCCAATGGATCGATTTCTTCACCGGCTTCCAGGACCCGAGCGGCAAGCGCATCGGCCGCACGACCGGCGTTGCCGTCGGGAGCCAAGGCAGCCTGTTCGTCGCCGACGACGATACCGGGAACATCTACCGCATTCGGCCCGCCGGCCAAAGCGGATCGGCGGTGCATCGCGCGAAATCGCGCTGATGCCGCTTTCTCGCACGCTAGTTCTCGGGCTGTTCCTCGCGGCCGTCACGCTGCTCGCGCCGCAGGCCGTCCGCGCGCAGGCGGGCGCGAACCTCATCCTGCCGGCGGGCTTCGCGGCCGAACGCATCGCGACCGTGCGCGGCGCGCGCGAGCTCAGCGTCGCGCCGAACGGCGACCTCTTCGTCGGGACGTACGGCAGCGCCGTCTACGTCGTTCCCGATGCCGAAGCGGCCGCCGGCCCGCCGCACACGTTCGCAACCTTCGACGACCGGCCCGTCGCGAGCGTCTTCGTCGCCGCCGACGCGGTCTACGCGGGCGGCCAGTTCGGCGTCTACCGCATCCCCTATCGCAGCGGCGACCGCGAAGCGCGCGCGAAGCCCGAAAAGATCGCTGCGGTGCGGCCCGGCGGCAGCGGCGGCCATTCCACGACGACGGTCGCGGTCAGCCGCGGCGTGCTCTACGCGAGCGTCGGATCGTCGTGCAACGCGTGCGAGGAACGCGATCCGACGCGCGCGACGGTCCAAGCGATGACCCCCGAGGGCAAGAACATGCACGCGCGCGCGGTCGACATCCGCAACGCGATCGCGCTCGCGGTCAATCCCGACGACGGCAGCGTCTGGGCCGGCGTGGCGGGGCGCGACGACCTCGAGCACGGACACCCGTACGAGATCTTCGACGACGTGACGGCGCACGCCGGCACGCCCGACTACGGGTGGCTGCATTGCAGCGACGACCGCAAGCCGATCGACGGCGGCAGCTGCGCGAACGTCGTCGTGCCGCGCGTCGTCTTCCCTGCGTACGACACGCCGATCGGTGCCGCGTTCTATCCGGCCGATGCGAAGGGCAAGTTCGCGTTTCCGGCGGCCTATCGCGGTGGCGCCTTCGTCGCGCTGCACGGCTCGTGGCATCAGCCGCCGGTTCCGCCGCGCGTCGCGTTCGTCTCCTTCAAAGGAGCGAATCCCGCGAAGAGCGTCGACTGGAACAATCCCGCCGTGCAGTGGAGCGAGTTTCTCGGCGGATGCCAGTCTGCCGACGGCTCGCGCGTCTGCCGCCCCACCGGCGTCGCCATCGGCAACGACGGCTCCCTCTTCATCAGCGAAGACTTCACCGGAGCCATCTACCGAATCCGCCCCACGCGGTAGCGCACGACACGCCCCCCGTCATTCCGAGCTCGTCGAGGAACCCTTCGTGTCAGCGCGAGCGAAGCCGAGCGCTGACGCCGTACTCGCGAACGCAAGGGCCAAGGCGACGGCCTCGCGCTTCGACTCCGCTCAGCCCGAGACGAGGGTTGCTCGACAGCCTTTAGCGCTCGCAATGACATCCGGCACGCGCCGCAGGCTCAGAGGATCCGCGCCGAGACGTCACCCTGCGATTGTCGAAGGGTGGGATCGGGCGGCAATGCAGTCAGCTCCTCCGCCTCGGACGCCGCGATGTCACGATTCTTTTCGACGTACGTCTTGGCGTGTGCGATCATCGGCTGCAGCGCGGCGACCGTCTGCTGGAACGACACGAGCGCCTTTTCCTTATATGCCGAGATGCCGTCGATCGCGGACTCGGTGTCGGCGAAGGCCTGCTTGAGCGTGTCGAGGCTGACGCTCGAAGTCGTCGCCTGCCCGAAGACGCGCTCCGAGTTCTGCTTGAGCATCGCAGCGGTGTCGGCGATGAGCCGGTTCGTCGTCGTGGTCAGCGCCTGAATCTGATCGAGCACCAGCTTCTGATTCGTCAGCGCTTGGGCGACGACGATCGCCGTTCGCAGCGCAGCGACGGTCGTCGTGGTCGCGCGGTCGACGCCCTTGATCAATTCCTGGTTGTTCTTGCGGATCAGGTCGAGGGCGAGGTAGCCCTGCACGTCGACGGCCTGCTGGGTCGCGATGTCCTGCTGCTTCTGGCGGGCGTAGAACAGCACGTCTTCTTTGAGAATTTTGGCGCGCTCCGGATCGGTCGCAGCGACCTGCGCGATACGCGCCTCGAGCGCGTCGCCCACCTTTTGCGCGAGATACGCGAACTGCTCGAGCTGCCCCATCAGCGTCCAGAGATTCTCTTTCTCCTGCTCGATGTCGGCGTTGTCGCGCAGCAGCTGATCCCGCGAAGAGTACAAGCCGTTGATGATCGCGTTGAGGTGCGTCTGCGAGGATTCGTACGAGCGAAAATACTGAAGAATCTTCGGGCCCAGCGGAATGAGGCCCAGCAGTTTGCGCGGCGAGAAGAGGTCGCCTTGCGTCGTCGGATTGAGCCGTTCGATGGTTTCGCGCAGGTCGAGCAGTTGCTTGGAGACATTCGAGCCGGCATCGAAGATGCCGCCGCCCATTGCGCGCACCGGCCGGTCCAGTAGACGGTTCGACACGCCCGAGGCCCGTTGGATCGCGTCGTCGCCCATCGCGGAGATCGCGCCGACCCGCGTTTTGAAGTCGTCGCCATGGACCGGCAGGGCGAGCAGATCCTTGGCGAAGTCGGCGACTTGGGCATCGAGCTTCGTCTGCTGGTCCCCCGTGAGCGGTTGGACCATTTTGGAGGCCGTCTGCGGCGTGACCGCGGCGAGCGGCGCCGGAGGGGTCAACGTCGCCGGTGGAGTCAGCGGGGCCGGCGCTGCGGCGCTCGTGTCGGAAGGCGGTGTCTGATCGCTCACGGTGGTCTCCTCGGTTCAGTCGCACTCGTCTGCGACGTCCTGGATGCGGAAACCGTGCTCGACGGCGAGATGATGCAGCGCGACATCGTCCGTCGGCGGCTTCCGCGACGAAGCGGATGCCTGCCTGCCCCGGGGCCTGTTCCCGCCATACGTGGGCTCCTACCTACCGCCGGGTCGGAGGTTGCGCCGACGATGTGACGCCCTCCCCGCATAAGACCGGTCGCTCGCGGGAAGAATCGACTCGGCCCATGCAAGTTGCCGGAACTCGCCGCCCGCCCGACCGCTCCGAAATCGATGCCGTCTTCGGGCTGCAGCGCGCCGCGCTCGAGGTCCCCGGGCTGACCTTCGACGGGTTCTACGAGCCCGGGCGGCACGCGCACTCGCGGGTCGGCGGCGATTGGTACGACGCATTCCGCGTTCGCGACGGTCGCGTGGTGCTCTCGATCGGCGACGTGCCGGGCGTCGGCCTGCGCGCGGCGGCCACGATGACGACCGTGCGCCAAGTGATCCGCGGCGTCGCAAGCATGAATCCGGATCCGCGCATGATCCTCGAGGCGCTGGAGCGGATCCTGGACGGCGGCGCCGCGCACGATGCGCCGTTTGTCACCGCGTGGGTCGGCGTGCTCGACCCGATCGAGCTGACGCTCGACTACGCCTCGGCCGGCCATCCGCCGCCGCTCCTGCGCACGCCCGACCTCGCGGTGCGCACGCTCGCCGGCGGCGACCCGCCGCTCGGGATCGGGCTGCGCGCGAAACGGAACCTGCACGCGGTGCAGCTCGAAGGCGGCAGCGCGCTGCTGCTCTATACCGACGGCTTGATCGAGGCCGACCGCGACGTGATCCGCGGTGAACGCGCGGTGCGCGACGCATTCGCGCGCCTTGCCGGTGCTGCCTCGGCGCAGGCGATGCACGACATGATCGTCGCCGGACGCGGAGCGCACGACGAGATCGCGCTGCTGTACGTCGGCATCGAACGCGCGCTGGGACCGCAAGACGGGTTGCACACCTGGCCGGTCGACGCCGCGAACGCCCTCGAAGGACGTCGCGTGCGGCGCGACCTGGCGGAGACGCTGAACACGCTCGGGTACGGCCGGGCCGCACGTTTTCAGGCGGAACTCGCGCTGGGCGAATTGCTGGGCAACGTGGTGCGGCACACGCGTGGCGAGGCGGAGGTACGCTTCGATGTTTCGGCGCGCGACGCAGTGCTGCACGTGCTCGATCGCGGCTGCGGCTTTTACCGCAACGCGAAGCTTCCGGCGAACGCCTTCAGCGAGAGTGGGCGCGGGCTGTTCCTGGTCGAAGCCATGGTCGACGATCTGATCGTCAGCCCCCGGCCGAGCGGAGGATCGCACGTGCGCGCGGTGCTGCGCCGCCACGTCCCCGCCGACGCGGCCCTGGACGCAACGGTCGACGAACTCATCGCGTCCTAGCGGGCATGACGAGGACGCGCTGTCTGCTCGCGCTCGCGCTGCTGCTGAGTGCGGGTTCATCGTCGTTCGCCGCCGACCGCCCGGGCGTGGTCGTCCTCGCCGCAGCGTCGCTGCGCGAAGCGTTCGAAGCTGCGGCGCCGGCGTTCACGGCCCGCAGCGGGATGAAGGTCACGTTCTCGTTCGGCGGCTCGGACACGCTGGCGGCCCAAATCGAACAAGGCGTGCCGGCCGACGTCTTTGCGAGCGCGAACGACGTGCAGATGCAGCGGGTCGCCGCGGCAAAATTGCTCGCCTCGGCGCCGCGCGCGCTGGCCCGCAATCATCTGGTCGTCGTCGTCCCGAAACGCGGCTCGGGTGCGGTCGCGCGTTTCGCCGACCTCGCGAAGCCCGGCGTGCGCGTCGTGCTGGCCGCGGCGACCGTGCCGGTCGGGCGCTATTCTCGCACGGCGTTCGGCGACCTCGACGGACGTGACGGTTTTCCGGCCGGCTTCGCGGCGCTCGTCGAACGCAACGTCGTTTCGAACGAACTGGACGTGAAGGCCGTCGCGACGAAAATCTCGCTCGGCGAAGGTGACGCCGGCGTCGTCTACGCGACCGACGTCACCCCCGCGCTCGCCCGCGACGTCACGACAATCGCGTTTCCGCAAGCCGCCGCCGTGGAGGCGATCTACCCGATCGCGCCGCTGCGCGACGCGCCGAACGCCGCCGGCGCGCGCGCCTTCATCGACTTCATCCTCTCACCAACCGGCCAAGCCTATCTCAAAGCCCGCGGCTTCTCGTCACCCTTCGGTTAGGGAACCTTTGGTTGAGGGGATGGCGGCAGAGTCGGTGCGCGCTTTCGCTTGCGCGAACGCGCGGGCGAACGATTTGAACGCCGCCTCGCACAGATGGTGGTTGTTGGTCCCGGCCCAGCGCAGCAGGTGCAGGTTGAACTTGCCGTGGTCGACGACGCTGCGGAAAAAGTGGCCGACGAGTTCGGTCGGGAGCGCGCCGAGGCGATCGACCGAGAGCGGCACGTCGTAGTTGAGGTACGGCCGGCCGCTCAGATCGACGGCGCACTGCACGAGCGCGTCGTCGAGCGGAATGGCGATCGAGCCGAAGCGCGCGATCCCGCGTTTGTCGCCGAGCGCTTCGTCGATCGCGCGCCCCAGCGCGATCCCAACGTCCTCGACGACGTGATGGTTGTCCATCCCGTCGCCGCGCGCTGTGAGTTCCAGGCCGAGCCCGCCGTGCGTGGCGAGCGCGTTGAGCATGTGATCGAAGAAATCGACTCCGGTCGCGATCGCTATGCTACCGCCGTCGAGCGAGAGGCGCAGGTCGATCTGCGTCTCCTTCGTCTCGCGCGTTATTCGCGCGCTGCGCTCGGCGATCACACCGCGGCGGCGGCGCCTTTGGCGCTGCCGTTGCTCGCCGCTCCGCGCTGCGCGATCGGTTCGTACGCGTGCACCGGAGGGCCGACGTACGTCGCCTGCGGACGGATCAGGCGGTTGTGCGCGACCTGCTCGAGTACGTGCGCCGTCCAGCCGACGATTCGCCCGCAGGCGAAAAGACACGTGAACTCATCGGAGGGGATGCCCAGGCTTGAGAGGGTCGGCGCGGTGTAGAACTCGACGTTCGCGTAGATCCGCTTGCCGGGCTTCACTTCTTGAAGCACCTTGTTGGCGGCGTCTTCGAGCGCGCGCGCGATCAGGTACCACGTCGTGTGCGACTTCTCGGTGAGGCTCTTCGCCATCTGCTCGAGCTGCGCGGCGCGCGGATCGCGGATCTTGTACTCGCGATGGCCCATGCCCATGATCTTGCCGCCGCGGCCGAGCAGCGCGCGCACGTACGGCTCGGCTTTCTCGGGCAGGCCGATCTCTTCGAGCATCGTCATCACCTTGCTCGGCGCGCCGCCGTGCAGGTCGCCGGCGAGCGTCGCCACGGCCGCGGTGACCGAGCCGTAGATGTCCGCTCCGGTCGACGCCGTGACGCGTGCCGAGAACGTCGACGCGTTGTACGAGTGGTCGGTGAGCAGGATGAAGTACATGTCGAGCGCCTTCTCGGCCTCGGCGATCGGCTTCTCGCCGTCCTTCATCCAAAGAAAATTCGCCGCATGCGAGAGGCTCGGATCGGGAGCGACCGGATCGAGTCCGCGCCGCAGTCGATCCCATGCCGCGACGACCGTCGGAAACTTCGCGATCAGATCGATCGCGGAGTCGACGCTCGTTTCGTGCGAACCGTCGGGCTTGTGCGGGATAAAGTGCGGGATCGCCGAGACGCCGGTGCGCAGCACGTCCATCGGCCACGCGTCGAGCGGAACGTCGCGCAAGATCTCGATCAGGCCGGACGGGATCGCGCGCCGCGCTACCAGCCGCTCGTTGAATTCGGCGAGTTCCTGCTGCGTGGGGAGGTGCCCGAACAAGAACAGGTGCGCCACTTCCTCGAAGATGGCGTGCTCCGCGAGATCGTGGATGTCGTAGCCGCGATAGGTGAGCCGCCCGACCTCTCCCTCGACGTTGCTGAGAACGGTTTCGCCGACGACGACGCCTTCGAGTCCGGGATTGACCACCGTGGATGGCATAGCGGGTGAGGATTCTCCGGTCGCGGCCGGTTCTCCCCACGCCCGAACGGACGTGGGGGACGGAGCGACTTTTGTCGGAAATAGCAGCAAAGGCTTGTTAGAGTAACGCTCGGAGGAGACCGTATGATCCGTCCCGTTCTCAATCGTCGCTCGTTCGTCACGCTCGCCGGAGCCGGCACGGCCGCAGCGCTCGGGATTCCCGCCTACCTTCCGCGTATCGGCGAAGCGGCCGATGCGCTGAAGATCGGCCTCCTCGAACCGTACACCGGCGTCTACGCCGGCCCGGCGGAGAACGAGACGGCCGGCTACCAGATGGCGGCCGACGCTTGGAACAAGCGCGGCGGCGTCATGGGGCGCAAGGTCGAACTCGTCAAGGAGGACGAGCAGAACGACCCGGGCGTGGCCGCGCAAAAGGCGCGCAAACTGGTCAACCAGGACAAGGTCGTCGCCCTCTGCGGCACGGTCTCCAGCGGCGTATCGCTCTCGGTGGCGGGCGTCTCGAACTCGCTCGGAACACTGTTCATGGACTCGGGCGGGCACAGCGACGACGTCACCGGCAAGAGCTGCCACTGGAACGTCTTCCGCACGTGCCACAGCACCTGGATGGAAACCCACGCGACGGGGTATTCGCTCGCGAAGCGCTTCGGCAAGCGCTGGTTCATGATCACGCCCGACTACGCGTACGGCCACGCGCTCGAAACCGGGTTCAAGGACGTGCTCGGGCGGATCGGCGGGGAGATCGTCGGCAACGAGCTCACGCCGCTCGGAACGACCGACTTCAGCTCCTACCTCACCAAGATCGACGCGGCGAAACCGACGCTGGTGCTCGTGCTGGTGCAGGGCGACGACTACACCAACTGCCTCAAGCAGATGAACCAGTTCGGCCTGCTCAAGAAGTACGCGGTCGGCGGCCCGCAGGTCGAGCTCGAGCCGCTCTACGGTCTTCCGCCTGAAGCGCGTGAAGGCTACTGGGGCGTCGAATGGTACTACAAGAGCGAAAAGACGCTCGGGAAGAACAACAAACTCGCCACCGACTTCGTCGCCGAGAGCACGAAGCGGTTCGGCAAACCGCCGACGGCGCGCAACTGCTTCGGCTACGTGACCCTCGACCGGCTGCTGACGGCGATGGCCGAGGCGAAAACGACCGATCCGGTCAAGCTCGCACGTGCGATCGAGAACGTTCGGTTCAAATCGATCTTCAACGGCACGGCGTACTACCGCAAGGAAGATCACCAGCTGATGTGGCCGATGTGGGTCGCGAAGATTCGGCCGAACGGAACGCCGGGCGACAAGTTCGACCTCTTCGACGTCACCGACATCCAGGCGCCGGAAGCCGTCGAACAGTCGATCGCGGACAAGGAAAAAGTCTGCAAGCTCGGTTACACGTAATCGGCGCAGCGTGATCGAGCATCTCGGGCCGCAGCTTTTCAACGGGCTGGTGCTCGGCGCGTTCTACGCGATCGTCGCGATCGGGCTCTCGCTGATCATGAACCTCACCGGCACCATCAACATGGCGCACGGAAGCTTCATGACGCTGGCGGGCTACGTCGCCTTCACGATCGTCTCACGCGGGATGCCGTTCTGGGTGGCGCTGATCGTCGCGCCGCTGATCGCCGTCGTCGTCGGCGTCATCGTAGAGCGGACGCTGGTGCGTCCGCTCTACAAGCGCGAGCCCTTCTACAGCCTGCTGATGACGTTCGGCCTCTCGCTCATCGCGGAAGAAGCCTATCGGCTGATCTGGGGACCCAACGGCGTGCCGTTCTCGGGGCCGAAGGAGCTCTCCGGCGCGGTGAGCCTCGGGTTCATGACGTTCCCGACGTTTCGCCTCTTCATCGTGGCGGTGCTCGTCATCGCGATGATCGCGCTTGCGGTGTTCCTGACGCGCACGCGGTTTGGTCTACGCCTGAGAGCGGCCGTGCAAGACACCGAGATGATCGCAGCGCTCGGTACGAACACCCAAGTGCTGTACATGATCAACTTCGGTTTGGGCATCTTCCTGGCCGGGATCGCGGGCGTGCTCGCGGCCGGAATGCTCGGCCTCTCGCCGACCAGCGGTAACCAGCTGCTGATGCCGGCCTTCGTCACCGTGATCATCGGCGGGATGGGCAGTCTGTTCGGCAGCATCGTCGGCGGCGTGCTGATCGGCATGGCGATCTCGATGACGACGCTGTTCATCCCGGCCGCCAGTGAAGTTTCGATGTACATCCTCATGGCCGCAGTCCTCCTGGTTCGGCCACGCGGACTCTTCGGCGAAGAGGGCATCTTCGGGTGAGCCGCCGCAACCAGCTGCTCGTGTTTGCGGCGGTCATTACGATCCTGGCCTTCGCCCCATGGCTCTCGCCATTGATTCACCTCGACTTTTCTATCGTCAGCAAGGTGATGCTCTTCGCGATGGCCGCCATGAGCGTGAACCTCTTACTGGGGTACACGGGCCTGCCGGC
>JAQBPM010000361.1 GCA_028287525.1 Vulcanimicrobiota bacterium | reverse complement strand
TGAGCGCCCTGGACGAACTCTTTCGCGAGGTGTGACGGAGCACGCTCGTCTTCGCATCTCGAGCGGACGTTAATCAATACATGGACCGCGTCGAGCTCCGGACTTCTCCGGCTGGCGCTCACGACGCGTCCTGCTGGCATTGCGGGCGTGCGGTAGTAGGGCGGCGTGTAGCGCGGTATCTGTATCCCGGCGATCGGCCGAGAACGGCGATCGTCGAAGATTGGCACGCGTGCGCGTGCGGCGCGTTTCAAAATCTGCGCCGGCCGACGGAAATCAGCATCTCGGCACGCGAGCGCCAATAGCCGCAGGGGACGGCGTCTCGAGCAAGCGAACGAGCGCTCATGCGCGTTCGACCGATGCTCGCTTTCTTTTGCGCCGCCGCGCTCGTCGCTCCGCTTCCCGCTTCCGCGTGGGGTGCGCAGGGGCACCGCATCGTCAACGGGGCCGCCGTTCGCGCGCTGCCCGACTCGGTCCCGGCGTTCCTGCGGTCGGCGGCCGCCCATGACGAGATCGCGCTGCTCGGACCTGAGGCCGATCGCATCAAGGGTGCCGGCAAGCCGCTCGACGACGACGACAATCCGGCGCACTACGTCGACGCCGGCGACGACGGGACGATCGGCGGAACGGCGCGGCTGAACGCGCTGCCGGAAGACCGGCGGCTGTACGATCGCGCGCTGGCTTCCGCCTCGCCACCGACCGACGAGTACGCGCAGGGCTACTTGCCGTACTCGATCGCCGACGGCTGGCAGCACATCGTGCGCGACCTCGCCTATTGGCGCGTCGACGTCGCCGGCGAGACGAAGGCGCCGACGGCCGACGAGCGCGCATTTTTTCACTACGACCGCAGTATCCGCGAGGCGCTCACCCTGCGCGATATCGGGTATTGGGGGCATTTCGTCGCCGATGCGTCGCAGCCGCTCCACGTGAGCGTGCACTTCAACGGCTGGAACGGCGCCCACACGACCTATCCGAACCCGCAGAATTTCTCGAACTCCACCACGATTCACGCGCGCTTCGAGACCGCGCTCGTGCGGGCGGTCGCGACGGAAGACCTCGTCGCGGCACGCGTCCCTGCAGTGTCGTCGTCGAACGATCCGATCCTCGCGCAGGTCGGCACGTACCTCGCCGCGACGGAGAGTTTCGTTCCGGCCGTCTACCGCCTCGAAGCCACCGGCGGGATCGACGGACGTTCACCGGAAGCGACGACGCTGGTGCTCGATCGTCTCGCCGCCGGCGCCGCGGAGATGCGCGACCTGATCGTCGAGGCGTGGCAGGCCAGCGGCAGCGCGCGCGTCGGCTATCCCCCCGCTTCGGTGCACGACATCGAAAGCGGCGTCGTCATCCCAACGCGCACCAACGTCGGCCTGGGCGACTAAACCGTTTTCTTTGTCATGCTGAGCCCGTCGAAGCATGAGCCACGATCGTGGCGCACCCTTCGGCAGGCTCAGGGTGACAATTTCGGGTGCCTAATCTTCCTTCAAAGACCAGCCGAGTTCGATCGGCGCCGGATCGGCGAGACGGACGAGAAGATCCGTGTACGCGGGTGCACTGCGGTCGATCTGAAGCCGTGGAAGCATCGCTTCCACGGTCGCGCGATCGATTTGGCCGTAGACGTCGAAGACGGCGGCAGCGAGCGCGTTGAAGACCGCGTCTTGAAATGACGGAACGGCGATGAACCGTTCCAGGACGGGCAGCTTCAGGCGTTCGGGGACTGGGCCCGATGCTTCCAGCAGGCGCCGCCAGCCGTCGTCGCTCGTTATCGCGGCGCAGACCGTATGCCAAGCATCGTCGACCCTGCTCTCATCTTCGAAGTGATCGACCCACAGCATGTAACCGGCGGGACGCGCGAGCTCGATCGCCGCGGCTGAAAGCATTGTGCCGAGAAACCGGTAGAACTCCCGCTTCTCGTCGTCCGAGAGCGTTTCGTACTCGATCGTGAAGAAAATCTGGGAGAGGATTGTGTACGATGGAAAGTCCTCGTACAGCGAGCAAGCCGTGCTCATCATGGCCGCGGAGGAGTCGGCGCCGACAAACGCCGCCCCCAACACATCCTCCACAATGTCGTACAATCCGCGGTGGTCTTCCCTCTCCGATGCGCTGAGGCTCAGCGCATTTCCAGAACGCGCGGCAGTCGCCCATGCAATTCGCCGGGCGCGTTCGTAGCGGTCGGGCCCCACCGCACGCGCGATCAGCTCACGGTCGACGATCACGGTTCGCTTGTCAGTCTTCTTTCGTCGCTTCCGTTTGCGCCCGCTGCTGGAGTTCGGCGACGATTGAGGAGTCGGCGAGGGTCGTGGTGTCGCCGAGCATGCGGCCTTCGGCGATGTCGCGCAGGAGGCGGCGCATGATCTTTCCCGAGCGCGTCTTCGGGAGTTCTTGCGTGAACGTCAGGTATTTCGGGCGGCAGAACTTGCCGAGCTTTTCGGCGACGTGGTCGCGCAGCTCGTTGGCCAATTGCTCCGAGCCGGAGAAACCCGCTTTGAGGCTGACGAACGCGCAGATCGCCTGACCCGTGATCTCGTCGTTGCGGCCGACGACGGCGGCTTCGGCGACGGCGGGATGATCGACGAGGGCCGACTCGACCTCGGTCGTCGAGATGCGATGGCCGCTGACGTTCATCACGTCGTCGATGCGGCCGAGGAACCAGTAGTCGCCCTCGTCGTCGCGCTTGCAGCCGTCGCCGGCAAGGTACATGTGCGGGAACTTCGACCAGTACGTTTGCGTGTAGCGTTCGTCGTCGCCGTAGATGCCGCGGAGCATCGCCGGCCACGGACGCGTCAGTACGACGTATCCGCCGCCGCCGAGCGGGACCGACTCACCGGCGTCGTTGACCAGATCCGCTTGGATGCCGGGGAACGGCTTGGTCGCGGAACCGGGCTTGAGCGTCGTGATCCCGGGCAGCGGCGCGATCATGATCGCGCCGGTTTCGGTCTGCCACCAGGTGTCGACGACCGGGCAGCGTCCGCCGCCGATATGCGTGTGATACCACATCCACGCTTCGGGATTGATCGGCTCGCCGACGCTTCCGAGGACCCGCAGCGACGAGAGGTCGTGCTTCTCGACGTACTCGGTGCCCCATTTCATGAACGTGCGGATCGCGGTCGGCGCGGTGTAGAGAATGGTGACCCCGTAGCGCTCGACGATCTCCCAGAGCCGGTCCTTTTCGGGGAAATCCGGCGTGCCTTCGTAGATGACGCTCGTCGCGCCGTTGCAGAGCGGGCCGTACACGATGTACGAGTGGCCGGTGACCCAGCCGATGTCGGCCGCGCACCAGTACACGTCGGTGTCTTCCTTGAGATCGAAGACGAGCTTGTGCGTCGCCGTGACGCCGGTCA
>JAQBPM010000360.1 GCA_028287525.1 Vulcanimicrobiota bacterium | reverse complement strand
TCGGCGTCGCCGGCTCGCAGGGCGGCCTCGGCTGGTACATCAACACGGCGCGCTACTACCTGCAGACCTCGCAGATCTTCGCGGGCTTGGTGGTGATCTCGGTCCTCGGCATCGTCGTCGAAGGCGTATTCAGCGCGATCGAATCCCGCACCGTCGTCCGCTGGGGCATGACGCGGTAAAACAAACGGCGGCGTGGTCGATGACCACGCCGCCGCGTGCTGCTGCTTTTCGCTTCGCGAAGACTACGGGCTGGTGAACACCAGGATGCCGCCGGCCGCGGTTGCCGTCGGAGGCACCGGGACGAAGACGCGTCCGGTCGCGGAGTCGGCCGAGACCGAGTGCGCGCCGGAGCCGGTCGCGAAGTTCCCCACCCACGTGTTCGTCGCCGCATCGATGACGCCGAGGACCGGCGTGAACTTCCCGGTCGCCAAACCGGTTTGCGAGATGCCGGTCGCCGTCATGTTCCGCGACCCGGTGAGGTAGTGGTTGAGCTTCGGATCGTATGCGACCTCATCCGAGCCGCCGACCTGCGTGATCGTCGCGACGACCGCACCGCTGGTAGCGCTCATGATCAGCGTCTGCTGCTGCGTGCCGGCCGGGGTGTCGCAGCCGACGACGAGGTTCTCGTTCGGGCCGAGGGCCATCCCTGTCGGACCGCAGTTCCCTTCGGGGTACACTTTGTCGATCACCGGCGTGCCGGCAACCGCGGTCGACGCGAGGAGCGAGTTCATCTCGCCGTGCGGGTTCGTCGGCGTACCGTCGTTGTTGATGAAGAACCGCTTCGTGCCGGGATCGTACACGCACTGTTCCAGTCCGATTGAGGTCGTGAACGGGAGCGTGGCCACCACGGTGTTCGTCGTCGTCGAGATGAAGGTCGCGTACGGCGGCGAGTCGGCCGGGTTCGCGAACATGATCAGCTTGTCGTCGGGATCGTAACAGCCTTCGTCGGTGCGGAAGCCGGCGGTGCCGGTGGTGATCGTCTTCGTCACCGCGCCGGCGACGGGATCGACGACCTTCACGACGTTCACGTCGCCGACATAGACGGAGGCGCCCGGAACGAACACGACGCCGTCCGGACCGGAGTTGTCGTTCGAGGCCTTCTGGCCGACGAAACCGCCGACTTGCCGGACGGCCATCGTGTTGAGGTCGAGGATGTCGAGCGACGAATTGGTGCGATCGGCGAGGTAGTATCGGCGCGCCGCCGCGTCGGTGATTCCGATGTCGTAGGTGAACTTGCCGCCCGGCAGGAGGTTCGGCAGTGCGACCACCCCTTGCTGCGAAATGTGCGGACCCGGCCCGACATTCGGAGTGGTTGAATTGTTGCTACACGCCGCCAAGCCTACGGCGAATAGAGCGCACAAAGAAAGGGAACGCCAACGAAAACGCATTTCGGCAACACCTTCTCGGAAGATCGATCTTCCGCAGACGTTCGATAGGGAGCGAATGTATATTGCATATTGCATACGCTCCAGCCACCCCCTACCCGAAAGCGGGTCAACTCTCACGAATTCCTCATGACTGTGACGGCGCGGGCGGCCGGCGGGGGGCGTGGCGGCCGGTGGACCTCTATCTCCACGGGTCTCTAGGCGGCCACCTAGACAAGGCCCATGCGGCCGTGATCGCCGAGCGGCGTCCGCCCGCCGACCGCCGGGTGATCCGCGTCCTCGCCACCGAGCGGGCCGCCGGGTCGCCGTCGCCGCGGGAGGAACGACCGTGCCGCTGGTCGAGCAGAACGTCGGTGAGGCACTGCGCGCCGCCGAAACCGCCTACGTTCTGATCGGAGATCCCTCGTGCAAGAAGCCTTCCTCGGATTCGGCGCCGCGTGAGTTGGCGTGTCGGGATCGACATCGGCGGGACGTTTACCGATCTCGTTGCGCTGGCGGATGACGGGCGGCTCGTGCGGCACAAGGTGACCTCGACGCCGCGCGCACCCGAAGAGGGGCTGCTCGCCGCGCTGCGCGCGCTCCTAGCAGAGATCGCGCCGCACGAGATCGCGCTCGTCGCGCATGCCAGCACGATCGCGACGAACGCGCTGCTCGGGCAGGTGCATCTCGAATTGCCGCGGGTCGCGTTCATCACCACAGAGGGGTTTCGCGACGTGCTCGAGATCGGGCGGCAGAACCGCAGCGCGATCTACGACCTCAACGTAACGCGCCCGAAACCGCTCGCGCGCCGCGAGGACCGCCACGTCGTGCGCGAACGGCGCCTGCACGACGGTACCGTGATCGTGCCGCTCGACGCGGGGAGCGTGCAGCGCGCCGTTACCGCCGTCGCGCAGAGCGGGATTCGCGCCGTCGCGGTGGGGCTGCTGCACGCCGACGTCGACGGCGAGCACGAGCGCGCGATCGGCGCCGCGCTGACGGCGGCGATTCCGGACGTGGAGGTCTCGCTCTCGTCGGACATCGATCCGCAGTACCGTGAGTACGAGCGGTTCTCGACGACCGTCGTCAACGCGGCGCTCGCGCCCATCGTGCGGGCGTACCTCGACCGCGTCGCCAAGGGCGTGCGCGAGCTCGGCGTGCAGGCGCCGATCTTCGTCATGCGCTCGGACGGCGGGATGGCGGCGCTCAAGCTTGCCTCGCGCCGGCCCGCGACGCTGATCGAGAGCGGTCCGGCGAGCGGCGTGATCGGCGCGGCGTACCTCGGCCGCGCGCTCGGCATCGCCAACGTGCTCTCGTTCGACATGGGCGGCACGACGGCGAAGGCCGGCACGATCTTCAACGGCACGCCCGAGGTGAGCGCGTCGTTCGAAGCGGCCGGTTCGACGCACAGCGGACGCTCGGTCAAGGGCAGCGGCTATCCGGTGCGCTTTCCGTTCGTCGACCTCGCGGAGGTCAGCGCGGGCGGCGGGACGATCGCGTGGGTCGATGCGGCGCAGACGCTCCGCGTCGGACCGGTCTCGGCGGGCGCCGATCCGGGCCCGGCCTGCTACGGCACCGGCGATCGGCCGACCGTCACCGACGCCAACGTCGTGCTGCGCCGCTTGAACCCGCGTGCGCTGCTCGACGGCGCGTTCCCGATCGACGCGGCGCGCTCGCGCGTCGCCATCGCGTCGGTTGCGGAACCGCTCGGCGGCGACGCCGAGCGGACCGCCGCCGGGATCGTCGCGCTCGTCGACGCCGAGATGGCGAAGGTGTTGCGCATCGTCTCCGTCGAGCGCGGCCACGACCCGCGCGACTTCACCATCCTTGCCTTCGGCGGCGGCGGGCCGCTGCACGCCTGCGCGGTCGCGGCCGACATCGGCGTCGGCCGCGTTATCGTGCCGGCGAATCCGGGCGTGTTCTCGGCCTACGGCCTTCTCGCGGCGGACGTCCGTGCGACGACGCTGCGCTCGCTCGTCGCGCCGGCCGACGCGCAGACGTGGGCGCAAGCGCGCAAACTCTTCGACGCGCTCGCCCACGAAGGCGACACGGCGCTGGCGGATCAAGGCGTCGCAAAAGCGGAGCGCAGCTTCGTGCGCGAGCTCGACCTGCGCTACGTCGGCCAATCGACCGAGCTCACGGTCAGCGCGCCTCGCACGCTCGAGGAGGCGGTCGAGTCGTTCCATCAGCGGCACGAGCACCGCTACGGGTTTGCGGCGCGTCACGATCCGGTCGAAGTGGTCACGGTGCGCGTCGTCGCGGTGGGCACGACCCCGAAGCCGCGGCTTGTCTCGGCGGTCACGCCTGCGAACCGCGCGCCCGAATCGCGCGCGCTGCGCGAGCGGCGCGAGGTGTACGACGGGTCCGCCTTCGTCGAAACGCCGGTCTACGCACGCATGGAACTGCAGCCGGGCGATGCGTTCGACGGTCCGGCCGTCATCGAACAGTACGATGCGACCACGTACGTCGGTCCGGGTTGGCACGCGCGCGTCGACGGCTTCGGCAACCTGGTGATGGAGCGATGATGCACACGACGTTGGATCCGATCACCGCGGAGCTCGTTTCTTCCGCGCTGATCTACGCGAGCGAAGAGATGGGGATCGCGGTGCGCGACGCCGCCTACTCGCCGAACATCAAAGAGCGGCTCGACCACTCGTGCGCGCTGTTCGACGCTCGCGCGCGCCTGGTCGCGCAGGCCGAGCACATTCCGGTCCATCTCGGTTCCCTCCCGTGGGGGCTGCGGCGAACGCTCGAGTGGCTCGCGGAGCGCGGAAGAACGCTCGCGAAGGGCGAGATGATCGTCGTCAACGATCCGTACCTCTCGGGGACGCACCTCAACGACGTCACGGTCATCCGCGCCATCTTCCACGGCGAGCGGCTGGTGGGATATGCGGCGAACAAGGCCCATCAGACGGACGTCGGCGGCTCGGTGCCCGGCTCGATGCCGCCCGACGCGCGCGACCTCTTCGCCGAAGGCGCCGTCATCACGCCGACGCTTCTGATGCGCGGCGATCGCGTCGTCGACGAGACGGTCGAGCTGCTGATGGCGAACTCACGCACGCCGGAAGCGCGCGCTGGAGACCTGCGCGCGCAGATCGCCGGCAACGTCGTCGGCGAACGGCGCTTTCTGGAGCTGGTCGAGCGGTACGGGATCGACGTGGTCGACGCCGCGCTGGAAAAAACGCTCGACGACGGCGAGCGCCGGACGCGCGCCGCGCTGCGCGCGCTGCCGGACGGCATCGTCACCCACGAAGACGTGATGGAAGACGAGCGCGGCCTGCCGTCGATCGTCCTGCGCGTGCGGCTGGAGAAGCACGGCGATACGATCGTTCTCGATTACGACGGAACGGCGCCGCAGCGCGCGATGCCGCTCAACGCCGTGTACGGCGTGACGCTCTCCGGTGCGTACTACGCGCTGCGCGCGGTGACCGATCCGCGCATCCCGATGAACGACGGCTCGTTCCGTCCGGTCGACGTGCGCGTCCCGGAGGGAACGCTGCTCAACCCGCGCCGCCCCGCGCCGGTGAGCGCGGGCAACGTCGAGACCTCGATGCGCAACGCGGATCTCGTGCTCGGCGCGCTGGCGCTGCTCGCGCCGGGCAGCGTCCCGGCACAGAGCGGGGGCTCGATGAACAACGTGATGATCGGCGGGCTCGACGGTGCCGGCAAATCGTGGGCGTTCTACGAGACGAACGGCTGTGGGATGGGCGCGCGCCCCGGCGCCGACGGCATCGACGGGATCCACGCGCACATGACCAACACGCTCAATACGCCGATCGAAGCGATCGAACGCACGATGCCGATGCTGATCACCGCCTACGAGTTCGCCGAAACCAGCGCCGGTGACGGGCGGTTCCGCGGCGGCTCGGGCCTGGTGCGCGCCTTCGCGCTGCGCGAAGGGAGCGCTACCGCGTCGCTGCTGGCCGAACGGCACGCCGTGCGCCCGCACGGAGCCGAAGGCGGACGCGATGCGGCGACCGGCGCGCACGTGTACGTCACGCGCGACGGGAAGACGCGCGATCTTCCCGCGAAGACGACCGTCACGATGGCGCCGGGCGATGCGATCATTGTGCGCACCGCGGGCGGCGGCGGCTACGGCGATCCGGCGCTGCGCGACGGCGCGGCCCGCGCGCGCGACGCCGCCGACGGAATCGGCACGGCGGAGTGACGGCGGTCCAACGATCCTCCGTCGCCGTGTGGGCTGGAGTTCGAGCGGGCAGAATTTGTGGCAGGAGCGTGTGCCGTGAGTCCTGGGCGGTCGTTGCTGATCTTGGGACTGGTCCTGGCCGCGGTCGGGATCTTGCTGGAACTCGCGCCGGCGCTGCGCCTCGGCCGGCTGCCCGGCGACATCTCGTTCGGGGGAAGCACGTGGCGCGTCTACATTCCGATCGGAACGAGCATCGTGCTCAGCATCGTGTTGACGCTCGTCTTCTCGCTCAACAACGCGATCGCCGCGCGAAGATAGCTCCCGCGAATGCGCCGGTCCGAAAGTCCGATGGCGCGGAGACGTTGGACGTCTCGATCGTCGCGCGCTCTACGAGGATGGGAGCGTCATGCGCCCAATGCTTTCCGTACCGCCGGCGGGTGGGTGGAACATCGCTCCT
>JAQBPM010000320.1 GCA_028287525.1 Vulcanimicrobiota bacterium | reverse complement strand
TCGCACCGCGACTTCGCGCGGCGCGACACGTGGGTTGCTCGACAAGCTCGCAATGACCCGCCGTCACCCTGAGCCGACCCTTGTCACGGTGAGCCTGTCGAAGGGCCGTTTGGCGGCAGGAAAGAGGCCAAACCTTAAGCGTACCTTAGAGCCAAGCGGACGCGCGTCAGATGACGCCGGTCGCTTTTCTTTTGTCCCGGAGGAACCATGCCGCATCCCGTGCGCACCGCGATCGTCCGATTCGCAGGCGCGGCGCTCGCCGTGCTCTTCATCGCGATCTCGCTCATCGGCCCCGCCTCGGCGTCGACGACGGGCACCATTTCGGGCACCGTCGTCGACGCTGCCACGAGGAAGCCCGTGCCGGGGGCAGTCGTGACGGCATCCGCGCCGAGCGGCCGCGGAAGCGCGACCGCCGATGCGAACGGTTTCTTCAACCTCAACGGCCTTGCGCCGGACACGTACACCGTGTCGGTTTCGACCAAGGGCTACCAGGACGTCGTGATCGCCGGCGTGACGGTCGTGCAGGACGAGAACGTCCAAATCAATCCGAGCCTTTCGCACGCGCTGCAGACGATCGGCCGCACGGCGGCGCGGAACGGCAGCAACCTCGTGCAGCCGACCCAGACGGCAGACGTCTACAACGTCACGCCGCAGCAGCTCGGCGCCGCCGTTGGGATCGGCGGCCACCGCACGCTCTACGACGTCATCCAGACCGCTCCGGGCGTCACCTCGACCGGCGTCGCCGGCCGCCCGCGCATCCGCGGCAGCGACGCCGGCGACGTCGCGTGGGAGTACGACGGCATCCCGATCAACGATCGTCTGACCGGGCTGTTCACCACGAACCTCTCGGTCGTCGGGACGCAGAACCTCGAAGTCTACACCGGCGGCTACAACGCCCAGTACGGGAACGCGGCAGCCGGCATCATCAACTCCGTCGTCAAGCGCGGCACGTACCCGGGGTTCGGCAGCGTAACCATCACCTCGCAAGTCCCTAACGCCGAGCACGACATCGTCGCCGAATACGGCGGCGCGACCCTCAACAACAAGTGGTCGTGGTACGGCTCGTTCGACTACAGCAACTCCGACCCTGGCTTCGCGAACGGGTATCAGCCATATATCAACGCGCAGGCGCTGAGGGCTTCGGACACCACGCCGTCGACGATCTACTCGCGCGACGCAGTGGCGAACTTACACTACCGCCCGACCGACAAGGACGACATCCAGTTCCTGGTGCAGACCGGCAACCAAAAGCTGCCTTGGAACAAGGGGCTCTCCGGCGCTTCAATTCTCGGCCTCGATGCGTGCAGCGGCGTCGTGATGACACCGTACACCGGCGTCATCACCAACCCGGGCGTCAGCAGCACCGGCGTCCCGTGCGTCGTCAACGGGAAGAACACCGGGCTTCAGTACACGGCGCTCAACCAACAGAATGCGAACGTCTGGTACCACTGGTCGAACCTCGGCAAGATCCAATGGAACCACGTCGTCAACGACAAGCTGTTCGTGCAGTTCCGGCTTGCCGAAAACTTCAACCAGTACATCTTCAACCAGCCGTTCGATATGGCGATGGTCAACGGCACCAGCACGACCGGCGCTGCGACCTTGCCTGCGGTCGGGAGTCCCGCGGCAAAAGGAGTGGGCTTCCAGGACGAGTTCTCCGACCGCCGCTCGCAGATGTACTTCGGGAACGTCGATCTCACGTTCACGCCCAACGCCCACTCCACGTACTACTTCGGCGTCGGCTACGAGCGCGACAACAGCGCCGAGAAGTATTACGACTATTGCGGCTGCGACGACGCGACGGCGGGCCTCCCCGGAGGGTTCAACCTCGACGGCACGTATCCGAACCTCTTTCTCAACGTGGACTATCCGCTGACGCTCCCCGACGCCTACTTCGGAACGAAGCAGACCTTCGGGAAGCTGACCCTTGAACCGTCGCTCCGTTACGACGAAGAAACCTATCACATCCCGTTCCGTCCCGACTACGTTAACCCGGCGACCGGGGCAACGGTGAAGACGTACGCATATGGTCCGTACAGCACGCACGCCTTCAGTCCGCGCTTCGCGTTCACGTGGGCGGCGACTCCCTACGACGCGATTCGCGGCTCGTACGGCGTCACGACGACCTTCGTCCCGGCGGCCTACGTCTTCAACAACTCCCCGAACGGCATTACCGATCAAGACGGGCGTGCGATCTCGCCGTACTATCCAGGCGCGAGTTTGCCGAATCAGCGCAATTACAACGTCGACCTCTCGTTTTCACACGCATTGCGCAACGGGGTCGACTCATTTCGCGTCTCGCCGTTCTACCGCCACGCGGTCGACAAGCTCGAGCTGACCAAGCTCTATTCCGTCGACGCGTCCGGGAATGTTGCGCTGAGCGGCACGTCGTTCTTCCGTACTGGGATCCAAAACAGGGCGACCGGCGCGGAGTTCGGCTGGAACCACGTCGTACGAGGAAATGGGCTTTCCTCGTACCTCTCGGCGACGTACGTCAATTACTGGGGTTCGCTGACGCCGAGTGCACTAGCCGGCGGTACGCCGTACGGTGGGATCACCTCGACCTCGTTCAGCGGGCAGAACGCGGCGCTGCGCAATTTCCTCGCCACCGGAACGCTCTTCCGCAACCCTTCGCAGCCCCCATTGAGCGTCTCGTGGACGGGCGACTGGCGGCACGACCGCGTCCACGTCGATCCCTTCGTCATCTACCAAGTGGCCGCACCGTACAACGTCACCGGGAACACTTGCTTGGTGCAGAGCTACAACGCCATCGGTTCGCCGACGAACCCCTGCCCGGCAGCATTGAACGACTACAACGTCCACTTTGCGCGAGCGAACTACTGGGCGGCGCTCGATTTCGGCTACGACATCGTCAAGCACGGGTCGCGGGTCATCACCATCGGGCTGAACGTGCGCAACCTGTTCGATCAACAAGTTGCCGACGTGTATCCCTCCACCAACCCGGCCTATCCGAAAGCGAGCAATCCGGACCTGAGCACTTACGGTCCGAGCTCGGTCCCGAACACGCTCTACTACTACGCACCGGACCAGCAGCCGCGGCAGCTCCAACTCTATGTTCAGACGAAGTTCTAGTCGCACGCAACGCTGAGACGCGAGAAGGGCGTCGCCGGAACCGGCGGCGTCCTTTTTCACTCTTGCCGGCACGGGCTTGACGCGCCGCGCGGCGAACGGCGTATGCGATGTCTTTGCGTCGCCTCGCAGCGCTCGCCTCGTTCGCCGTACTCGTGCTGACGGCGGCAAGTCCGGCTCCGCTCGGCTGGCCGACGCCGTTGCCGACGACGGCGCCCGCGCCGCAGCCGACCGTGCTGTGGAACGGTGCGCCGGCGGCGTCGTTCTCACTCGACGTTCGGCCGCTCGACTTCACGCCCGACGGCGTCGCGCGCGCGCTCGTGCGGGTCGTCCTTCACGACGCGCACGGGAATCCCGCCACCCTGCGGCACGGCGCAGACTTCGACTACTTCACCGATCGCGGCAGCGTGCAATGGCAGACGCGCCTGCGCTTCGGCGGCCCGGCGGCGATCGTCTCGGTGCGCGATGACGGTCCGGTGAACGTGCGCGTCGTCGCGAACCGTCCCGGCGGGTTGGGCGAGCAGCGGGTATCGTTCGATACGCGCACGTGGCGTCAGCCACGCGTCGTCGCGGAGCCGGTCGGGCCGCATCTCGTGCGCGTCGGGTGGTTCCCGCAGTTTCGCAGCGGGGTGGTGCGCGTCTATCGGATCGACGCGAGCGGACGGCGCACGCCGGCGGCGAGCGTGCCCGCACCGTCTTCGTCGTGGGACGATGCCGCGGTTCGCCCAGGCGAGACTGCGCGCTACGCCATCGCGCGCCCGCACGCCGCCGACGTTCGTTTGCGCGCCGAGGTTCCGCCGCAGCTTCCCGACAGCGCCGCGAACGCCATACGCGGGAAGTCGGCGTGGCTCGCGTTCTCCGGTGACCCGCTCGATGACGACGCGTACTCCAAGCTCGACGTCGACCAGATCGTCGCGACGGCGGTGCGCGCCGGATTGCGGTCGGTCGAACTGCGGCTGGCGTACGGCGCATTCGACGAGGTGACGCCGAACGCGAACGCGACGATCGATCGGCTCATCGACGGACTCTGCGCCAAGCATATCGCGGTGATCGGCTGGACCGTGCCGCGCGCGGCGGCGTTCGACGACCTTTCGCGAAACGTCGCCGTCGCGGCGTATCGCACCCCGGCCGGGAACGCAATCACCGGGCTCGCCGTCGACCTGGAGCGCGGCGAAGAGTTCCTCGGCGACGGCCCTACCGGGTATGCGGCGCTGCGCACCTACCTCGGCCGGCTGCGGCGCGCCGTCGGCTCGCGCGTCCTGCTTATCGCGACCGTAGAGGATCCGTTCCTCGAGCACCTCGACGAGGCGAAATTTCCGTACTCCGCGATCGCACGGGATGCGGACGTGCTGCAGCCGATGACGTATTGGCGCATGCTCGGGCCGTGGGACTCCGTTCCGAAGGCGCAGGCCGCCGTCGCGGGATCGGTCGCGCTGGTGCGCCGGCTGGCGGGCAGGGACGTCCCGATCGACGTAGGCGCTCAGACCGGCGTGCTCTCCAAACGCGGGGCCCCGCCCGGCGACGAGCTGGCCGCGGCCATCGACTCGAGCCGGCGTGCCGGAGCGATCGGCGTTGCCTTCTACGATTGGACGGGCACCGGCCCCGAGCAGTGGGACGCGATCGCGGGGGCGAGCTGGTAGGCCGTCGGCTGCTGGAGGAGGAGCAGCCGAGCGCAAGGCTGCGACCGGCCTCACTCCGCGGCATGCCGGGTGGTCGTGGGGTAAGCGAGCGGTCCTGTTCGCCCGAAGGTCTTACTAAGCGGGCGGGGAGTTCGGGGTCTCTTGCGCCAACACCAAGGACAACCTATGCTGCCTGAGCTCCTCGCCTGGTTCACCGGGAAGGAACAGAACCGGCGGAAGTTCCCCCGGAAGCGCAAGCCGTACCGCGCCGCTTACAGCGTCGACGGAAAGTCGACGCGCCCGGCCATCGGCCTGGACATCAGCGGCGGCGGGCTGTGCATCCTCACCCAGGAGCAGGTCGGGCGCGAAGAGTTCGAGGTCCGCGCCCAGATCGACGAGCGGCCGGTCCGGGTTCGGGCGAAGACGGTCTGGCAGGACAACGTCCAGCATCAAGGCCGCAAGGTCTGGCGCTACGGGATGCGCTTCACCGGCATCCCCGCCGACGATTGGGACGCGATCGTGCGGTACACGACCGACAAGCCGGTTGCCGAGTCGAACAAGGCACAAGAAGAGCTGACGACCGTCCGCATGACGCCCGACGATACGGCCCGCTTGCTGCCCAGGGAGCTGCAGACGAGGCTGCTGCAGATGCTCGTCGACCGCCGTCGCTTGGCAACGCTCGACGTGAAGGTCACGCCGCTCGTTCAGTACTTCTATTCCGGCATCGTGCGGCACAACGAAAAGCTCGTCCATCGGCTGGTCATCCAGTCAAAAGTGGTGGGTCCCGAGCGCGACGAGCTGTTCGAAACGCGCTTCGTTTTCGACGAGAATGGTCAAAACGTCAGCATCTTGAACTGACCCGCGTGCCTGCAAAAACTGCGCTGATCACCGGCATCACCGGACAAGACGGATCGTATCTCGCCGAACTGCTGCTCGAAAAAGAATATCGCGTCGTCGGCATGACCCGCCGCACGTCGACCGACGTGCACGAGCGGATCGGGCACCTCGGCGACCGCATCGAGATCGTCTCCGGCGACTTGCTCGATCAGAGCTCGATGACGCAGATCGTCGCGGACATCCTCCCCGACGAGATCTACAACCTCGCCGCGCAATCTTTCGTCCCCACCTCGTGGGCGCAGCCGGTACTGACCGGCGAATTCACCGCGCTCGGCGTGACGCGCGTGCTCGAGGCTATCCGCTCCGTCGACAAACGCATCCATTTCTACCAGGCCTCGAGTTCCGAGATGTTCGGCAAAGTGCACGCCGTTCCGCAGCGCGAGGACACGCCGTTCTATCCGCGCTCGCCGTACGGCGTCGCGAAAGTCTACGGCCACTGGATCACGGTGAACTACCGCGAGTCGTACGATATGTTCGCGACGAGCGGGATCCTGTTCAATCACGAGTCGCCACGTCGAGGCAAAGAGTTCGTTACGCGCAAGATCACCGACGGCGTCGCGAGGATCAAACTCGGCATCACGCACGAGCTGCGGCTGGGGAATCTCGATTCGCAGCGCGATTGGGGATTCGCCGGCGATTACGTGCGCGCGATGTGGCTCATGCTGCAGCAGGAACACGCGGACGACTACGTCGTCGCCACCGGACGCACGCATGCGGTGCGGGAGTTCGTGCGGCTCGCGTTCTCGGCCGTCGACCTGGACTGGGAACCGTACACGGTCGTCGATCCGCGGTTCTATCGCCCGGCCGAAGTCGATCTGCTGGTCGGCGATCCGTCGAAAGCACGACGGGTTCTCGGCTGGGAACCGGAAGTCTCGTTCGAAGAATTGGTGCAGCGGATGGTCGCGGCCGACATGGACCGCCTCCGCCCGCTCGTCGCCACCTAAGCGTCCGTGCGCATTTTGGTCACGGGCTCAGGCGGCTTCGTCGGAAGGCACCTCGGTGCGGCGCTGGCCGCGCGCGGTCACGAGGTGGTCCGCACCGATCACGTAGGCCGCGACGACGTGCTCGCCGTCGACGTCACGGATCCACTCGCGGTGCGCGGCGCCGTCGAATTGGCGCAGCCCGATGCCGTGGCGCACCTGGCGGCGCAGGCGTTCGTCCCCGCGTCGCTCGACGATCCGGCCGGCACGCTCGCGATCAATGCGGCCGGAACGCTGAACGTCCTCGACGCCGTGCGCGGTTTGGCTGCGGACGGCGGAGCCATGCCGCGCGTGCTCGTCGTCAGCAGCGCCGACGTGTACGGCGCGCAGCCGCCGGATGCATACCCGCTGCGGGAGACGTCGCCGGCGCTGCCGCGCAATCCGTATGCCGCGAGCAAGGTCGCGGCCGAGGGGCTCGCCCAGGCGTACGCGCGGTCGTACGGCGTCGACGCGGTCGTGACGCGGGCGTTCAACCACATCGGCCCGGGTCAAGACGAGCGCTTCGCGGTCGCGGCGTTCGCGGCGCAGCTCGCGCGGATAGCCGCCGGGGGCGATCCGCTGGTGCTGGTCGGCAACCTCGACGCCAGCCGGGATTTCCTCGACGTGCGCGACGTCTGCGACGCATACGTGGCGCTGCTCGAAGGCGGCGGCGAAGCCGGCGAGATCTACAACGTGTGCAGCGGGACGGCGACGACGATGAAGGAAATCCTGCGCCAGCTCGTCTTGCTTGCGCGGGTTCCGGTCGAGGTCCGCGAAGATCCGGCGCGAATGCGCCCGGCTGACGTGCCGGTCAGCGTCGGGGACGCGTCGAAGCTGCGGCGCGCGACGGGCTGGGCGCCTCGCATTCCGCTCCCGGCGGCGCTGCGCGCGGTGTATGAAGACGCGAAGACGAGGGCCCTTCGAGACGAGGGCCCTTCGACAAGCTCAGGGTGACAGAGGCACAAGCTCAGGGTGACAGAGGCACAAGCTCGGGGTGACAGATGGTAACCAATAAGGATGATGTGGTGAACGATTCTTCCGCGGGGTCGGAACAGGACGGCTTCAGTTCTTTCGTCTTCGGGCAGCGCGGGACGCTGCTGGCGATCCCGGCGGTGGTGCTGGCGGCGCTCGGAAAGCCGAGCGCGTTCTCGATCGCGACCGGGCTGCCGCTCGCTTTCGCGGGCGAGGCGATCCGGATGTGGGCCGTCGGCTACAGCGGCGATACGACGCGCGGCGACCGCGTCACGGCACCGCAATTGGTGACGGCCGGTCCATATGCGTACGTGCGCAACCCGCTCTACGTCGGCAACTTCATCACCGCGGCGGGCTTCGCGATCGCGTTCACCGGCAAGAACTCAGGCGGCGTGCGCGCCGCCCTCATCGTCGGTTCGTTGGCCGCGATGTTCGGGGTGTACGCGGTGATCGTCCCGCACGAAGAAGAGTACTTGCGCGCCACGTTCGGCGAAGCGTTCGAGGACTACACGAGCAAGGTGCCGCCGGTGGTGCCGCTGGTGGAACCCGCCGAGCCGCAACAGGGTAGTTATGATCCCGACGTGATTGCTCGGGCGGAGTCCAAAACGTTTCTCACCTTCGGTGCGATGCTGGCGCTGCTCGCGCTCAAGGCTTTGCGCGCGTGAACGAGCACACCGGGGCGTCGACGCCCCGGTTGAAGGTCGCGTTGGCCGCAACCGCCGCGATCGCGCTGCTCGAGCTCATCGGCGGCATCCGCTCCGGATCGCTGGCCTTGCTCTCCGACGCGGCGCACGTCGCGATGGACGTCGTCGCGCTCGCGATCGCGCTGGCCGCCGCGGTTCAGGCGAAACGTCCGGCTACCCACCGCCAGACCTACGGCTTCGCGCGGTACGAGATCCTCGCCGCGCTCGCAAACGGAGGCTTGCTGACGGCGGTCACGGTGCTGATCGTGGTCGAGGCGGTGCGCCGGCTGTTCCACCCGGAGGTTCCGGCCGGCGGCGTGATGGCCGTCGTTGCGGGGATCGGCCTCGTCGTGAACCTGTCGGTTGGGGCGATGCTGCTGCAGGACACCCACGGCAACCTCAACATGCGCGCCGCGCTGCTGCACATCGGCGGCGACGTGCTCGGCGGGATCGCGGTCGTCGTGGGCGGCGCGCTGATTCTGCTGACCGGAGCGGGCTGGATCGACCCGGTGCTGTCGATTCTCGTGGCCGGGATCATCGTCGCCGGCATCGTGGGAATCACGCGCGAAGCGACCGACGTGCTGCTCGAGAGCGCGCCGGGTCACGCGGAGGTTCCCGCGGTCCGCGCGAGCATCGTGCGAGTCGAAGGCGTGGTCGACGTGCACGACCTTCACGTCTGGACGATCGGCTCCGGCTCACACGCCCTCTCGGCGCACGTCGTGCTCGACGATCGCAAGCTCAGTGAAGCAAGTGCAATCATGCGGAAGATCGACGGCGCCTTGCGCGACGAATTCGCCATCGCGCACGTGACCGTTCAGTTCGAGTGCGAGAGCTGTGAGGCCGACACGACCATCGTGTGCACGCAGGCCGGCGTGCGCCGCATCGAGCTCACGGGCGCTTCCGGTTCGCGAACGAGTCACTGACCAGATCGGCGACCAGGTGCGCCGTCGACGTCACGAAGCGCGACATGCTCGCCTGGCGGCGGACGACGGTGGTGACGTCGTAGTGCAGCGGGCACAGACGCACGGTGTCGTACGCGACGGTGGCAGTGCTCTGCGAGTCGAAGCCGTCCGGGCGGCGTATTGAAACCCCTCCGGCGACGGCAAGCGTCGCGCGCTCGTCGTCGCTATGCAGGACGCGGTAGGTAATCGTGCCGTGCGACGGCGCCGCGGCGGCGACGTCCCAGGTGGATCCGGGACTGACGTCGCGACCCACGAGCAGCCCGCGCGCAAGCAGCGGAAGAATGCCGACGGCCGCGGCGCTTACCGGCGTGGCGGGATCGGCGGAAAGATCGCCCGACTTCGAGATGGCGACGCGGACTGCGGCTCGATCCGGCGTATCGCCCGCGAATGCGGCATCGACGATCAAGCGCCCGTCCTCGGGCGCGGCGACGACGTCGACGGTCAGCTTGCCGCGGTCCGTCGTCAACGACGAACGCTGCGTCGGCCCCGCACTTCCTTTTTCTTGCGCCGTCGTCGAGACCATGTACGTCACGTCGTAGACGATTACGCGCAACGGCGGACCAGCGGCGAATGCCGGTGTTTGATGCGCGCCGGCGAAAAGTGCGAAGCACAGATATTGCGTCACTCGAAGAAGATGCGAGCGAACGACGCGACGCATCGCGTCATCGTTGCCGATGACATACGCGCTGAACAGTGCCGTTCGGCATGCGCGACTGGGTCGAAGGACCCGCGAATTTAGTCATGTTTCGTGTTCCTTGGAATTTCCGGGGAGAGCCGGCGCAGCTAAAGGAAGGGCCGGTTCTGTGCGGCTGAAGGCGCACGCTTTTTGGTCGCCAGGCTCTCTCCGAAAGGCCAGGTGCCATGTCTACACGACTTCCCAAACTTCGGGGCGTCCTTGCGTCGCTGTTCATTCTCGCGTTCGTGCTCCAGGGAACTACAAGAGTTCTGGGCCAAAGCACGACCGGTTCGCTCAGCGGCTCCGTCATCGACGCCTCGACACGACAGCCGATCGCGGGCGCAAAAGTCACCGCGACGAGTCCTTCGCAAGCGTCCACGACGACGACCGATAGCGCGGGACGCTACACGTTCACTTCGCTCAGCCCGGACACGTACACCGTCTCGGTCGCGGCTTCCGGAAACTACGACGCGTATACCGTCAACGGCGTCACCGTGCAAGCCTACCAGGGCCTCACCGTGAACCTTCCGCAGCCCACCAAGCTGCAGACCATCGGCACGGTGACGTCGCGCTCGGCCGCAGCGCTCGTGAGACCCGGCACGACCGCCGACGTCTACTCGATCGGCGCGCTCGTGCAAGACAAGGCGTCGGTGCTGGGCGGCGGCGGCACGCTCAACAGCGCGTGGTCCGCGATCTCGTCGGTTCCGGGCGTCTACATCGCTCCGAACCAATCCGGCTACATCGGTGCCGGTTCGTCGGCCGGCGGCTCGCTGAGCATCCGCGGCGGCGATTACAACCAGGTCGGCTTCGAATTCGACGGGATCCCCGTCAACCGTTCGTTCGACAACTACCCCTCTGGGCCGGTGTCGTCGCTAGGACAACAAGAGGTACAGGTCTACACCGGTGCTCCTCCCGCGAATGCCGAGGCCAACGGACTCTCCGGTTACATCAATCAGGTGATCAAAACGGGGACCCGTCCGGCGTATCGCCAGCTCACCCTCGCGGAAGGTTCGCCGACGTTGTACCACAAGCTCGCGTTCGAGACCGGCTCGGCCAATCCGAGCCGAACGTTCTCGTACTATCTGGGCGCGGGCTGGTACAACGAGCAGTTTCGCTACGGCGATCCGTTCAACGGCGCGAGCCTGAGCCGTAACTGGGGCGGTCCGCTCGGGCTGTGCGGTAACGTCCCGGCAGCGAACTTCAACGCGGCGACGGTTCCGTCGTGCTTCAATCCGGCAACCGGCCAGTCGTACACGAACGGCGGCGTGACACCGGCATTCGTGCTCGGGCCGTACAATTTCAACGTTACCTCCTTGACGACCAGTTCCGCCGAGATCAGGGCGCGCGACACGATTCTGAACGTGCACTTCGGGATTCCGCGCAAGGACGGAAACAAAGACGACGTCCAGGTGCTCTTCGACAACAATCACCTCGGAAATATCGCCTACAATTCGACCAACGATCAAGGCGGGGCCGCGTTCCTCAACGCGGCCGGCGTGGGTACGCCCACCTACGTCGATGGATACCAAACGACGATCCCGTACGGCACCGTGCTGCCGGTCGGAACGACGGGCGGCGGCACCTCGACGTACCTCTTCCCGAACTCGCCGACCGGGCGTCCGTTCGGGAGCCCGATCCCGTTCGACAATCGCGATCAGTTCGTGAACAACCAGTCGATCGTGAAGCTGCAGTACCAGAGGAACTTTGGAACCGACGCATTCTTCCGAATATACGGCTACACGTATTACTCGGATTGGCTCCAGTCGGCTCCGCAGTCCGCATTCGCGAACTTCGTCGCGTTCGTCCCCTCCAATTACGAGCTGAACAGTCATACGATCGGGACGAGCGCCCTGTTTTCGGATCAGATCAACGCAAAGAATCTCCTCACGGTGCAAGGCTCGTTCGTCACCGCGAGCTCCCTACGGTACAACAACTCCGGGATCGGTTTCGGGCTGACCACGCCGTCCGGATATCTCGTAAACGGCGCCAATCCGTTTAACGGGACGTGCTATTCGATAACCGGCGCGCCGGTTGTCGGGTGCAGCTTTGCCGGGACGCCAGGGACGGCATTCGCCGACTACACGCTCGGTCAAGCGTTGAACGGCACGATCGCGCAGCCTGCGCCGGGAACGACGTGCGGCGGCGGTCCCTGTCAGTACGCCGTCGTTGCGGGCGGACCGTCGGCGACCTTCAACACCGTTCGGCCGAAGTTCTGGGCCGGGTCGATCACGGA
>JAQBPM010000313.1 GCA_028287525.1 Vulcanimicrobiota bacterium | reverse complement strand
TGCCACGCCGACGTAGCGGCAGCGCTGGAGATTCGACGACGCGCTGAGTTGCAGCGCATGAGTGTGCTACCGCGGGCGAGGACCCCGCTCACGTCGCAGGACGCGGCGTGAGGGCACGCACAACGATATCGCCTTTATCGCACAAACCTCGTCCGCCCGTCATCGCGAGCTTGTCGAGCGACCCTCGTCGTCACCCGAGTGAAGTCGAGCGTGACCCCGCAAGGCGCGCCGTCGCGATGACGGCTCGGCGCTCGACTTGGCTCGCGCCGAAACGAGGGTTCCTCGACGAGCTCGGAATGACGGGGTGAATTGTGGCGGCTAACGGGTCGAAGGACAGGTCATCTTGAGCTAGTCGAAGGACGCGTGCGAACGTGTTCCGGGCGCACGCCGACGCCGACCACACGCGCCGGGATGCGCTGCAGGAACGGAAACCGGCGAAGGAGCCGTACCGGAAGCGGAACCGCCTGCGGCGTGGCTGCGGCGGCCGGAGCCCCGAGCACGCTGCGGAAGATGCGGTCCTGCGCGAACACCTGTATCGCTTGGGTCACCCTCACCGGGAAGGTCCGGCGCCGTTCCACCGCCGCGAGATCCCGTTCGGTGACGGAACGCGCGCGGAGCGGCTCGACGAGCAGATTGGCGGCCGCGACCGCGTCCTGAATTGCGAGGTTGATGCCGACCCCGCCGATCGGCGACATCGCGTGCGCCGCGTCGCCGATGCACAACACGCCGGGAGCGTGCCAGCGGCGCAGGCGGTCGACGGTGACGACCAGCAGCTTGACGTCATCCCAACTGCGCAGCTCGTCGACGCGATCGTGTAGAAACGGGGCGATGGCGACCAGGTCGTCCCGCAGCGTCTGCAATCCGCGCGCGCGCAGCGCGTCGAAGCCGCCTTTCGGGATCACGAAGGCGCACTGCCAGTAATCCCCGCGATCCAGCGTCACCAGCACGTGACCGGCGACGAACCGGCCGAGCGCCGAATTCGGGTCGTCCGCGTGCTTGCTGAGCTGCATCCACAACACGTCGATCGGCGCGCCGAGATCGCGCACGGTCAAGCCTGCGGCGGCGCGCACCGTCGAGTGGCGTCCGTCGGCGCCGACGACGAGATCGGCGCGAATTTCGATCGGCCCGTCCTGCGTCGTTGCCCGCACGCCCACGACGGCGCCGCCGTCGCGCACGAGTTCGGTGACCTGCGCGCTCATCATCACGCGAAAGGCGGGGAACCGCCGTCCGTTCTCGGCGAGAAAGTTCAAGAACTCCCACTGCGGCATCAGCGCGATGAACTTGCAGCGCGTGTGCAGATGCGTGAAGTCCGCCAGCGTGACGTCGTGTCCCATCACGATGCCGGTCAGCTTCGCGACCTCCTGGTGCGGCCGCGCCAAAAACGCCTCGAGCAGACCGAGTTCCGCGATGACGTCGAGCGTCGACGGATGCACGGTGTCGCCGCGAAAGTCGCGCAGAAAATCCGCGTGTTTCTCCAGCACGACGACCTCGATGCCTGCCCGCGCGAGAAGATACCCGAGCATCATCCCCGCCGGCCCGCCGCCCGCGATGCAGCACCCGACCCGCAAAACGCTGCCCTCCATCGCACCCGCGCTTCGCGCCCGGTCCCGTTGTCACCCTGAGCGTCGAAGGGCCCCAAGGCGCGGCCAACGCCGGAGCGAACGTGTTCCTCCGATCATGTCCGACGCTGTAATCATCGATGCCGTTCGCACCCCAATGGGCCGCTACGGCGGCGCCCTCGCTTCCGTGCGGCCCGACGACTTGGGCGCGTACGCGATTCGGGCGCTCGTCGAACGCACCGGGATCGATCCGTCGGTCCTCGACGACGTGTTCTGGGGCGCCGCGAACCAGGCCGGTGAGGATTGCCGCAACGGCGGACGGATGGCGACCCTGCTGGCCGGGCTGCCGTCGAGCGTGCCCGGCACGACGCTCAACCGGCTCTGCGGCAGCGGTCTGCAGGCGATCAACTCCGCGTATCATGCGATCGCTGCGGGCGTCATCGACGTCGCCGTCGCCGGCGGTGCGGAATCGATGACCCGAGCGCCGTTCGTCATCCTCAAATCGGAGAAGGCCTACGATCGCGCGCCGGACATCCACGACTCTACACTGGGAAACCGGATGCTGAACCCGCGGCTCGCCGCGATGTATCCGCCGATCTCGCTGGGCGAAACGGCCGAGAAAGTCGCCGAACAATTCGGCGTGACGCGCGACGATCAGGATCGGTTCGCCTACGACAGCCAGATGAAATGCAAGGCGGCGATCGACGCGGGCCGATTCGCGGACGAGTTGATCGCGTTCCGCGACGGCGTAGGGAAGAAGAGCATCGAGCTCACCGCGGACGAACCGCCGCGCCCCGACACCACGCTGGAGACGCTCGCAAAACTGAAGCCGGCGTTCAAAGCGAACGGAACGGTGACCGCAGGCAATGCCTCACCGCTCAACGACGGCGCCGCGGCCCTGCTCGTCTGCAGCGCCGAGGCGGCGCAGAAGCACGGCTGGACGGCGCTGGCGCGGGTCGTGACGTCGGCGACGTTCGGCGTCGACCCGAGCGTGATGGGGATTGGCCCGATCGGCGCGACGCGCAAGGCGCTCGCCCGCGCCGGCCTCACCGTCGCCGATCTCGATCTCGTCGAGCTGAACGAAGCCTTCGCCGCGCAGTCCGTGGCGTGCGTCAAAGAGCTCGGCATCGATCCGGCGATCGTCAACGTCAACGGCGGCGCGATCGCGCTGGGACACCCGCTCGGCTGCAGCGGAGCCCGCATCACGACGACGCTCCTGCACGAGCTCAAGCGCCGCGGCGGCCGCTACGGTCTCGCCACGATGTGCATCGGCATGGGCCAAGGCATCGCCACGATCTTCGAACGCGCCTAGTCCCCCTCGGGCGCTAGTGGCCTCGGGCTTGCTTGACGGCGTCCGGCGTTACGATCGGTGCCTGATTGCCCCACGACGTTCGCTCGTGGTCGATCACGGCGGCGATATCGGCATCGCTCAGCTGTGGAAACGACGGCATCTGCCCGGAGTACGGTTTTCCGCCGATCGCTTTTCCTTGCAAACCCTTGAGCAGGATCGTGACGTGCTGCGCGGGGTCCTTCGCCGTCACGACGGGATCGTTGACCAGCGGCGGAAAGACCCCGGGGACGCCCGTTCCTCCGGCGCCGTGACACGAGGCGCAGTTCGCGGTGAAGACGGTCGCGCCCGAGGCGGCATAATCGAAACCGCCTGCAGATCCTTTGCCCGAGAATGCAGGAGGAGCGTTTGCGCCGGCAGGCGCGGGTTGCGCAGCCAACGCGGCCGGGTTCGCGGCGTACGTCGCCGTGTTCGCAAACTGTTGCGGCGTGGGGAAAAACTCGATTGCGTACCACGCGGCCCACAGCACGACAAGCGAGCACATGACCCAAACCCAGACCGGAACGGTGGCGAGCGATTCGGCACGATGCGGATCGAAGGGCTCTTCACCGCCGAACGCGTTGACGGCAACCTCAACGGTCCCGCCGACCAGGGACCCTTCACGCAGACCGGTGAGCGTAATGCCGGGACCGTTCTGGACGGTAAACGCTATCGAACGGCGCCCGACCTTTCCCAGCGTATCCGTCGCTCGGATCTGCAGCGTGTGCGGGCCATCCTCCAACGTTCGCGTGTCGAGCGAGAACACGGCCGGCGGGTGATACGTCGCAAACGGCGTGAGCGACCCGTCCAGGAAAAGCTCGACCAGGGCGGCCTGTTGCGACGGCTCGGGCGGCGCCGCCAGATATTCGCTCATCGATCGTCTCGCAATATCGAATACTTGGGATGATCGGGGTCGCGTTCGCCCGGCGACTGGATGCAGCGCACCGCAAAATAGTAGACCCACGCCGTCACGATCGCACCTGCGACGACGATCGCGATACCGAGCGGGTCGGCCGGATTCCAGAGTGCGTGCTCTTCCATCACTTTGCGCTCCCGAGCTGGGGCTGCTTGAGCGACTGCAGATAGGCGACCAGATCGATCGCATTGCTTCCGGCGACGACGACGGTGTTGGCGGGCGCGTAGCCGGGTGGGACCGGCACCGTCACGTCGCCCGGATCGGCGTGCGCCTTGACGGAGAAGAGCCACGGATAGGCCGGCATGATCGACGCGCTGACGAGCGATCGCGGCTCGTAGAGATGGATGTAGTTCCAGACCGCGCTCGGTTGACGCTTCCCGATGTTCGTGAGGTCGGGTCCGGTGCGCTCGGTGCCGAGGAGCTGCGGCGTCGAATACGCGTAGTCACCGCGGGTCGACGGGCGGCCGAAGACGAGGTCCTGCGCGAGCGGACGCACCTGCTGCGTATGACAGTACGAACATCCCTCCGAAACGTAGACGTCGCGGCCGCGCGCCGCCGAGGCGCTCAACGGGGAGAGGCCTGGGGTCGGCTTCGTGTCGGACAGAACGATGCCGGGGATGACGCCCATGACGATCGCGAGCAGCGCGTAGATCACGAAGCTTGCCGTCATCAGGACCCACAACCGGTCCATAGGCCGGTTCATGCCGCTTGCGCCTTCGGCTCGAAGGCGGTCCGCTTGGCGGCGACCATGACGTACACGTTGTACGCGAACAAGAGGTGCGAGACGAACATCATCGATCCGCCGAGCGCGCGCGCAAGCCAGAATGGCGCCGCCGCCTCGACGGACGAGATGAACGGGTTGCCGCTCGCCCAGTCGATCCCTTGTATGGTGCCGCCGACCGATAAGACGACGACGTACAGCGTCACGCCGAGCAACGCGAACCAGAAATGCACCCCCGTCAGCAAGATCGAGGGCTGCTGACCGGTGGCGAGCGGAAGCAGCGCGTACACGGCACCAAAGGTGATGAGCGTAATGAACCCATACATCGTGGCATGTGAATGCCCCACGGTGAAGCTCGTGAAATGCCAGTAGGCTTGCGCGGTGCGCAGCGCCTCGAACGTTCCCTGCGTCGAGCCGACGAAATAGTAGACGACTCCGGCTGCGAGAAAAGGCAGCGCATACGATCGGCGCACGATCTCCCAGCGGCCGCGCGTCGTCAGGATCAAGTTGGCGCTCCCGGCGAAAACCGGAATGAGCATGCCGACGCTGAAGACGATCGCCAGCGTCTGGAGCCACCACGGCAATGGTGAGAACTCGTAGTGGTGCGACCCGATGATCGGATAGAACACGAGGTTCGTCCAGAAGGCCAGGACGCCGAGGGAATACGAGTAGATCGGCCGGTTCAGTAATTTTGGGAGCGCGTAATACGTCACCCCGAGCGCGAGGAAGGTGAACCACATTCCGACCGCGTTATGCATGTAAAAGGCCTGCAGGGTCACCCCTCCGAGGCCGATTTGATAGGTCGGAATCAGCGCGACGATCCAGAGGATGGTCGTGAACGTGAACGCTCCGAGCGTGTACCAATTGGCGATGTAAATCGGGCGCTCGACGCGGTTGGCGATGGTCCCGGCGACGACGTAGGCGCTGCAGATCGCGCCAATTAAAAAGATGACTCTCACCCACCAGAGCCATTCGCGATATTCTTGGCTTCCGTCGCTCATTCCGAGATCGAGCGTGATCGTCCCGAGGATTGCGGCGAGGTTGAACAGCGCGAGCGATACCCAGGCGACGGGCTTCGCGAAGACCGCCGCACCCGAAGAGCGCGCCGCAACGTAGATCGCCATCCCGCTCAGCGCGACCGACGCGAAGGCGTAGAACGTGCCGTTCGTGTGAATCGCTCGCAAGCGGCCGAACGAAAGGTACGGGCTCGTTGCGAGATCCGGAAATGGAAACTTGAAGCTGAGAAGCACCCCGATCGCCGTCGCAATGAGCAGCCAAACCGTCGCCGATCCGACGAACGCGCTCAAGAGCGTTGCTTGCTCCCGAGCTTCGCGCTGTGATCCGGCGACGTCCATGAAGCTAGCCCTCGCTCGTTCGAAATCGACCCGCGTACGCGTATCCTACCGCATGACAAACGGGTTGCTCAAGGCACGATGGTCCTGCACGCGCAGAACGCGTTCCAGCTCCTGAGCTTCATCGTAGCGCCCGCACTATTGATGAATGGAACGTCGATCCTCATCCTCTCGATTTCGAACCGGTTCGCGAGCGTGCTCGACCGTGCGCGGAATCTGGAAGAAACCCCGAACGCTCCGGACCGCGAGTCCCGACTTACGCCCATCATGCGGCGAGTGCTCGCGTTGAGCCGCGCGCTCACCGCGTTCTACGTGGCGCTCGCCGCGTTCGCGATCGGAACGTTCTCCGAACTGCTGGGCGGCGGATTCGCGGTGCTCGTGCGCGGCGAGATCGCGCCGATCATCACCATGGTCGGACTCTTCGTCGCGGCGGTCGGTACCGTCGCTATCGCGACTGGGGCAGCTCTCCTCGTCGCCGAAACATGGGACGCATACGGCACCGTACGCGAGCAGGCAGGTCAGATCCGGCGCGGATGAAGCGGAGCGCACCGCGTGACTTACCGCTTCGCACGAACTCCGCGCACGGCTGCCGGTTCCGCCACGTCGATCGGCAGCGGCCCTGAGGCTTTGACCGCTTCGAGCGAGATGCTGGTCCGGATCGCCTTGATCGCCGGGAGTTTGTTGACGACGGCGAGCACGAACTGCGAGAACGCCGCGAGATCGGCGGCGACGATCTCGAGCAGAAAATCGGCGTCGCCGGTGATGATGTGACAGGCCACCACCTCGGGGAGCTTGAGGATCTGCTCCCGCAAGAGTTCGGTTTCGGCTTTGCGGGTGCGTTCGATCTCGATGCTCACGAACGCGGTGATGCCGAACCCGAGCTTGGCGCGATCCAAGACCGCTCCGTAGCGGGCGATGTAGCCCTCGTCCTCCAAGCGTCGCACGCGGCGCAGACACGGTGACGGCGAGAGCCCGACTAGCTTCGCCAGCTCCTGGTTCTGCAGGCGGCCGTTGCGCTGAAGGGCGGCCAAAATGCGGCGGTCGGTCGCGTCGATGTGAGAAGTCGTCATTTTCTGCCCTCGGGAGGCCCCTAGTTGGCAGAGAATTGCGCTGCCGCGGGCTGGGTTCGCCGCGGAAGGTCGTACCTCTCCTTTCATGGACGCGACGACCCTCGCCAAGCCCGCCCGCATCGACAACTCGGGGTTCCGGTTCGACCATCTCGAGCTGTGGGTCGGCAACGCCCGCCAGGCCGCGTACTACTATTGCGGCGCGCTCGGTTTCCGGGCCGCCGCATATCGCGGACCGGAGACGGGCCAGGCCGATTCGTGCTCGTACGTGCTCGTGCAGAACGGCGTGCGCATCGTCGTTACGTCCGGGTTGACACCGGACGACGCGGCGGGCCGTCACGTTGCGCGTCACGGCGACGGCGTGCGGGGCATCGCGATCGCGGTCGACGATGCGGCGGCCGTCTACCGGCACGCGGTCGCGCACGGAGCAGCGCCGATCGCGGAACCGCACACCGTGAGCGACGAGCACGGCAACGTCGTGCTCGCCACGATCGGGGCGTACGGGGACACGGTCCACACCTTCGTCCAGCGCGGCGCATATCGTGGAGCGTGGCTCCCGGGCTTCGTGCCGCTCGAGTCGTCGCCGTTTCCCTCGCGTCCGGTCGGCTTGACGCGCATCGATCATTGCGTCGCGAACGTCGGCTGGGACGAGATGGACCGCTGGTGCGATTTCTACGAGCGGACTCTTGGCCTTACGGCGCTGATCTCGTTCGACGACCGCGACATCTCGACCGAATACACCGCGCTCAAGTCGCGCGTGATGCAGAGCATCGGCGGCGGGATCAAGTTTCCGATCAACGAGCCCGCACACGGCAAGAAGAAATCGCAGATCGAGGAGTACCTGCAGTTCTACGGCGGTGCCGGCGTGCAGCACATCGCGATCCAGACCGACGACATCGTGGCGACCGTCGAAGCCCTGCGCGCGAACGGCGTCGAGCTGCTCCAAGCGCCCGAATCCTACTACGACGAGCTGCCCTCACGCGTCGGCGCGATCGCCGAAGATCTAGAAGCGCTGCGCCGTTTGAGCATCCTGGTCGATCGCGACGATCAGGGCTACATGCTGCAGATCTTCACCAAACCGCTGCAAGACCGCCCGACGCTGTTCGTCGAGATCATCCAGCGCCGCGGCGCGCTCTCGTTCGGCAAAGGCAACTTCAAAGCGCTTTTCGTCTCGATCGAACAAGAACAAGCCAAACGCGGCACGCTCTAATCGTTGTCAGGGTGACAAAAGCGAGTCCAGGTATTGGTGGATGTAGGAGACTACGATGCTGCCCTCACCGACGGCGGAGGCGACCCGCTTGACGGAATCGCTCCGAACGTCGCCGACCGCAAAGATTCCCGGGACGCTCGTCTCAAATGCGAACGGCGGGCGTACGGCCGTCCAGTTCGTCACGTCGCGACCGGTGCGGACGTAACCGGAATCTTCGCGCTCGATCGTCTTCGGCAGCCAGCCGGTCTCGGCGTCGGCCCCGATGAACACGAAGAGCGCGTCCGCGCGACGCTCGACCTCCGCTCCGGACCGCTCGCGCGTGACGATCGCCTCGAGATGGTCCTCGCCCAACACCCTAGCGACGGTGGTTCGGGTCTCGACCGCGATATTCACCTTCGAGCGGATCTGCTCGATGAGATAATGCGACATGGTCCTCGCGAGCCCGTCGCCGCGCACGAGAATCGTTACCCTGCGTGCGTAATTCGCGAAGAACATCGCTGCCTGCCCGGCCGAGTTTCCTCCGCCGACGATGAAGACGTCTCGCCCGCGCGTTCCGAGCGCCTCGGTGCGCGCGGCTCCGTAGTAGACGCCGCGCCCGACAAAGCGCTCCGCTCCGTCGCTTTCGAGCGGACGCCACGACACGCCGGTCGCGATGACGATGGCACGCGCGGCGATCGTCTCACCGCCGTCGAGCACGATCGAAAATGTCGGCTCGTCGAGGCGCATTTCGACGACCTGGCGCGTCACCAGGATCTCCGTTCCGAACTGCTTGGCTTGGAGCAGCGCTCGATGCGCGAGATCGCCGCCGGAGACGCCGCCGGGAAAGCCCAAGTAGTTTTCGATGCGCGACGACGTCCCGGCTTGGCCGCCAGGTGCTTCGCGCTCGATCATCATCGTCCGTAAGCCTTCAGAGGCGCCGTAGACGGCCGCGGCAAGGCCTGCCGGTCCGCCGCCGACGATCGCCAGGTCGTAGACGTCGGTGGTCGGCCGAGTCTGCAATCCTAAAGACTCGGCGAGATCCCGTTGGCTCGGCTGCACGAGCGAGTGCCCTTCGGTGACGACGACCGGATACACGTTCGCCTCGAGCACCTCGGCCGCGACGAACGGCCGATCGGCCGGATCGCTCGGATCGAGCCAATCGAACGCGACTTGATTGCGCGAGAGGAAGTCGCGAATGTCGTGACAGGCGAAATCGTAGCGATCGCCGACGATCGTCGCTTGCGTAACCTCTGCGGCGGCGTAGATGTCGCTAATCATGCCGACACGACGAACGAGCGTCTGCGCGAGGATGGCGCTGGCTTCCGTCGCCTCGGTGACCATTGCGTGGAAGTCGGTCGGATCGGTCCGCATGAGGCGCGACGGCTGGATCGCGCGGCAGCCGACGGTCGCCGTCGACCCCAGCATCAGCGGCACCTCGCCGAAGAATTCACCCGGGTCCCAGGTGGTCGTTTGGCGTTCGCGGCCCGCGATCGTGCGCACCGCCTCGATTTCGCCTTCGAGGACGATCCAAAAGTACGGCGGGTCGCCTTCGCGTATGATCCATTCCCCGACGTTGGCGCGGACGTCGGCGGCCCGCGCGACGATCCGCGAGCGGAGCGCGTGCGGAAGCGCGGCGAGCAGGGGGACGCTCAACGCGTCGGTCGGCGTGATCATGGCGGCGCTACAACCTTCCCGAGCCGACGCGCGGTTTCAGGCGCCCGGCAGCTGCGAAGCCTACGACTGGCGCCGAGGCGGGAAGGCGCCGGAACGCACTTCTCCGGCATAGGCGCGCAGGGCGTTGGTCGCGTCGTTGGCGAGGTTGGCGTAGGCTTTCGCGAATTTCGGCGGATCGGGATAGAGGCCGAGGACGTCGTGCAGCACCAGCACCTGCGCGTCGCAGCTCGCGCCGCTGCCGATGCCGATCGTTGGGATGCCGACGTGTTCGGTGACGGCGGCGGCGACCGCGGCGTCGACCATCTCGAGAACGACGGCGAACGCTCCCGCTTCGGCGACGGCGGCTGCGTCGCGCAGCAGCTGTTCGCGCGCGCGCCGGGGACGGAAACCTTCGCCGAGCGCCGCGGTCTGCGGCAGCAGGCCGATGTGCGCGCACACCGGGATGCCCGCGCCCACGATCGCGCGAATGCGCGGCGCGGCCGCCTCCCCGCCTTCGAGCTTGACCGACGATGCGCCGCCTTCTTTGATGAGCCGCACGGCGCTCGAGATCGCATCGGCATCGGAGGCCTCGTACGCCCCGAACGGCAGGTCCGCGATCACGTGCGCGCGGGTCGTGGCGCGCACGACGGCGCCGGTGTGGCGCACCATGTCGATGAGTTGGACCGGCGTCGTCGCGGGGTAGCCGAGGACGACCATGCCGAGCGAGTCGCCGACCAGGATCACGTCGATCCCGGCGGCTTCCGCACACCGGGCGAACGGCGCGTCGTAGGCGGTGATGACGGGGAACGCGGTCCCTTTGCGGGCGCCGATCTCCGCCGCGCCGAGCCTCCCTTTCACGCGCGTTGCCGCGCGCGCACGAGGCGCAGCATCGCGTCGGTGAGGGGAACGGCGATCCCGTGATCGGCGGCGGAGCGAACGATGGCTCCGGCGATCGCTTCGATCTCGCTTGGGCGGCCGGCGTCGAGGTCTTGCAGCATCGAGTTGCGGTTCGCCGCGGTGGCGCGCGCCGCCGCTTCGGCCGCCTCCCACGGGTCGCCGACGTCGACGCCCGCCGCGCGTGCGACCGCGCCGGCCTCCCGCGCGAGGGCTTTGCCGAGTTCGCTCAGGTCGGGATCGGAGGCGATCGCGCCGTTCGGGCGCCGCGCGAGGGCGCCCAGCGGATTGATCGTCGCGTTGACGATCAGCTTGCGCCACAAGACCGGCGCGATGTCGTCGACGACGCTCGCGTCGAGCCCGGCGGCGACGAACGCAGCGGCGAGATCGTCGCTGGTGGGAGCGGCGGAATCGTCGCGTTCGAAGATCGTCGCGCCCGAGACGATGACCGGGCGAACGTGCCCGTCGGCGAGTTTGATCGCGCCGAACATCGTCGATCCCGCGACGACGCGGTTTCCGGGCAACACGGCACGTGCGTCGGCGGCGTTGTCGATCCCGTTTTGGACCGAGGCGATCAGCGCGTGCGGCGCGAGGATGCCGTTCAGCGGCGCGAGCGCGTCGCGCGTGGCGAACGCCTTCACCGCGACGATGAGCGCGTCGCGGTCCGCCATCCCGCGCGGATCCGCCGTGGCGGCGACCGGAACGAACTCCGACTCCTCGGGGCCTGCGACCGCGATGCCGTCACGCGAGATGGCACCCGCGACCTCGGCACGCCGCACCAGCAGCACGACGTCGTGCGCGGCGGAGAGCGCGGCCGCGAACGAGAGTCCGATCGCTCCCGCGCCGACGATTCCGATGCGCACGTCAGGCGCCGCTCAAGCGCAGCAGCATCTCGTCACCCGCAGTGAAGCCCATCGACGCGTAGAGGCCGCGTGCTTCGTCGGACGGGTGGAGGCTGAGCCAAATCAGCCCCAAATCGCGCGCGTCGGCGAGCAGCGCGTCCATGACGGCGCGCGCCACGCCGCGCCGGCGTGCCGGCGGAACGACGTAGACCGACTGGACGCGGCCGGCCCGCTCGGAATCGGAGCCCGGCCGCGGGATCGCGAGCTGCACCAGGATCGCACCGCTCGCGATCGGCTCGCCGCGTTCTTCCGCGATCCACGCGACGTACGTGCCGTCGGCGACGGTGCGGCGGGTGAAGTCGGTCCATACCGGCGTTTGGGCCGCCATCGCTTCGGCGCTCCAATCCCCGACCTCCACCCATATCGCGGCGCGATGTTCGGCGAGCAGCTGCGCGTCCTCGACCGTTGCGCGCCGCAGCGCGACGGCGGTCACCGGCCCTGGAACTTCGGTGCGCGCTTTTCGGTGAACGCGGCGACGCCCTCGGCGAAATCGGCGGTTTGCGCTGCGATCGCCTGCATCTCCGCTTCGTACGCCAACGCTTCGCGGATCGAGCCGAGGCCGTTGTGCGCGAGCTCGCGTTTGATCAGGCCGATCGCGCGCGGTCCGCGTGCGAGCGTCGCGGCGAACTCCTGCGCTTCGACGAGGCAGCGCTCCGCCGGCACCACCTTCGTGCACAAACCGAGCGCGTCGGCTCGTGCCGCGTCGATCTTCTCCGAGAGGATGCACAGCTCGAGCGCCTTCGCGTAGCCGACGATGCGCGGCAGCGTCAACGACGTTCCGCTGTCGGGCACCAGGCCGATCTTCACGAACGCAGTGGTGAACGAGGCGGTGTCGGCAACGATGCGAAAGTCGCAGGCGCACGCGATCCCCATTCCGGCGCCGGCGGCGACGCCGTTGACCGCGGCGACGATCGGCTTTTCCATCGTGAGCAGCTTGAGGATCAGCGGGTTGTACCGGCGCTCGACGGTCGCCGCGATGTCGGTTGCGACGTCGGCGTTCATCACGCGCGGATCGTCGAGGGCCTGTCCGGCGCAGAAGCCTTTCCCTTCGCCCGTGATGACGATCGCGCGCGCCGACGCGTCGCGTTCGAGCGCGCCGAGCGTTTCGATGAGCGATTCGATCAGGTCGGCCGTGAGGGCGTTGTACGCCTGCGGGCGATTGAAGGTGATCGTCGCGACCCCGCCCTCGACGGCGACGCTGTGCTGAACCGGTGCGCTCATCGTCCGTGCCATGTCGGCTTGCGCTTCTCAAGGAATGCCGCGACGCCCTCGCGCGCGTCGTCGGATTGCAGGAGCGCCATGAAGGCGCGCCGCTCGTCGAGCAGCGAGCCGTGCAGCGACTGCTCGAATGCCTGCGCGATCGCGCGCTTCGCGACCCGCACCGCGTGCGGCGCTTGGCGGGCGAGGGCCTTCGCGAGATCCAGCGCGACCGGGAGCACGCGCTCGGGCGGGACGCAGCGGTTCGCGAGCCCGTGCGCTTCCGCGTCACGGCCGCTGATCTCCCGGCCGAGCAGCACCATCTCGGTGGCAATCGTTTTGCCGACGGCGCGGGTCAGCCGCTGGGTCCCGCCGGCGCCCGGCATCACGCCGAGATTGATCTCCGGCTGTCCCAGGCGCGCGTTCTCCGCGACGACGAGCAGATCGCACGACATCGCGAGCTCGAGCCCGCCCCCGAACGCGAGACCCCGCACGGCTGCGATCAGCGGAAGCCCGCAGGCCCAGAGGCGATCCCATTCCTCGAGCCGCGGTCCCTCGCCGGCGAACTCGGCGATGTCGCCGCCGGCCGCGAACGCCCGTTCGTCGCCGGTGATGACGACCGCGCGTCTCGCCGTCCAGGTCGGCCGCTTCGAGCGCGTCGCCGAGCTGCGCGATCACCGCGTTCGAGAGCGCGTTGAGCACCTTCGGCCGGTTGAGCCGCAGCAGCAGCACGTGCGGCGACGGGCGCTCGATGAGGACCAGCGGTTCGCTCACAGGGTTCTCCGATCGATGACGCGCTTGGCTTTGCCGGCTTCGATCCGCTCGATCGTTCCCGGCGCGACGACGCTCGTGCGCAGCGACACCAGCAGCGTCTCCGAGATGCGCGCGGTGACGACCGCGGCGAGACGGTCGAGGTCGTCGATCGACGCTTCGGGGTGATGTTCGACCTCGACCAGCATCTCGTCCAATCCGTTCGGCGGACGGTCGACGAAGATGCGGTAGTTCGGCGAGAGCTCCGGGAAGCGCAGCAATACTTCCTCGACCGCCGACGGAAAGACGTTGACGCCGCGAATCACCAGCATGTCATCGACGCGTCCGGTGAACCAATCGATCCGGGCGGTCGTCCGGCCGCAGGCGCACCGTTCGCGGACCATCGAGGTGAGGTCGCGCGTGCGGTAGCGCAGCACGGGCATCGCGTCGCGCGTGAGCGTCGTGAGCACCAGTTCGCCGCGCTCACCGTCGGGGAGCGGCTTGCCGCTCTCGGGATCGACGATCTCCGCCAGGAAGTGATCCTCCTGAACGTGCATGCCGGCTTTTTCCAAACACTCTTGCGCGACGCCCGGGCCGATGATCTCGGTGAGCCCGTAGATGTTCGTCGCGATGACGCCGAAGAGTTCTTCGAGCGACGCGCGCATCTCGCGCGTCCACGCTTCGGCGCCGCAGATCGCGTAGCGCAGCGCCTTCGGACGGCGGTTCTCGGCGCGGAATCGTTCGGCCAGGACGAGCAGGTAGCTCGGCGTCGCGCCGATCCCGATCACCGGCAGGTCGGCGAGCAGCTGCATTTGGCGGCTGGTGTTTCCCGCCGAGGCCGGGATCGCGCACGCGCCGAGCGTCTCACACCCGCCGTGCGCGCCGAGGCCGCCGGTGAAGAGCCCGTATCCCCAAGCCACCTGAAACATGTCGCCCGGACGAATTCCGCCCGCCGCGAGACTGCGCGCCATGACCTCGCCGAACACGTCGAGATCCTTGCGCGTGTACGCGCCGACCGTCGGAGTCCCGGTCGTACCCGAGGAGGCGTGGATGCGGGCGAGGTCGCGTTCCCCGACCGCCAGCAGACCGAGCGGATAGGCGTCGCGCATATCGGCCTTCGTGCTGAACGGCAGGTCCGCCAGCCCGTCGAGCCCCTCGGGCGTCGCGCGGCCGCGCAGGCGCTCCCGGTAGATGTCGTTGGCATCACGGAGCCGGTCGACGAGCGCGCGCAGGCGCTCCAGCTGCAGGGCTTCCAGCGCGTGGCGTTCGAGCGTCTCGAACTCCGGCTGAAAGATCAGGTTCGCGGCGCTGCGGCTCATCACGAGGACCATCCGCGATGAACGCTTCAAGAACCTGGATGATGCGGGAGGCGGTCGGGCTCGGGGCTCTGGCGCTCTTGGCGATCGCGGCCGGGGTGAGCTTCGTGCTGCAGGCGAGCGTGAACGCCAACTTGCGCACGGGGCTGAACTCGCCGAACTGGTCGGCGCTGATCAGTTACGCCGGCGGGACCCTGGTCATGGCCGCGATCGTCCTGGTCACGCGCGACCCGTGGCCGAACGGGATGGCGGTCGCGAACGCGCCGTGGTGGTCGTGGCTCGGCGGCGCGTTCGGCGCGGTGTACGTGGTGATCATCATCCTGCTGCTGCCGCGGCTCGGCACCGCAGCGCTGATCGCGCTCTTCGTGCTCGGGCAGATGATCGCGTCGCTCGCGTTCGACCAATTCGGGTGGTTCGGCACCCCGAAACATCCGGTCGACCCGCTACGCGTGCTCGGCGCCCTCCTGCTGGTCGCCGGCGTCGTACTGATCCGCCGCTGAGAGCAAATCGCTGTCACCCCACCCCGAGCGCCGCTAAAGTCATCGAAGGGCGCAGTGGACGGGCCTAAGCCCCTGTCATCCTGAGCTTGTCGAAGGATGAGCCCCGATCGCGCCGCGACGCAGGACGCCGTGCGCTTGCCGAAGGGTGCGTTCGTCGCGACTGTACCGGCGTGAAGCAATATTGGGTCTACATGCTCGAATGCCGGGACGACAGCTACTACGTCGGCGTTAGCTCAAACGTGGACGTGCGCGTCGCGCAACACGCGAGCGGCTGGGATCCTGCGTGTTACACGCACCACCGCCGCCCGGTGAAGCTCGTATACGTACAATCGTTCTCGACCCCTGACGAGGCGATCTTTGCCGAGAAGCGTCTCAAAGGCTGGCGTCGCGCGAAAAAACGGGCGTTGATCGCCGGCGATTGGAACGAAATCCGTCGCTTATCACATGTCCACGGACCGAACCACCCTTCGACAAGCTCAGGATGACAACGGTTTGAGCCCGCCCAGAGCGCCCTTCGACAAGCTCAGGATGACAAGGGTTTGGGCCCGTCCACTCGCCCTTCGATGCCGATAAAGGCGCTCAGGGTGACGGGGCTACGCGGTGCGGCGGGCGGTGGAGGTGAAGATCTCGGCGAGGCGGCCGTCGCGGTCGAGATCGTGTTCGGCGGCGATGCTGTTCGCTTCCGCGATGTAGGCGTTGCACGCGTTGTCGGCGGCGGTCTGAGCGCCGAGGCGCTCGAGCGCGGCGATCACCTGCTCGGCGCGCGCGTCGTCGATCTCGCCGATCGACGCGTACGCATCGGCGATCGTCGCGCGATCGGCGGAGGGGCTTCCGTCCAGCGACCAGACCACCGGGAACGACCATTTGCGGCGGCGGATGTCCGCGCCGCTCGGCTTGCCGGTCTCGTGCGTCGCGCCCCACGTCCCGAGCACGTCGTCGCGCACTTGGAACGCCAAACCGTACGCGCGGCCGACGCGCGCGTAGGCGGCGGCACGTTCGCGCGACGCGCCGGCGGCGAGCGCGCCGAGTTCGCACGCCGCGGCGAACAGCGCGGCGGTCTTTCCTTCGATCATCGTGACGTACTCGCCGAACGATACGGACGGCGCCGTCTCGAACCCGATGTCGTACGCTTGACCCTGGCACATGCGATAGTGCGCGTGATAGAGCGCGGAGGCCATCGCCGCGACGGTCGCCGCGGGAAGACCGTCCGTGTCGTTCATCAGCGTAAGGTAGCTGAGCGCGCACAATGCGTTGCCCGCTTCGAGCGCCGCCGGGATGCCGAAACGCGCCCACAGCGTCGGCCGCCCGTGACGCAGTTCGTCGCGGTCCTCGATGTCGTCGTGGACCAGCGAGAAGTTGTGCAGCAGCTCGAGCGCCGCGGCCGCGGGAAAGGCGCGCTCGGCGCCGCCCCCTTCCGTCTCGGCGACGCTGAGCAGGATGCGCGGGCGCAGGCGCTTCCCGCGCTTGCCGTGCGGATCGTCGAGCGCGAAATGCTCGCGGATCAGCGCCCTGTTCGGAGAGCCGTCATCGAGCCGGTCGATGGCGCTCTCCAGATAGTGCTCGAACGCTTCGAGCGTGGGACGAGTCTGCAATCTCGCTACTTGGCCAGCACGCCGCGCACCGCGCGCAGGACGTTACCGGGCCGCATCGCGTCGGCCGCCGCTGTCGCTTCGAACCCCGAGTGCACCATGCAGTCGGTGCATTTCGGATTGCCGCTGGCGTGCCCGTAGTTGTCCCACTCGGTCTCGTCCAGCAGCTGCTGGTACGAGTCGGCGTACCCTTCACCGAGCAGATAGCACGGCTTCTGCCAGCCGAAGAGGCTGTACGACGGCATCCCCCATGGCGTGCACTCGTAGTCTTTTTCGCCGACCAGGAAGTCGATGAAGAAGGGGCTGGCGTTGAACTGCCAGCGCTTCTTCCCGGCGCGGTACGGCGCCATGATCTCGCGGAAGAGCGACTTCGTTTGATCGCGCTGCAGGAAGTGCTCCTGATCCGGCGCTTTTTCGTACGGGTAGCCGGGCGAGATCATCATCCCGTCGACCTTGAGCTCGTCGGTGGCGAAGTCGAAGAACTCCGCGACGCGCTTGGGATCGGCGTCCTTGAAGATCGTCGTGTTGGTCGTCACGCGGAAGCCGCGCGCCTTGGCGGCTTTGATCGCGCTGACCGCGATGTCGAAGATCCCGCCCCGGTCGACGGCGCGGTCGTGCTCTTCGCGCAAACCGTCGAGATGGACGCTGAACGAGAAGTACGGCGACGGCGTGAACTTCTCGAGGCTCTGCTCCAGGCGAATCCCGTTGGTGCAGAGGTACACGAACTTCTTGCGCGCGATCAGGCCGGCGACGATCTGGTCGATCTGCGGGTGCAGCAGCGGCTCGCCGCCGGGGATGGCCACGACCGGCGCGCCGCAGTCCTCGACGGCCGCGAAACACTGCTCGGGGGTGAGGTGTTTGCGCAGCACTTCGACCGGATGCTGGATCTTGCCGCAGCCGCCGCAGGCGAGGTTGCAGCGGAAGAGCGGTTCGAGCATCAGCACGAGCGGATACCGTTTGCGGCCCGCGATGCGTTGGCGCACGACGTACGACCCGACTGCCATAACCTGCTTGAGTGAGACCGCCATCAATCCTCCGTTGGACGCCCGCCTGCCGGGGCGTAATCGTGTTCTCGAAACCACCTGACCGCAGACCCGAGCGCGAGGGTTCCATCGTGGTGGCGAAGTCCGAGTTCCGTGACCGATTTCGTCGCGTCGTAGAACATCATCTGCTTGGCCATGCGCACGCTTTCGAAGGAGACGTCCGGCGTGATCCCGACGCGCGCCAGCACGAACTCGCCGAACGCCGCGTAGGCGAGCGGAATCGCGCGCGGCAGGCGCAAACGCGGCGCCGGGCGGTCGCTCAGGATGGCAAGGCGTTCCAGCAGCGCGCGCAGCGTGAGGTTTTCGTTCCCCAGAATGTACCGTTGGCCGGCGACGCCCCGTTCGTACGCGGCCAGGTGACCTTCCGCGACCTCCGCGACGTCGACCAGGTTGAGGCCGGTATCGACGTACGCAGGCATGCGGCCGTTCAGAAAGCGCACGATGATCTCGCCGGTCGGCGTCGGCCGGGCGTCCCACGGGCCGACGGGCGTCGCCGGATTGACGATCACGACGTCCTGGCCGGCGGCGGCAGCGCGGCGCGCCTCGAGTTCTCCCAGGTATTTGGACCGCTTGTACGCCCCGATCAGTGCCTCCGGCGGGCTCTGGTACGACTCGTCCGCGGCGAACCCGTCCGGCCGTACGCCGATCGCCGCGACGGAGCTGGTGTGCACGACCCGCGGCACATGCGCTGCCCGCGCGGCGGCGAGCACGTTGCGCGTGCCGTCGACGTTGACGCGCATCAGCGCCGCGCGATCCCGGTGCCAGAGACTGTAGAACGCCGCCGCGTGGAAGACGGCCTCGCAGCCGCGCATCGCATCGGACAGCTCCGGCGCAAAGACGTCGCCTGCGACGCGCTCGACGTCGAGGCCGTCCAGCGACGGCGCGCCGTAGCGCACCAGCGCACGCACCTGCCAGCCGGCTGCCAGGAGGGCACGCACGAGGTTCGCACCTACGAAACCGGAGGCGCCGGTGACGAACGCGGTGCGCGACAATTTCGGCTGACTAGCGGCCGAAGACGAAGGGGCGTTTGCGCACGCGGTCGGCAAGCCAGCGCAGCGACGCGTTCGTGAGCGTCGAGGTGGAGGCGGCGACGACGAGTGCGCGCACTTCCGCCCGCTCGATCTTCACGCCGCCGCCCGGGACCAGCATCGCCTCGGTCCCTTCGAGCTCGCGCATCGTCGCGATCGCGAACAGAACCGGCAGCACGCAGAAGAGCCGAATCCGAACCGCTGCCGCGGGGAGCGCCTCGATATAGGACAGCGCGCGTTCGAGATCGTCTTGAGCGAGCTGCATCAGCGGAACCAGCGCGTCGCGATTCGCGGTGCGGCGTTCCGCTCCCAGGATCGTGTCGTGGCCGCTGCCGACCGCGTTCAGAAGCTCCGAAGGAATGTAGATCGCGTTCTCGCGTTCGGCGTCCCAGGCGATGTCCTTGAGGATGTTGACCGTCTGCAGCGCTTCGCCGAAGGCTTCGCAGTTCTCGAGCAGTCGCGCGTACGTGCGTTGCCCGACGACGTACGAGTGCTCGTACCAGAGTTCGGTGAGCAGATGTCCGACCGTTCCGGCCACGTAGTAGCAATATTCGCGAAACTCGCCGACGCTCGCGATCCGAATTCCCGTGGGGTGCGCTAGCACGAAGCGCCGCATTCCGCGGACCATCTCCTCGACCCAACGGCGCAGGATCTCGCGGGTCGGCCGCTCGAGCATCCGCCACATCAGGAACACGTGCCCCGTAGCAGCGACGAGTGCTTGGTAGTCCTCGCTCGTCGTGAGCTCTGCGCCGACCGTACCGAACGTGTCCGCCGCGGCCTCGTCGTCGAAGCAAGCGAGGAAGGTGTCGAGCAGCGCCGCCTTGCGTTGCGGCGTCAGCGTCACGTCGTCCTCGACCGTGTCGGCGATGCGGCACAACAGATAGCCGATGCGAACCGGCGGCTCGAGGCGCGCAGGCAACAGCTTGATGCCGAGGGAGAACGTGCGCGAGACGCGCGGAAGGATGAGCCTCGATTCACGGGTCGCGACGGTTACCGACCGTTCCTGAGCCAGCACTGGAGTTCCTCACCTCCTCTCGACGAGCGGCGCGCCCGATCGCTCGCCGTCAGGCCCAACGACACGCGGCAACGCCCATCGGTGGCAGTCGCGTCCCGGGGTTGAACGACGACGGTCGAGCCCAGGATGACGCGGCCCGCTTGGCGGAAGAGCCGGCCATGAAACCGGGAACCGCGGCGCATCGCGAGCTGTTCTGCCGCACCTTCATCGACACACACGACCCGTACGAGCCCGAACGGCTCCCCTGGCCGGTGCTCGACGGGCTCCATCTCGAACGGCTGCGCTCGTTTCCGCTCTGGAGCTACGCGCGCTCCATCGAGCAACGCGCGGGCCGCATGGTGACCACGTTCGCGCAGACCCTCGACGATCCGCTGATCCGCGAAGCCGTCGCGTTGCAGGGCGTCGAGGAAACGCGTCACGGGCGACTGATGTCGCACGTGCTCGAACGCTACGGTATCGATGCTCCGGCGTTGCCCGCCGCAGATCCGCCGGTGCGCCGCGAGGATTTTCTGGTCTTCGGTTTCGGTGAGTGCACCGACTCGTTCGTCGGCTTCGGCGCGTTTGCGCTGGCGCGTCAGAAGCAGCTCTTTCCCGAATCGCTGCTCTCGATCTTCGATAACGTCCTGTGGGAAGAGGCGCGCCACATCGCGTTCTTCATCAACTGGTGGCACTACGAAGAGGCGCGCGCCGGACGCGACGGCCTCCTCCAGCGAGCCTACGGCAGCGTGAAGTATCACCTGCGCGCGATCGTGGGCACGGCGCAAGGCGATGCCGGTAACCCGCTGCCGAATATCGAGAGCGCGCAGATCAAGGCGATCGTGGACGGCATCACACCCGTGATGTTTCTGGAGACGGCGCTCGCCGAGAATCGCCGGCACATGGCGCGGCTCGACCCGCGGCTCATCAAGCCGCGTCTCATGCCGGCGCTTGCAACGGCCGCACTGATCGGCTTGCGCATGCTCCCGCCGCTGCCGGCGAAGGACGCTCAACCCGAGGCGCGACGCATCGCGGCGTAACGGCCGAGCGCGCAGAGCGGGAAGTTCAGCCGGTACTGGTGGTAGTTCAAGTAGAAGTGCCCCGGAAATCCGGTCCCGGTGAACTGCGGCTCGTCCCACGTTCCGGTCGCGGTTTGCATCGCGAGCAGATACGCGACGCCGCGTTCGATCGCCGGCGCGAACTCGTCCGCGATCGGCGGGTGGCGCTGCGTGCAGGCCAGCAGTCCGATCAGCGCCCATGCGGTTTGGCTCGCGGTGCTCGGCCCGACGCCGCGCACTGCCGGATCGGCGTAACTCGCCGTCGTCTCGCCCCAGCCGCCGTCGGCGTTCTGCACGCTCTTCAGCCACACGGCGCCGCGCACGACGGCGGCGTCGACCTGCCGCATCCGCGCTGAACTTCCCGCTCCCTGCACGGTGATCGGTGCCAGCGCCGCGAGCGCGCCGCTCGTGCCGTAGACGTAGTTGACGCCCCAGCGGCCGAACCATGCACCGTCCGCTTCCTGTTCCGCGAGCAAATAGTCGAGGCCGCGCGAGAAGCGTGCGCGATCGAAGCCTTCGAGCCCGCCGCGCGCGACCATCTCGAGCACGCGCGCAGTGACGTCGGCCGTATTGGGATCGACCATCGCCTGCAGATCGCCGTAGGGGATGCGGTTGAGCCAGTCCTTGTCGTTGTCGACGTCGAACGCGCCCCAGCCGCCGCTGCGGCACTGCATCGTCGCAACCCACTGCGCGGCCCGCTCGAGCGACGCGCCGATGCGTTCAGGCTGCGGATGGTCGACCGCGGCGAGCGCCATCGCGACCACCGCGGTGTCGTCGACGTCCGGATACCACGCGTTCTCGAACTCGAACGCCCAGCCGCCGGGCTTTCCGGTGCGGTTCTTCACCGCCCAGTCGCCGTAGCGCGCCACGATCTGCTTGTCCATCAGCCAGCTCGCCGCGCGCACCAGGCGCGGGTCGTCGCGCCGCACGCCCGCATCGACGAGCGCCCGCACCGCAAGGCCGGTGTCCCACACCGGCGAGATGCACGGCTGCACGCGGTACGCGCCCTTGGCGGTGATGGTGAAGCCGTCGAGCGCCGCGAAACCGCGCACGACGACGGGATCGTCCACCGTATAACCCTGCGCGCGCAGACCCAGCATCGCGTTGAGCATCGCGGGGATGATCCCGCCCCAGTCGCCCGTCTCTTCCTGCCGCTCGACGGTCCATTTCTCCGCAAGCGCGAGCCCGCGTTCGCGAAACGGCACGAGTCCGGTGCGTTCCGACCACTTGAACGCCGCATCGAGCGCGTTGAAGAACGATTCCAGCGCGCCGCGCGCCGCGGGCAGCGTGAACTGGGCGTTGGCGCGTCCTTCCGCATATAGCTCGTCGAGGTTCAAGCGCGGCCCGTACACGGGTTTCTTCGCGAACAGCAAGATGAGTGGGACGGTGCTCCCGCGTGCCCAGCTCGAGAGATCGTAGATCGAGAACGGCCCGCGTTCCGGCAGCACCATCAGCCACGGCGGCAGAGACGGCAGCCCGCTCCACTCATATGCGCCGAGCAGCGCCAGGTGCATCTTGGTGAAGATGCGGCTCGCGCTGATCCCGCCGCGCGCGAGGATGAACGCGCGCCCGCGCTGCAGCGCGGGATCATCGACGGGCACGCCGAGGAGGCGAAGCGCCATGTACGCCTCGACGCTCACGCTCAGCTCGCCGCCGTCGTCGAAAGCAAGTTCCCAGCCGCCGTGCTGGCGCTGGTTCTCGCGGAAATATTTCTCCGCGGCCGCGCGCGGGACACGGTCGAACGTTCCCCACACGTGGTGCAGCAGCACGACTTCCGCCGTGATCGTGACATTCGACTGCAGCTCCGCCCACCAGTACCCAGCCGGATCCTGCAGCTGGAACAACGCATCCACCGCGCGCTCGATCGCGGCATCGAGCTCGGTTTCGGAGGGGCGGTCGCTGTCGCGATTCGAAGGCGGAGTGTGAATGGTCAAGGTGCTTCGGGTTGCGGCGTGGGTTGGTGCGGTGACATGGGTGGGTCTCATCGTCGCAAGGGGTCGGTTTTGGGATTCGCGTGCCGACGGCCTCTGTGACCCTGTTCCGGATGCGACGGTTCCCGACGTGCATGCGATCGTGCCGGCTCGCAATGAGGCGGACGTCGTGGCGCGTACGCTGGGGTCGTTGCTCGCCCAGGACTATCCCGGACGCTTCTCCGTCACGCTGGTCGACGACCGCAGCGGCGACGGTACCGGTGACGTCGCGCGGGCGACCATCGCCGGGTTTGCGGCGCACGAGCGGGCGCGCGTCGTCGAAGCCCAACCGCGGCCCAACGGCTGGACCGGGAAGGTGTGGGCCCTCGCCGAGGGCGTCGCCGCGGCGCGCGCGAGCGGCGCGCGGCCGGCGTACTGGTGGTTCTCCGACGCGGACGTCGAGCACGACCCCGACACGCTCGCGCGGCTCGTCGCGACCGCAACGGCGTCGGATCGCGCGCTCGTCTCGCAGATGGTCGCGCTGCACTGCGAATCCGCGGCCGAGCAACTCTTGATCCCGGCGTTCGTCTTTTTCTTCCGCATGCTCTACCCGTTCGCATGGGTCAACGACGACACGCGCGCGACGGCCGCCGCCGCGGGCGGCTGCGTGCTGCTCTCCGACGATGCGCTGCAACGGATCGGCGGTGTCGAGCGGATCGCGGGCGAGCTGATCGACGACTGCGCGCTGGCGGCCGCGGTGAAGGGCAGCGGCGGCGGCCTTTGGCTCGGACTCGCGACGCGCTCGCGCAGCATCCGCGCGTACGCGTCGCTCGCGACGATCTGGTCGATGGTCGCGCGCACCGCGTATACGCAGCTGCGCTACTCGCCGGTGCTGCTCGCCGGGACCGTCGCGGGGATGCTGCTGATGTACGTCGTTCCCATCGCCGCGACGGTCGCCGGCGCGCGCCGCCGCCGCGTCGATCTCGCCCTGCCCGGCGCCGTCGCCTGGGGCGCGATGGCGCTCGCCTACGCGCCGACGCTGCGTCTGTATCGCGTGCGTCCGCTCGCAGCGCTCGCACTGCCGCTCGCCGGCGCGCTCTACACCGCGATGACGATCGACTCCGTACGCCGCCACGCACGCGGCGCAGGCGGCACCTGGAAAGGTCGAACGTTCACGCCCGCCCCCCGTCATTCCGAGCCTGTCGAGGAACCCCCGTCGTCAGCCTGAGCGAAGTCGAAGGGTGACCCCCGAATGACGACGGGCGCGATTTCGGTGAGGCGCCGGAGGGCGTGCCGTACGTTACGGATGAAGGCATACGCTGCGCGTGGTGAGCGAACGAATGCCGTCGCGATGCGCACGACATCGATGCTTCCGTCTGCGCCGATCGCTCGCTCCAGTGCCGGCAAGTCGCACGAATCGTCGTCGCTCACGATGCGGACCATTGCGAGTCGCACGCCGCGCGTTGCGAGCGCGGCGGCGAGGTGCGTTCCCTCCATGTCGACGACGGTCGCGTTGTAACGGGACGCCAGCGCCGACCGTTCGGCGAGGGTAGTAACGACGTGGTTTGCCGTGCACGCAGCAACAACGTTGGCACCGAGCGAAGAGGCGAGCGCGTCGCGCACTCCGGCGTCCAACTGGTAGGAAGCCCCATCGTCGACGACGCGCCGATAGACGACGACGTCACCGACCGAACCGCCGTGGAGCGCGCCGCACAACCCGAGCACGACCACGGTATCGTCGTCTTCGAACGTCGGCAGCCCAGTCGCGGCGCGCGCGCCCGCCGGTACTTCGATCACGCGCGAGCTCGGACGGGCGCGCCGGACGGCGGCGGCCTCGGCGCCGCGCGGGACGACGATTGTCACGGCGTCATGCGGCCGTCGCGGTTCACGCGGTAGTCGTCGCCCGACCAGTGGACGCCACGGGAGATGAATGACGCGCACCAGACGGCGAGACCGAGCGTGTCGCGCAGCGGGACCAGCAGCGGTGCCGGGCGTGCGCCGAACGCGCAAGCGGCGGCGAATGCCAGCGCGTACCGCAGCGCGATTGCCGCGCCCAAGACGACCAGCGGCTTCGACCGCTCGCGCGCGACGGCGACGTGCAGCAGCGCGAGCGGAATCGGATACGTCAGCACGACGCCCGCAAAACCGCCCGGCTCCAGCGCGCGCTGCGTGCGGGCCCAGCGCAGCTCGTGCGACCACAGCCCTGGGAACGTAGGTTCGTCGACCACGTTCTCGACGACGTAATCCGAGAGCACGACCGCCGCGCCGCGCTTCGTGACTTCGGCGCACAACAGTGCGTCATCGGCGAGGTGCGCGCCGATCGCGTCGAGCCCCCCGATCTCTTCGAACAGCGTGCGGCGAACCGCGATCGTGGAGCCGAAGCCGAAACGCATTCCGAGTAATCGCTCCGCGATGAGCACCGACGGCGCGAAGTGCTCGTGGTTCGCCATCGCACCCAGCCGCGACGCGACGCCGCCATCGGCGGGGACTCCGCGATAGAGACACGTCACCGCGCCCACGCGTTCGTCCGCGAACGGCTCGACGATCGCGAGCAAGTAATCGGGCGTCACGCGCATGTCGCTGTCGGCGAACACGAGGATGTCGCCGCGCGCATGGGGGACGAGCGCGGCGAGCGTGTCGATCTTCGGGTTCGCGTGGTGCGGCGTCCCATCGTTCGCCGATACGACGCGCACGCGGTCCGAAAACTCGGTCGCGACGACGCTTGCCGTCGCGAGCGCCGGATCGTCGCCGTTCCGCGCGCCGAGCACGACATCGTACGAGGGATAGTCCTGGTCGCAGAACGAGCGCAGCTTCTGCGCGAGCAGCGGTTCGTCGCCGTGGAGCGCCTTGAGGATCGTCACGTATGGCGCGCGCGCCGCCGGGCGCCGGGTGCGGCGGCCGAACGCAAGCGTCCGTTCGAGCGCGAACGCGCCGTACGCCAGACTCGCCAGCGAGAGCGCCAACGTCGCGCGGTCGGCAAACCGGCGCAGGTCAGCCACGCGCGGGCACGAGGTCGGAGAACGCGATCGTCTCGACGCCGGGCGCGTGCAGCGCGCGCGCGACGTCACCGTCCAGCAAGGCGGCGAGTTCGTCGGCATGACGGTACGCGTGCAGTCCCGGTGCGATCCCCGGCCACGGCCCGGTCGCCGGGTGGAAGAAGATCTCGGTGACGCCCGGCTGCAGTTCGCCCAGCAGCGCAAGGACGCGCTGCGGCGTCATCCGGCCCGAGTCACCCAAGCCGAAGACGCGGTCGTTGTACCGCACGCCGGCAACGCGCAGCCGCGCTTTCATCAGCGCGAGCCACGGTGCGAGCAGGAACGCGTTGGCAAGGCGCAGGCCGCGGGCGTCGTGCGTCGCGCGCCAGGACGCCGCGAACGGCTCGTACGGCACGCGCATCGGCGGACGGCCGTAGTCGCGGGCGACCTTCAGCATGATGCCGAGCACCGTCGGGTGGAGATGCATGTGGCACTGAGCGTTGACGTGGTCGAACGCGAGTCCGGTCGCGGCGAAGGCCGCAAACTGCGCGCGCACCTCGGCTTCCAGTTGCCGCCGGATCCGCGGGTGGAAGAAGTAGCGCACCCCCGTCTGCGCGAGGTTCGAGCTGAGCATTCCGGCGCGGTCGACGAGGTCGGGGATTCGCTCCGGCGGCAGCAGCGGCCGCCCTTCGACGACGACGACGTGCAGCCCGACGCGCAGCGACGGCAGCGCGCGGGCTCGCGCGACCGCGTCGGCGGCCGCCGGTTCGGCAACCATGAGGCTGGCCGCGGTGAGCACGCCCTCGCGGTGGGCGCGCTCCACGGCTTCGTTCACCGGGACCGCGAGGCCGAAGTCGTCCGCCGTGACGATCACCCGGCGCATCGCGCGGGTGAGTTACCGGCCGCCGCCGGCGGCGTAGGGTGAGTCCGTGACGATCTTGTAGTCGCTGAAGGTCGCGTGGCAGATGACGTGATACGTCGGCAGATGGATGTCGGCGTCTTCGGTCGCCGGCACCGGGATGCCGCTCACGATGACCGGCGTGACGGCGACGCCGATGTTGCCGCCGTTGAGATACTGCCACTCGATCTTGCGTAGACCGTCGGCGTCGAGTTCGGCGTGCACGCCCTTGATGTGGCCGTCCACCTTGTCGCGCATCTCGATGTGCGTCCGGTCACCTGTGCGAGTGAGGCTTGTCACGTCGTAGTGTTCGCCCCACGTCGAGGGGACCATCGGGTCCATCTTCATGTCTTCGAAGCCTTTGCCGAACCACGGCACGTGCTCGAAGTGCACAGAGTACAAGTTCGGGCGCTTGAACGAGATCGTTCCGTTCAAGTGAAACTTGAGGTACGGAAAGGAGCGCAGCGCGACGTCGACGTGCAGGCGCGAGGTGTAGGATTGGACGGCGGCGGTTCGCGTGCCGCTCATGGCAAAAAGCCGCGCCGCTTCTTCAGACGGGGCTGAAGGTGCAGGGGCTTCGCCGAGCAGCGCGATCGTTGCAGCCAGTGCGGCAACGCGGTGCAGTGGGCGCATTGCCTCCAGGACTCTGCCGTCGTGCCGTTGGTTGCCGGTCGGCGCCCATCGCTCGGTTGCCGTTTCGGTTTTCTGCCCGTCGGGAACGCTTCGGGGGCAATGGTAGCAGAGTACCAGGTCCCCGAATCTGTACCGGACGTACCGTCGATGCCCGACGCGCCGCCGGACATGCCGGGCATTCCGCCGGATCCGACGTCCCCGACCGGTGATCCGGAACCTCAGGGCTCGCTGTCATGAGTTACGACTTTTGTAGGAAGCAGGGAACGATGCGAATTTTCACACGGCTTTCGATCCTCGTGTTAGCGATGTTCCTCGCGTTTGCTCCGACGTTCGCGTACGCGCAGACCACGGGCGGCAGCAACGGAGGCAGTTCCACGACGACGACCACCGGCGGCGGGACGAGCGGCGGCTCCGCCACCACCGGCAATGCGCCCGCCGGCAGTTCGTCCACCACGACGACGAACACGACGACCGACACCAGCAACCTTCCGTGGACGTGGATCATCGTCGGCGCGGTCGTGCTGGTCGTGATCGTCGGCCTCGTCGCGATGTCGAACAACCGCGGCAGCACCTCGAGCACCACGATTCGCCGCGAATAGCCCGCACCAAGCGGAACGCTGGTGAGAAAAAGCGTAGAGCCGGCACGTGAGTGACCGGCTCTATCCGTATCTCCTCGAGCCCCGATTGGCGCCCGCGATCTGGGGTGGGGATGCGCTCGTCACCCGCTACCACAAGGCTGTTTTGCGACCCGGTGAGGCGCCGCAGCCGCTGGGCGAATCGTGGGAGTGCTGGGACGAGAACGCGGTCCGCAACGGTCCGCTCGCGGGGACGACGCTCGGCGGCCTGCGCGCGAACCTCGGCGCGACGTTGACCGGCCCGATCGATCCGGCGCGCGTCTTTCCGGTGCTGACGAAGATCATCGACGCGCGGCAGGCGCTCTCGGTGCAGGTGCATCCCGACGACGCGTACGCGCAGCGCGTCGAAGGCCAGCCGAACGGCAAGACCGAGTGCTGGTATATCCTCGCGAGCGAGCCGGATGCGGAACTCGTGCTCGGCTGGACGCGCGACACGACCCGCGAAGAGTTCGAGCGCCGCGTCGCCGACGGCACGCTCGGCGAGATCCTGCGCCGCGTGCCGGTCCAGCCGGGCGACGCGTTCTATCTTCCGGCGGGGACGCTGCACGCGATCGGCGCCGGAATCCAGTTGTTCGAGACGCAGCAGGCGAGCGATCTGACCTATCGCATCTTCGATTGGAACCGCGTCGGTACAGACGGAAAGCCGCGCCCGCTGCACGTGCAGAAAGCCGGCGACGTGCTCGACTATCGCGCCACGTTCCCCGGTGCCGTCGGGCAGCTGCAGTACGAGGCGGACGGTCTCGAGCACACGTTGCTGATCGCCGATCATCGCTTTGCGGTCGAACGGATCGACGTGCGGTCGGCGGAGTCGTATCTCGACTCCGACGGGTTGCCGCTGACGATCACCGCGATGGGCGCGCATCTGCGCGTCGACGCGGGCGGCGGCAGCGTCGCGCTCGAGCCGTGGCAGAGCATCGTGACGCCGGCCGCGGCCCAGCGGATCGCGCTGATCCCCGGCGGCACGCCGACGAGTGCGCTGGCGGTCCGGCCGCAACCGGATCTCGCGGCGCTCCGCGTGCGCGCGCTCGCCGCGGGCGTCGACGCGCTCGACTACGATGCGTTCGCCGTCCAGTTCGCCTGATCGATGAGCGGCGCGAATCGCGGCTTGGTGCGCGGCGTGGGCCTGCGCGGCGCGGTCGCGATCAACGTCATCACGATGGTCGGGATCGGCCCGCTCATCACGATTCCGCTCGTGCTCCAATCGCTGCGCGGTCCGCTTTCGCTGGTGGGGTGGATCGCCGGTGCCGGTCTGGCGCTCTGCGACGGCCTGGTCTGGGCCGAGCTCGGCGCGCAGTATCCCGGCTCGGGTGGGACGTACGGTTTCTTGCGCGAGGTCTTCGGACGGCGCAGTCTCGGCCGTCTGCTCGCGTTCTTGTTCGTGTGGCAGACGATCTGCAGCGCGCCGCTGCTGCTCGCATCCGGCTACATCGGTTTCGCGAACTACGCCGGCTATCTGTTCCCGCACCTCGCCGCGCATCCGTGGGAAGCGAACGCCGTCGCCATCGGCGTCGGTGTGGTGACGCTGCTCGCGCTGTATCGCGGGATCGGCTCGGTGGCGCGCCTCGGCGTGGCGCTCGGCATCGTCGCCGTCATCACGCTGCTCTGCGTCGTCGTCGCCGGATTCGCCCGTTTCTCGCCGGCGCAGGCGTTCGCGCTCGGCGGCGATTCCTTCTGGGCCGGGTTCGCCGCCGGTTTCGGCCAGGCGCTGATCATCACGATGTACGACTACGCCGGGTACGGCGCATCGAGTTCCGTCGGCGATGAAGTGATCGCCCCGGCGCGCACGCTGCCGCGTTCGATTCTGATCTCGATCGGGCTGGTCGCGGTTCTGTACGTCGCTATGCAGCTCGGCGTGCTGGGAGCCGTGCCGTGGCAGTCGATCGTGGCGGAGCACGGCGTCGGCGGGTTCATCGCATCGGTTGTCGTCGAGCGTGCGTTCGGCGTCGCGGTGGCCGGCATCGTCACGGTGCTGATCCTGCTGACGGCGTTCGCGTCGGTCTACGGCAACCTGCTCGCCTTCTCGCGCGTCCCGTTCGCCGCCGCAGCCGACGGCGTGTTCTTGCGCGCTTTCGCGCACGTGCATCCGCGCCTGCGGTTCCCCGACGTCTCGCTGCTCGTCATCGGCCTGTTGGCGCTTCCTGCAAGCTTGCTCTCGCTCGGAAACGTCATCAACGCGCTCGTCGCGGGGATGGTGCTGATTCAACCGGTCGCGCAAATTGCGGCGCTCGCTGTAATGCGCGCACGCGGCATCCGCTCGCCGTATCGCATGTGGCTCTTTCCGTTGCCGGCAGTCGTGGCGTTGGTGGGCTGGTGCTACGCGTTTGCAAGCGCCGGCTGGGCAGCGATTGCGTACGGGGTACTCACCATCGCGGCGGGCGGAGCCGTCTTCCTCATTTGGGCAGCGCGAACCGGCGAATGGCCGTTCGTTCCCTGGCAGCTACCTGAGAGCGATTCTCATATAACCTGAAGCACTTTCCGAGGCACATGGTCGTAGTATCGATACGACCATGCAAACTTTAGAACGGCCGTCAACCAACGGTCACGTCTCGTCGGTAAAGCTGGAGACCAAGCGCCGTCGCCCGCGATGGCTGTTCGCCGCCCTTGCCGCTTTGGTTATCGTCGCGATCGTCGCGTCGGTGCTGGTGATCCGTTCGCGGGCGGCTGCCGTGACGTACACGACCGAACCGGTGCAGACCGGTTCGCTCGCGCAGACGGTCACCGCGAGCGGAACGCTCAACCCGCAGAACACCATCAGCGTCGGCACGCAGGTCTCGGGGACCATCTCCGCGATCTACGCCGACTTCAACTCGCGGGTGAAGAAGGGCGAGGTTCTCGCGAAACTGGATCCGACGACGTTCCAGGCGGCGCTCGACCAGGCGAAGTCGACCCTCGCTCAGAGCATGGCACAAGCGCAGGCGACCGGCGCGACCGCGAGCGGCGGTCCGTCCGCCGTCGCGCAAGCGCAGGCCCAGGCACAAGCCGCGACCGCGACGGCGCGCGCCGCGCAAATGACGGCCGCCGCCTCGCAGGCCGCCGTCAAGACCGCCCAAACTACGGTTACCAAGGATCAGGCGGCGCTTGCGCTCGCGCAGCAGACGGTCAATCGCGATCGGCAATTGGTCTCGCAGGGCTTCATCGCTCAGAATCAGGTCGACGCCGATCAGTCCGCTCTGGTCGCGGCGCAGACGGCAGTCGACGGCGCGCGCGCCGCGGTCGCGCAGGCCCAGGCGCAAACGAGCGCGTCGGTCGCGCAGATCGCGCAGGCGAACGCCTCCGCGCAAGCGCTCTCCGCGCAGACCGGCGTCACCGGCGCGACGGCCGCGAACCAAGTCGCGACGCACGACGCGAGCGTCGCGGCGATCGGCATCCAACAGGCGCAGGTCGCGCAGGCCCAGCAGAACGTCAACCACACGATCATCACCTCGCCGGTCGACGGCACGGTGATCGCGCGCGTCGTCGCGGTCGGTCAGACCGTCGCGGCGAGCCTGTCGACGCCGACGCTGTTCTCGATCGCGCAAGACCTCTCGAAGATGGAACTCGATCTCGCCGTCGGCGAGCCGGACATGGGGCGCGTGCGCCCGGGCGATCCGGTCACCTTCACGGTGCTGGCGTACCCGAACCGGGTCTTCAAGGCCGTGGTCAAACAGGTTCGTCAGAACCCGACCACCGTGTCGAACGTCGTGACCTACACCAACGTGGTCGTCGTCGACAACAAGGACGGCGCGCTCCTTCCCGGCATGACGGCCAACGCGACGATTCAAGTCGCCCACGCCGACAATGCGACGATCGTACCGCTCGCAGCATTCAGCTACACGCCCGCGGCCGGGAGCGTCGCGCACCGCAAACGGCCCCCGGGTGCGAATGGCGCGGGCCCCGGTGCGGGGCAAGCCTCCGGTGCCGCGCGCACCGGCAGCGGTAACGCGGCCGGCGGCGGGTCACCGTGGGGCGCGACGACCGGCACCAGCAGCGGCGCGGTCACGGCAGGGAGCACCAGCCGCATCTTCGTCGAGCGCAACGGGCAGTTGAACGCCGTGCCGGTGAAGGTCGGCATCGTCGGCGACACCTCGGTCGCGGTCACGCCGCTCCGCGGTACGCTCA
>JAQBPM010000299.1 GCA_028287525.1 Vulcanimicrobiota bacterium | reverse complement strand
AAAACCGCGCCTGCTCGCCATGAAAGGTTGGCGAAAGGTTCGGTCCTTACAATCCAATGAAATTTCCTCGAAAGGTAACCGCGTGCCGAAGAAAATCGTTTGCAGCGCGATGTTATGCGTTTTCGCGACGCTTGCATCGCCCGTTTTGGGACTTACCGCCATGGCGGCACCGAAGCCGGCTCCGACCACGGCTCCCGCCGCCCGGGCGTCGGAAGTCGAAGAACTGCAGGCCGAACTCAAGAAGCTCAACGAGCAGACGCCTCGGAACGAAGCGAGAATTCGCGCCGTCAATGCGCGGCTTGCCGAGCTCGATGCGCAGCGCATGCGGAACGCCTCCGAAACGGGCGGCGTAGCGACGAAGACGACGATCTCGAGCGACGAGCTCGCCGGATCGAACGCGCAGAACACCTACGACGCCATCAAAAACGTGCCCGGTGTTACGCAAGCCGATGCGAACTCCGCCGGCGGTTCTGACAACCTGCAGATCCGCGGCATCAAACTCGGCAGCACCACCGGCTTTCGCCTCGACGGCGGGTTGTCGATCGTCAACAACATCATCCTCGAGACCGAGGACAAGGCGCAAGTCCAGGTGCTGAAGGGCGCCGGGGCACTGGAATACGGGCTCGCCAGTCCGGCCGGCATCGTCAACTACGTGCTCAAGCGCGCCACGAAGAACCCCGTCAACTCCGTATCGTTCAGCACCAACCAGTACGGGCAGGCGATCGCCGCGGTCGACATCGGCCGCAAGTTCGGATCGCACGATGAGTTCGGCGCTCGCCTCAACCTCGCCGGCGGCGATACGGGATCCCCCGTGAAAAATGCCGGCGGGACGCGCTACCTCGGGGCGCTGACAACCGACTACGCGTCGAAGGGAACGAAGCTTCGCTTCGACTACGAAGATTTCGGCATCAACATCGTCGAGCAGGGCGGCCTGCTGCTCAATGCGGCGGACAAGTACGGCCACATCACGCTGGCCAATGTCCCAAATCCGACCAACCTCCTCACCGGCGAGTGGGCCAGATCCGTCGGCAGCGGACAAAATATCTCGCTGCGCGGCGACTTCGCGGTCAACGACGATATCACGTTCCGGGCCGAGGCCGGACGCTCGGCAACCCATCGCGATCACCGCACCGTCAGTCAGATCACGAAATACGATCTGGTGACCGGGATCGGCACGGAGACGACGTCGCTCGTTCGCGATCAAGACTCGATCAACACCTACGAAGACCTCGAGCTGCGGTTCAAGGGAGCGAAGGGGAATTGGCTGCAGAATACGTTCGTCGTCGGGTACACGCGCAACGGACGCGACGCGAACAATCCGGTGAGCCCCAAGGTCACCAACATCGTGAACATCTACAATCCGACCGCGCTGCCCGCTCCGTTGTTTCCGACCGGGCCGATCACGTATCAGCCGCAGCATAGCGCCGACTACGACTACTTCTTCACCGAGTCGGCCACGCTCTTCTCGCGGCTGCGGCTCACCGGCGGCCTTCGCCAGATCAACTACGCGGCGGACGATCAGCTTGCGGGTAGCGCGAGCACCCACACGCGGCTCTCGTATCTCGCGCCGGCGATCGGCGGCACCTACGACGTCACGCACGACGTGTCGGTCTACTCCAGCTACGTGAAGTCGCTCGAAGAGACGGCGCTGGCACCGATCAACGCGACGAACGCGCTCGCCCTCTTGCCTCCCACCCCCTCGACGCAGAAAGAGCTCGGCTTCCGGGCGGCCCGCGGCCGCGACTTCTCGATGCAGCTGGGCTACTTCAACATCGATCGCGGCAACGCGACCGTCGACCCAACGACGAAAATCTTCGCGCTCAACGGCACGAACAATTTTCAGGGCTTCGAGTCGACGCTGAGCTTCAATGCGACTCGACGCTTGTCGGTGGCGGTCGGCGGGCAGTGGATGCACGCGACGCAGCATTCTCCGAACGATCCGACGATCGACGGGAAGATTCCGGAGAACATCCCGAAGCTCAGCGGAAATCTCGGGCTCACGTACCGCCCGCTTTCCATCAAGGGTTTGTCGCTCACCGCCGGCGTTCAGTCGGTCGGCGCGCGGATGCTCAACGCGCAGGACCAGGGCCAGCTCCCGAGCGTGACGACGTATAGCGCCGGCATGGCCTACAGCGGAAAACTCGGCGGCAAGTCGTACGCCTTGAACCTGAACGTCAAGAACCTCACCGACAAATTCTACTATGGTTCGATCGCCAACAACGCCTTGGGGGTCGCCCAGCCCAGAACGATCTCGCTCAGCCTTCGCGCCACGCCGTAATGCGTGCGTCGCTGCGGCGCGCAGCCGCGATCGCCGCGCTCGTGCTGGCCTCCACCGGCACGCTCGCGGCGGCCGAATACACGCCCGCGACGTACGACCTGAGCGCGTTACCATCGTACCGTCCGCAGCACGTCGCCCTCGGCGTGCTGCGGATCTCCGGTACGCCGCTCGAAGCGCTCGTGGGACGGTGGGCCAACGAGTTTCGCGCGAAACAAGGCCACGTACGTCTGAACGCCTACCTGATCAACACCTCGCAGGCGTTCGCCGGCCTCGTCACCGGCCGCGCCGACATCGGGCTCATGGGCCATCGCACGTGGCACACGCCGCTGATGGCGTTCCGCGAGACGTTCGGATACGCGCCGCTCGAGATTCGCTTCGCGAGCGGCTCGTACGACGATCCGGAGGGGACGACGCCGGGCCTCATGTTCGTCGTCAACAAAGCCAACCCGTTGGCTAACCTCACGCTCGATCAAATCGACGGCATCTTCGGCGCACAGCGCACCGGCGGCTGGGACGGCACGCGCTGGTCCACCAAACCGGCGCGCGGTCCGGAGGGAAACATCCGGACCTGGGGTCAGCTCGGACTGACCGGCGCGTGGGCCGATCAGCCGATCCACCCGCGCGGCTCCGACGTGACGCTCAGCAACTGGGCCGATCTGATCGAGCGCACGGCGTTCAAGGGCGGCCGGAAGTGGAATCCGGCGCTCTACGAGGGCCCGCGCGCCGACATCTCGTGGAAGGCGCACGGCAAGACGCGCGATCAGCAGATCATCGAAGGCGTGCAGAACGACCCGCTCGCGATCGGCTTCATGTTCAAGCGCGTCGTCAACGCGACGAAGTCGGACGTGAAGGTGCTGCCGCTGGCCGCGCACGCCGGCGGGCCGTTCGTCGCGCCGAGCGCGCAGACGTTCTTCGACGGCAGCTATCCGCTGCACAACGGCGCGTACCTGTATTTGAACAAGGTCCCGGGCAAGCCGCTCCCGCCGCTCGAGAGAGAGTTCGTGCGCTTCGTCCTGAGTCGTGAAGGTCAGCAGATCATCGCCGAGAGCCGCTTGTTCGTGCCCTTGAACGCGGAACAGGCGCAAGCCGAATTGAAAAAGCTCGATGAGTAGCAGACGCGGGCGCGTGCTGCGCTTCGCCGCCGTGACGGCGTTGGCGGCATCGGCCCTCACCACAATCGGCGCTGCTGCTGCGCCCGATCGGTCGTCGGTGCCGGACTACCTGCCGCGGCAGCACGTCACGGGGATGCTGCGCAGCACCGGCAACAACCACATGGCCGATTTGATGCGCGCGTGGGAAACTGGCTTCAAGAAGTACCAGCCCGGCGTCTTGTTCGCGGATTCGCTCAAGGGCAGCGCCTCCGGCATGTACGGGCTCGAGATGCGGACCGCGGACCTCGCCGTGATGGGCCGCGCGATCAATCCGTTCGAACGGTACGGAACCTACGAGCGCTCCTGGGTGTACCCGGTTGAAATCGAAGTCGCGACCGGAAGCGCGCGGACGCCGGGCGACTCGCCCGCGTACGCGATCTTCGTGAACGAACGCAATCCGCTCGCGAAGCTTTCGATCAAACAGCTCGACGGCATCTTCGGCGCGCGGCGCGGCGGCGGATGGCAGGCGTTGAGCTGGGTGGAGAGCGCAGCGCGCCCCGCCGCGGGCGATCTGCGCACGTGGGGACAGCTCGGCGTCCGCGGCGCGCTCGCCGGCCGTCACATCCACGTCTACGGCCCGCCGATCCTCGGTGCCGGCGTCGTGACCTTCTTTCAAACCCGTGTTCTGCAGGGCGGTGCCATGTGGAACGAAGACTTGCGCGAGTATCCGGATCCGGCGAAGATGATCGGCGACTTGAGCCGGGATCCCGACGGCATCGCGTATGCGCCGATCGCTTACCGCACGGCCGGCGTCAAGGCGGTCGCCGTGGCGGCGTCGCCGGGCGGACCGTTCGTCGCGTTGACCGAGCAGAGCGTCGCCGATCGCAGCTATCCGCTCGCGCGACCGGTGTACCTCGACTATACGATCGACGACGAACATTCCGAGATCGCGAACCCGCGCGTCGACCCGAAGGTCAAGGAATTCTTGCGCTACGTTTTGAGCAAACAGGGACAAGCGGCCATCGCTCGCTCGGGCGCGTATCTGCCGCTGCCTGCCGCGATCGTGCGGGAGCAGCTGCAAAAGCTCGATTCGCAAGCGACCCCGCCTGAGAAAGCGTTGTTGGGAGACTGATGCAGCGGAAGACCACCCTCGCCGGCGTTTTGCTCGGAGCGGCGCTCGTCGCGCTGGCCGGTACCCTCCCGATAATGCCGGGCGCCCGCGTGGCGGCGGCCGAGGACGTCGTGACGATCCGGTTGAGCGTCGACGAAGACCCGATCGTGCCGCGCTTGGCGGAGAGCCTCGGCTATTTGAAGCAGGCCGGTGTTCGGATCGTCCGCGCCAAGGTCGAGGACTTCTCCAAAGAAGACTACCTGCTTCAGGCGCCGCTGATCGCGGGGCAGATCGACGCTTCCTATCATTGGTTCAACCACGCCGTGTTCGGCGCGCGCCACAACCTGCCCGTCGAAGGCGTCATGGTGTTCAACGATGCGCCGGGGATGACCGTGATGGTCGCTGCGCGCGAGAAAGACGCGATCAAGAGCGCCGCGGACTTCCGCGGCAAGAACGTCGCCGAGGGCGCGCTCTACGGCACGAAGGGCCTGCTGACGAGCTATCTCGCGAAGAAGGCCGGCTTGCCGCCGCACAGCTACACGCCGGTCATGCTCCAGCACGACGGCCGCCAGGAGGCCGTCATCAAAGGCCTTCAGGCGGGACGCGTGGACGTCATGACGTTCCAAGAGCCGATCACCTCGGCGCTGCGCGACACCGGGATGGTCACGACGCTCTACGATCTGAACAGCGGCGCCTCGACGCGCAAAGTGCTCGGGGCCGCGTGGCCGTCCCAGTCGCTGCTCGTCGCGCCGGCGTTCGCCCGGGCGCATCCCCAGGCGGTCCAGCGGCTCGTCACCGCGTTCGTCAAGACGATGCGGTACATCAATCGTCATTCGCTCGACCAGATCGTCGCCGCCCTGCCGCCGAGTTATTTCGAAGGCAAAGACCGCAAAGCGGAGATACGCTATCTCCGCCGGACCCTGCCGACGTTCGCGAAGAACGACTACTCGTTCTCGCCCGCGGCGGTCCGCCTCGTGGTCGACACCGTACGCGCCTACGACTTCGATAACAGCGCGGAAGGCCGTTGGCGCGGCACGGCCGTGAACCCGACCGTTGACCCGTCCAAACTCTACACCAATCGCTTCGTCGAAGAGGCGATGCGGGAGACGCCTTAACCGACACCTTGGAATAGGAGATGCCATGCGTGCGTGCCGCCGTGCTTTTCTGAGCGGAGTTCTTGCGTTCGTAACGCTGCTGTCGTCGGCGCACGTGGCGCTCGGCGCCGACGAAAAAACTTCTGTCGAAGTGCAGAACGCCCGCGAAGCTTGGGTGAAGGCCAAGGGCCACCGGGTCTACTACACGCACAAGTTCAACCTGGACGATCTGCCCAGCTACAAACCGGAGCAGACGGTGTCGGGCACGATCCGCATGTGGGGCTCGAACTACTTCACCGATAGCCCGCTGGCCGAATATTGGCAGGCGGAGTTCCAGAAATATCAACCGGGCGTCAAATTCGATTTCCATTTGCGCACCAGCGAGCACGCGATCTCCTCACTGATCTACGGCAAGTCGGATTTGAGTCCGATGGGCCGGCAGATCATGTGGGACGAGCAGCTGGCCTTCCAGCGTGAGTTCAAATATCTGCCGCTGGGGATCGTCGCGGTGACCGGCAGTTACGACGTCTCCGGCTGGAACCCGCCGATCGGCGTGTACGTCAACAAAGACAATCCGCTCGCGCACATGAGTCTGGCGCAGCTTGACGGCGTGTTCGGAGCGCCGCGTTCCGGCGCGTGGCGCGATCTCACCTGGGACACCAAGCTCGCCCGCGGACCGGAAAAGAACATCCGCACCTGGGGTCAGCTCGGGCTCACCGGCGCGTGGGCGAACAAGCCGATCCACGTCTATGGCTACAACCTGCAGTTCCATTTTCCGCAGGAGATCGAATCGCGCGCGTTCGGCGGCGTCTCCGACAAATGGAACGAAAACCTGATTGAGTACGACAACCAGCTGCTGCCCGACGGCACGTTCAAGCTGGCGGGTCAGCAGATGCTCGAGGACCTCGCGAAGGATCCGCTCGGGATCGTGTACTGCGCCGGTGGCAACGCCTGGCTGACGCCGCAGATCAAAGCGCTCGCGCTCGGGGCGAAGGACGGCGGTCCGTTCTACGACCTCACGCTGGAGAACGTCCGCAACCGGACCTACCCAATGTACGCCGACGTGTTCTTCTTCATGAATCGCGACCCGAAGAAGCCGGCCGACCCGAAGCTGCGCGAGTTCATGCGCTACATTCTCAGCCGCGAAGGTCAGGCCCAAGTCGTGCGTGACGGCAAGTACCTGCCGCTCACCGCCGACGTCGTTCGCGAGCAGCGCAAGAAGCTCGACCAGTAGCGCGGCGATGACTCCGTTCCGAAGCGCCTTCATCCGGGTCCATCGCTGGGCGGGGCTCACCGTCGGCCTGCTGGCGATCTTTCTCGCCGTCACCGGCGGATGGATCGTTTTGCGGCCGCTGCTGGATCCGCTCACCTATCCGCAGCTCATGGTGATTCCGCCGTGCGCGCAGCCGCGCTCGATCGACGCGCTGGCCGCCGCCGCCCGGAATGCCCATCCGCAAGGAAAGGTGTTGTACGTCTTTCGCTACGCCTCGCCGACGGCTTCGAGCATGGTGCGCTTTTCCGACGCGGACCAAGTCTACGTCGACACGTGCAGCGGTAAGGTGCTCGGTCATCAGGCGCACTACGGCGGGCTGTACGGAACCGCGGAGGGGCTGCACCGGTTCCTGTTCGTGGACGCCGGCGTCGGAATGCCGATCATCGGAACGACGTCGCTGGTCATGGCGCTCGTGATGGCCGCCGGCGGTCTGTTCCTCTGGTGGCCGCGGCGCAAGGGCGCATGGCGGAGCGCGTTGACGTTCAATCCTCGCCTCACGGGTGGTGCGTTCGCGTTCAAACTGCACACCACGGTCGGTGCATACGCCGCCGCGATCGTGTTCGTCGTCGCCGCGACCGCGGTGCCGCTGTCGCTCGGCTGGGCCAAAAACGCGCTCTTCACCCTGACCGCAACGACGGACATGACGGAGAGTGCGAGTCGGGCGGCCGCCGCGCGGAAGCATCGCGAGGCAGCATCATCGGCTGCGGTGATTCCGATGCAGACCGCGTGGGATGAAGCGCGGGGAAAGATCGGCGGCCCGCTGCTCTGGGGTTCGGTGCGCTATCCCCTCAAAGGCAGTCCCATCGAAATCGCGATGGTCGAGCAAGGGGCCCCGCACGAGGAAGCCCGCAGCGTCGTCTACGTCGACCCCCGCACCGGGGCGATCGTCGACTTCCATCCCTGGGCGACGTTGAACGCCGGCACGAAGCTGTACTATTGGCTTCTCGCACTGCACACCGGCCACTTCGGCGGCGTCTTCGTTCAGTGCCTCATGCTGGCCGGCATGATCGCCGTCGCGGTGCTCGGCTACACCGGCATCGACAGCTTTCTGCGCCGGGAGTTTCGGCGACGGGCGGCCGCGCTCACCCGCCCGCGCGGGCCGGGCAACCGCGTCGCCGGCGACGGCGCGCAGCGGACGAGAATGGTACTCCACTCTCGACCGAGCGCCCCGCGCCGGACGCGGCACCTCTAAGCTAGGGCCGCGGCGTCACGTCGAAGCGGAGCACGGCGCCGCCGCGTTTCGCCTCACCCGGTGAAGCCGCGACGTAGAGCCGGTTCAGCGACGGCACCAAGATCGCCGTCTTCGCTCCGGGGGCGCTCGGTACGCGAGCGACCTGCGAATAGTGGTCGGCGTCGTTCTGCGCGAACACGCCGATGAAGCCGTCGCCGCCGGTCACGTAGATGCGTCGATTCGCTTCATCCCAAACGACCTGGTCGCTGCGCTCGGGGGCCTTGAAGCTCGCTACGGTCGCGCCGGTGTCGGCGTTTTTCACGACGAGCATGCCGGGCTTCCGCGAAACGACGAACAGGCGGTGATTCGGCTCGTCGAACGCCACCGCGGCGTTCTGCTGAGCTTCCTTGAACGGCCACCACGCGACGATCTTGCCGGTCTTCTTGTTGACCACCGCGATCTTGTTCTTGTCGGTGACGTTGATGTAGATTTTGTCGCCCTGCTGCTCCACCGCGAGCGCTTCCACGTGGTTCGCGTCGAAGTGTACCTTGTTGAAGAGCTTGCCGGTGGCGGGGTCGATCTCGATGAGGTTGCAGTCGGGCTGCGGCACGTCCTTACCGCCGGTCACCACCCACAGGTGCTTCGTCGAAGCATCGTACGCGACCGAGTCGGCGCTGGCGGGAAGCTTGAACGAGCGCTTGACGGCCTGCGTCTTCGCGTTGAGGACGCGCGCGGGCTTGGTGCCGTCGATGACCAGCAGCTCGTTCGTCTGCGGCATCATCAGCAGGCTGTGCGGGACGCCGTACCCTTTGATGCTGCGAACGAGCGCGCCGCTGCCGAGGTTGAACACTTCGAGGGCGGCGCCGTCCTCGCCGGCGAGAAAGAGCGTTCCGCCCTTGAGATCGACTTCGAAGTGGTCGAAGTCGCCCTTGTACGCGGGCAGCTTCGTCACGCCGGCGAGCGTCAACGGCGCAGCGGCGGCGATCGCCACGGGGCGCGCATCCGACTTCGCCAGCAGCCCGGCGGCGCTCGGGATCTGGCGCGCCATCTCGTCGCGAATCTGTATCGCGAGGGCGTTCATCGCGGTCTTGTCGTCGCCGGGGTTTTTGAAAACGGTGCCGAGGGCGCCGATGTTCTTGCCGGCCGCGTCGTGCAGGACGAGCTCGACCTCGTACCGCGCCTTGTTCTCGCTGATCTCGAAGTTCGACTTTTCGGTGTTGACGACGCGCATGTCGTCCTCGTCGGCCTTCTTGCCGACGCGGCCGATGTTCGAGCCGAGGAAGATGTTGCCGCGCTCGGGCAGGGTGACGTGCATGCCGAGCACTTGCAGCTCGGGATGGTGCGCGATCGTCGCGTCGACCAGACGCTGTGCGCCGTTGTCGGGCGAGTACTCGGCGCTGTACGGATACGCGTCGACCAGGTTGGCTTCGCTCAGCACGTGCTTGCGGAAGAACGTCTGGATGTCGGCGGCGACCTTCTGGTAGCGGCTCGTGTCCTGGCCCTTCTGGTAGCGAAAAACGACGCCGATCGCGCCGATCGTCAGACCGGAGACGTCCTGCAGCGTCTCCTCGACCTCGTATCGGTCGCCCGCCTTGTTCACTTCGAGTTTCGGTTCGCCGGTGGTGATGACGTGCAAGTCGTCCGGGTCCGCCTTCTTCCCGATCCGGCCGATGTTGGACGCGACGATCACGTTCTCGGTGCCGTGCGGCGGGGTGACGTGGAGGGCCAGCACCACGACTTCCGGGTGCGCGGCGAGCATCTGGTCCACGAGATGCTGCGCGTACGGTGCGGGGGCACTGGGGTTCCACGTTGCCGTCTCCGCGGCGAGGACCGGGCTCGCGAGCCACGGTCCGCACGCGAGAAGGCCAACCTGCAATAGCGCCAGGTTGCGAATGCGCATGGCGGTGTTCTCCATTTCTCGACTCATGCTGATGCTCCGGCGAGTATGGAGCCCGCAACCTTTCAGGCGGCTTTCAGGCCCGCTTCTGGGGAAAAATTTTTCCTGCCGCGCCGCGGCACACGGGGTCGAGAAAGGTTGCCGAAAGGTTCGCTTTCTACAATGCACGTGATGAAGCTCGTAATCGCGGCGCTCGCCGCAACGCTGACGATCGCCCCCTTCGGCGGGGTCTCGGCACAATCGACCGCAAAGGGTTCCGGCTCGGTGGAATGGGTGCTTCCGGCGACCGCGCCGGTGAAGCCGCAGACCGACGACGAGAAGAAGCGCGGCATGACCGACGGACGCGATCTCCCCGCTCTCGAAGTCTTACAGCCGACGCTGGACCCCGTGCTGCCCGAGTATCAGCCGCGCAAAGGCGTCAAGCTTCACGGGCACTACAAAGCCGCCGCATCGGACGTCCTCGCGCTGCTCTCGAAGCAGTGGGTGGCGGCGTTTCAGCGCTACTACCCCGACGTGTCGATCGACGTCGCCCCGCCCTACGCGGGAAGCCTCGGCGCCAAGGAACTGGTGAAGGGCAACATCGACTTCGTGTTCGTCTCGCGCGAGCTCAAGCCCGACGACATCACCGATTTCCACGCAAAGTTCGGCTACGATCCGCTCAGCGTGCCGGTCTCGGGCGGGAGCTACCGTCACTTCGGATTCCTCGACGCGGTGGGCTTCATCGTCAATCGGGACAACCCGATCGAGTCGCTCAGCTTCGATCAGCTCGATGCGTTGTTTTCGAGCACGCACGCGCGTACCGGGAAGGCTTTCCGCACGTGGGGCGATCTCGGCCTGACGGGCGAGTGGGCCAACAAGCCCGTCCATCTCGTCGGCGTCAAACCGTGGAACGGGTTCGAGGAATTCGTCCGGCAGCGCGTGCTCAGCACGCCCGGGCATCGCGGCGAATGGCGCGACGGCATCGACTACTCCGACACCGTGTTCCCCATCGCCCAGAAGGTCGCGAGCGATCGCTATGCGTTGGCCTACGACGGCCTCGCGTATCTCGATAAGCCGGTCAAGGTCCTAGCCGTCGGCCCCACCGCCGGGTCGCTCGTAGCGCCGTCCTACGAGAACGTCGCGACCGCGGCCTACCCGCTCAGCCGGCTGATCTTCTTCAACACGAACAAGGCGCCCGGCAAGCCCCTGGACCCGGCAATCGAAGAGTTCCTCCGCTTCGTACTCAGCCGCCAAGGCCAGGCGGTCGTCCAGCAGCAAAACGTCTACATCCCGCTGCGCGCCTCCCAGGCCCAAACCGGCCTCGCCCTCCTGACGCGCTGACCCTCCTCCCTTGTCACCCTGAGCTTGTCGAAGGGCCGTAAGCCTGCCGAAGGGCGCTTGTCACGCTGAGCTTTGCCGAAGGGCGCCCGGCGGGGCGAGCGCCCCGATTTTTCCGGGACTCAGGAATCTTCGCTCCCGGGCCGAACCCCCAAGAGCCGTTTTGATCAGCGGCGCCGTCGCGTGCTCGCGGCGGTGCCTGTCCGGGAGTCACTGTCATCGATATCGGGATCGACCTGGGTACCGCCAACGTCCTCGTTTACGTCAAGGGCAAGGGCATCGTCTTACGGGAGCCCTCCGTAGTTGCAAAAGACGTGCGCACCAACAAGACGCTCGCCGTCGGTGAAGAGGCCCGGCTCATGCTCGGCAAGACGCCGAGCAACATTCAGGCCATCCGCCCGCTGCGCGACGGCGTCATCGCCGACTTCGAAGTCACCGAAGCGATGCTCGGCTACTTCATCAAGAAAGTCACGCGCCAGCGGTCGTGGCTGAGCACGCTGTTCCGGCCGAAGCCGTCGGTCGTCATCTGCGTTCCGGCGGAGATCACGTCGGTCGAAGAGCGCGCCGTGCGCGACGCCGCGAAACTCGCCGGCGCGAAGTCCGTCGATATCATCGAAGAACCGATGGCCGCGGCGATCGGCGCCGGTTTGCCGATCGATGGGCCGTCCGGCAACATGGTCGTCGACATCGGCGGCGGCACGACCGACGTCGCGGTGATCTCGCTCGGCGGCATCGTGGTCTCGCAGTCGATTCGCGTCGCCGGCAACAAGCTCGACGAAGCGATCATCCGCCATATCCGTCGCGTGTACAACTTGATGATCGGCGAACGCACGGCCGAAGAGATCAAGATCAAAATCGGTTCGGCCTACCGCCTGGATCAGGAGCTCGCGATGGAAATTCGCGGCCGCGACCTGATCAACGGTTTGCCGAAGACGGTGAAGATCACGTCCGAGGAAGTGCGGGAAGCGCTCTCCGAGCCGGTCCAAGCGATCGTTGAAGCGGTCAAAGCGGTGCTCGAAAAGACGCCGCCCGAGCTTGCGGCCGATATCATCGACCGCGGCGTGATCCTGACCGGCGGCGGCGCGCTCTTGCGCGGGCTCGACACGCTGCTCGGCGAGGTCACGGGCATTCCGGTCATCGTCGCCGACGATCCGATGTCGTGCGTCGCCATCGGAACCGGACAGCGCGTCGGCTATCACGGATCGCTGAACCTTTAATCGCAATCCAGAGAGATGTCCGTCTGCCGTATCGTTCTCGAAGTGTGATGGTTTTCAGCGCTCGGCTGCTGCGCGCCGCTTCCCTGCTCGTCGCCATCGCGACGAGCGGGGCGGCCGCGCTCGCCGCCGCGCCGCCCATCAACGGGCTCGAGACGCGCGACTACAAGATCCAGACCGACATGACGAACTCGAACCTCAATACGGGCGCGTTCACGATGCCGCATTCGGTGCGCTTCTACCGGCCCGGCACCGATGCGACGGCCAACCGCGCCGACGGCAACTACAAGAACGGAACCGCGACGCTGATCGGCAACGTCGTCGTCCACGACACCGGCAACGCGCCGGAGGTCGGCGCCGGCGGCGCGTACGGCGGCAGCGGGACGGCTACCCTGACCTGCGACCGCCTGGAGATCGACTCGAAGCAGAAGGTCTACACGGCCACCGGACACGTGCACTTCGCGCAAGGTCCGCGCACCGCGACCTCCGATCGCGGTGTGCTCAATCGTGGGACCGGCATGCTGCACCTCGAAGGCGGCGTGCACCTGACCGACGCCGGCTCGACGCTCAGCGCGAACGTCGTCGACTACAATTTGAACACCAAGGACGCCGAAGTCCACGGCGGGCCCGCCGTGCTGACGAAACCGGACACGGGTCCCGCGGCTCCGCCCGCCGCGCCGAAGCCCGCAGCGAAGTCGCCGGCGCCGAACCCGCGGCGGAGTCCGTAGCGCCCGTGGGTTCTTTCGTGCGCAGGTCGCTGACCGGAATCGCGCTCTTCGCGACGTGCGCCGGTGCCGCCGCGCCCGCAACGACCGCGAAGCCCGCACCTGCCGCGGCGACGGCCGCACCGTCTGGCGCGCCCGAAGCGTCGTCGCCCGATCCGGCCTATCGGATCGAGACCGATACGATCGTCACGCAGCGCAACGGCGATTTCACCATGCCGCACAAGATCGCGTTTTCGCGGCCGGGCAGCGACGGCACCGCCGACAGCGCGAAAGGCAACGACCGGCGCGGGATCGTGACGCTGACCGGCAACGTGGTCCTGCACGACAACGGCACCGCACCGGAAGCCGGCCAGGACAACGCGTACTCCGGCGGCGGTCCGGCGACGCTGACGTGCGATTCGCTCGACGTCGACAGCAAAGCGCGCATCTACGTCGCCGTGGGTCACGTGCATTTCGTGCAAGGCGTGCGCAGCGCCGTGGCGGACAAGGGCACGCTGAACCGGCAGTCGGGAACGCTCCGCCTCGAAGGCCACGTCAAGACGGTCGACGGTACGTCCTCACTCACTGCGGTGGCCGTCGACTACAACCTGAACTCGAAGAACATGGACGCCCACGGCGCCCCCATCATCATCAAACAACCCGTACCAAGCCCCGAGCCCGGCACGGGCACACCCACCCCGAAGCCCAAGAAACGAAGACTGCCGTTCTAAACGGCGCTGCGCCCCTCCGGTCCGTGACGGGGTTATTGCTGCCATGATCAATATGTTCGAGACGGGGGGCGGCGGGAGTGTGCGCGAGCCGTTGGCGGCTCGGATGCGGCCTCGGGACCTCGATGAGTTTGTTGGGCAGCAGCAGATCGTTGGGCCGGGGCGCGCGCTGCGGCGGGCGATCGAGTCGGATCAGGCGCCGTCGATGATTCTGTGGGGGCCGCCGGGGACGGGAAAGACGACGCTCGCGCGGATCATCGCGCAGCAGACGGGCGCGCACTTCGCCGGACTCTCCGCGGTGAGCGCCGGCGTCGCCGATTTGCGACGCGTAGTCGCCGACGCGCAGAAGCTGCGCGCCGCCGGCCGCCGCACCGTGCTGTTCATCGACGAGATCCACCGCTTCAACAAAGCGCAGCAGGACGCGGTGCTGCCGTACGTCGAGGACGGCACCGTCACGCTGATCGGCGCGACGACCGAGAACCCGTCGTTCGAAGTGAACTCGGCGCTGCTCTCGCGGTCGCGCGTCTTCGTCCTCAAAGCGCTCGAAGACGACGACGTCCGCACGCTGATCGAGCGCGCGCTGCACGACGAAGAGCGCGGCCTCGGCGCCGAGCACGTCACGATCACGCCGGATGCGCTCGACGCGCTGGTGAACCTCGCGAACGGCGACGCGCGCGTCGCGCTCGGAACGCTCGAGTTCGCGGCGTCCGCCGCACCGAGGGATGCCGAAGGCGCGCCCGCGATCGACGTGCAGACGATTGCCGACGCGCTGCAGCGCCGCGCTGGCGGCTACGACAAAGCCGGCGACGCGCACTACGATACGATCAGCGCGTTCATCAAGACGATCCGCGGCAGCGATCCCGACGCGGCGCTGTATTGGCTCGCGCGCATGATCGATGCAGGCGAAGATCCGCTGTTCATCGTGCGCCGGCTGGTGATCCTCGCCAGCGAAGACGTCGGGCTCGCCGACCGCAATGCGCTGCAGGTGGCGATCGCCGCGCAGCAAGCCGTGCACTTCGTCGGCATGCCGGAAGGATTCTATCCGCTCGCGCACGCGACGCTGTACCTCGCGACGGCGCCGAAGTCGAACAGCGTCGGCCGCGCGTATTCCGCGGCGCTCGCCGACGTGCAGGAGACGCGCAACGAACCGCCGCCGCTGCACCTGCGCAATGCGCCGACCAAGCTGATGAAGAACCTCGGCTACGGCGAAGGCTACCGCTACGCGCACACAGACTACGCCGGCATGGATGCCGAAGACGGCCTTCCGCCCGCCGTCGCGCTGCAGTCAAACTTGCCGGACGCGCTCGGCGACCGCGCCTACTTCGATCCCGGCAAACAGGGCGACGAAGCGAAGCTGCGCGCCTGGATCGCCAAACGCCGCGGCAGCGAGAGCCGTGCGGAGAGCGATCTTTTCGGCGACGACGGCTTATAGACGACTAAGCGCATCCAATCGACGCCCCCGCGTTCTCTACACGGACGATGGACCGCATCTATCTCGATCACGCGGCGACGACTGCGGCGCGACCGGAAGCCGTCGCCGCGATGGTGCCGCTGCTCGGCGGCGGATTCAACCCGAGTTCGCTGCACGCGGAAGGCCGTGCCGCGCGCGCCGCACTCGACGACGCGCGGGCGAGCGTGGCGCGGACCCTCGGCGCGGTTCCGCGCGAGATCGTCTTCACCGGCGGCGGTTCCGAAGCGGACGTCTTGGCGATCGTCGGTGCCGCCCGGGCTCGCCGCGAGCACGGCCGGCACGTCGTCACGGTGCGCACCGAGCATCATGCGGTTCTCCACGCTTTCGACGTGCTCGAACGCGAGGGGTGGAAAGTCACCCGGCTGCCGGTCGGCGCTGACGGCCTCCTCGATCCGGCGGCGTTCGCCGCCGCGCTGACGCCGCAGACGACGCTGGCGAGCGTGATGCTCGCCAACAACGAGATCGGCGTGATCCAGCCGATCGCACGGTTGGCGGCGCTCGCCCGCGACCGCGGAGTGCTCTTTCACACCGATGCGGTCCAGGCCGCTGGGTGGCTCTCGCTCGACGTGCAGGCGCTCGGCGTCGACCTCCTCTCGCTCTCCGGCCACAAGTTCTCCGGGCCCAAGGGCGTCGGCGCCCTGTACGTGCGCGGGGGAACGCCGCTCGAACCGCTGATCGTCGGCGGCGGCCAGGAGCACGGCCTGCGGGCCGGGACCGAAAACGTCGCCGGCATCGCCGGCTTCGCGGTCGCGCTGCGGCTGGCTGAGTCGGAGCGGGCCCAGCAGGCTCCCCGCATCGCGGCCTTGCGCGACCGTCTCGAGGCGGCGATCGTCGCCGGCGTCCCCGAGGTCACGATCAACGGCGCCGAGGCCCCGCGCCTGCCTTCGCACCTCTCGGCCGCCTTCGCCGACGTCCCCTCGGACGCGCTCCTGATCCGGCTCGACCTCGAGGGGATCGCCGCTTCGGCCGGGAGCGCCTGCGCGGCCGGGTCGCTCGAGCCGAGCCACGTCGCGGCGGCGCTGGGGCTGGACGACCGCCGTCGGCTCGGGGTCGTACGCTTTTCCCTGGGGAGGGAGACGACCGGCCGCGAAATCGACTCGGTGATCGCCCGCTTACCTGCTCTGGTGGCGAGCGTCCGTACCCCCGCTCATGTGTGAGGTTTTCGAAATGTGGGAAAGGGCCGAGCGTGGCTCTAGCGAGCGCACGGAGGATCGGTTTTGACGGCTATTGACGGCGCGTTCATACGAGATGTCTTGTTCGGCGTCGCCGCCCTTGCTGCGGGAATCGGCATTTTCATCGCGTGCCGAGCGCTGGCGAATTTGTTCGCTCGCGTGAACGGGACGCTCGACGAGGTCGACCGGCAGATCGCCGCGGTCTCCGGTCCGGTGGTCGAAACGTTGGGCCATGTCGGCGGTATCGCCGATACGGCCGACGCGACCGTCGCCCGGCTCGGAGCGGTCGTCGGCACGCTCGAAGGCGTCGCCACCGGCGTCGGGAGCACGGCAAAACTCGCCTCCGAAGCGATCGGTCCGGCACTGGTCAACATCGGCGCAACGCTGAGCGGGGTTACCGCGGGATTGCGCCGGCTGGTGTCGGGGAAGAAACGCGATCTGCCGGTCGTGCCGGTTGACGGAGAACCCAGCAATGTCTGAAGAACGCGGCGGGAACGTCGGCTTCATCACCGGTTTCGTACTCGGCACCCTGGCGGGTGCCGCCCTCGCGATGATTCTGGCCCCGCAAACGGGCGAGGACACGCGGGATCTGCTCGTTGCGAAAGCCCGCGAAGCGGGCGAACGCGCGCGCGACACGGCCGGCGACGCGAGCGATTTGCTCGCGCGCGGCCGTCAAATCGTCGCCGATGCAAAGGCCCGCATCGACGCCGCAGTTACCGAAGGCAAGGACGCAGCCGCGCGTCAGCGCACCAGCCTCGAGAACGACAGCGAAAGCTAAGGCGACCGCCTCACCTCCCGAGTCGACACTAGGAGATACCTTGGACATCAAAGTCAACGTCCGCGAATCCGAGGGGGACGCGTACGTCGTCGACCTCACCGGCGAGATCGACGTCTACACGTCACCCAAAGTCAAAGATGCGATCACGGAGCTGATCGATCAAGAGCATTACAACCTGGTCATCAACCTCGAGAAGGTGCGCTACATCGACTCGACGGGACTGGGCGTCTTGATCGGCGGCCTCAAGCGCGTGCGCGAGCACGGCGGTTCGGTGAACCTGGTCTGCACGAACCCGCAGATCAAGAAGATCTTCGACATCACGGGCCTCGTGAAGATCTTCGGCATCTTCGATGACGAACAGAGCGCAATGAAGGCGCTGGTGTGACAGCAACGCGGACCCTCCAAGTCTCCTCGCACGGCACCGTCGAGCTGAAAATTCCGGGCCGGGCCGAGTGGGTCGCGGTCGCGCGCCTCGCCGGCGCCGCGGTGGCGAGCCGGCTGCGGTTTTCGGTCGACGAGATCGAGGACATCAAGCTGGCGATCGCCGAGGCGTGCACCAACTCGATCCAAGCGGCCGGCGGCGTCGACGCCGGCACGATCGAGATCGTGTGCGATGCGGGCGACGACGAATTGCGCGTCACCGTTCGCGATTCGTCGACCGGCCCGCATCTCGAGTCCGCCGAACCGGGCGGGCTCGTCGAAGGCCGTACCGAAGCTCTGGGCGTGTTCTTGATTCGCGCCCTGATGGATACCGTCGACTACACGACCGACCCGCGCCGCGGGACGGAACTCGTAATGACGAAGCGCGTCACGTCGTAGCGATGTCATCCTCTGTTCCTCACGTCGACGAGGAACGCTGGGATCGCAACCGCGCTCGGGCCGCTTTCGCGCGCTTCGCCGAGCTGCGTGCGAACCGCGACCTCGACAACGGACCCGATCATTCGGGGATCAGCGAGTACGATCGGCTGCGCAACGAACTCGTCGTCGCGCACCTCAACCTCGTGCGCTACCTGGCGGTCAAATTCGCGAATCGCGGCGAGGCGCTCGACGATCTGATTCAGGTCGGCACGGTGGGTCTGCTCAAGGCGATCGACCGCTTCGATCTCGAGCGCGGCGTCGAGTTCACGACGTATGCGACGCCGACGATCGTCGGCGAGATCAAGCGCTATTTCCGCGACAAAGGCTGGGCGGTCAAGGTTCCGCGCCGTCTTCAGGAACTCAACCTCGCGGTCAATCGCGCCAACGAGAAGCTCACGGTGAAGCTCGGCCATTCGCCGACCGTCACCGAACTCGCGCAGCACCTCGGGGCTTCCGAAGAAGACATCCTCGAAGCGCAGGAACTCGGCCAGGCCTACAACCTGCTCTCGCTCGACACCGAGCTCAACGGCGAAGGCGACAAGAAATCGCAGACGCTGGCCGATTACGTCGGCCAGAACGACGCGGGGCTCGAGCTGCTCGAGGACCGTGCCAACCTCGAACGCGCATTCCAGGTCCTGACCGGCCGGGAACGGGTGATCCTCTACCTGCGCTTCTACGAAAGCGTCTCGCAGACCGAGATCGCCAAGCGCCTCAACGTCTCGCAGATGCACGTCTCGCGGCTGCAGCAGAAAGCGCTCGAGAAGCTCAAGAACTTCCTCCAGGAGAAATAACGGGGCCGACCGGCGGGTGGTCGAAACCCACCGGTCGCCCATGACTTCCCAAGAGCTTCGTCAAGCGTTCGTCGACTATTTCGTGCGGAACGGGCACGCGCATCTGCCGTCCGCCTCGCTGATCCCCGATGAGCTGAGCACGACGCTGTTCACCATCGCGGGGATGGAGCAGTTCGTTCCGGTCTTCCTCGGCGAGTCGCCCGCTCCGGCGCCGCGCGCGGTAACCGTGCAGCGGTGTCTGCGGGTCGCCGGCGCGAAGTCCGACATCGAAAACGTCGGCCGTACCGGGCGGCACGGAACGTTCCTCGAGATGCTTGGGAACTTTTCGTTCGGCGACTATTACAAGTCCGAAGCGATTCGCTTCGCGTGGGAGTTCCTCACGACCGTCATGAAGGTCGACCCCGCGAAGCTGTACGTCACCGTGCACGTTTCGGACGACGAAGCGCAGCGGCTGTGGGAGAACGAGATCGGTCTCGATCCCGCCCGCATCTCGCGCTGGGACGAAGACAATTTCTGGACGATGGGCGCGACCGGGCCGTGCGGTCCGTGCACGGAGATCTTCTACGACACCGGCGCCGAGAACGCGTCGGGTCCCGATGACAACGGGCCGAACAAGGGCGATCGCTTCGTCGAGATCTGGAACGTCGTCTTCCAGCAGTACAATCGCGGCATCGACGGCGCGCTCTCGGACCTTCCGCGCAAGGCGATCGACACCGGGGCGGGTTTCGAACGCATGCTGGCGGTCGCGAACGGCAAAGTCTCGATGTACGAAACGGATCTGTTCACCGACCTCATCGCAGCGCAGCCCGCCGTCGGCCAAACGACGCTCGCGCCGCCGGAACAGCTGGTGCGCCGCCGGATCATCGCGGACCACGCGCGCGCGGCGACGTTTCTGATCGCCGACGGCGTGTATCCGTCGAACACCGAACGCGGCTTCGTGCTGCGGTTTCTCATTCGCCGCGCGATTCGCAACGGCCGTCTGCTCGGCTATCCGCGCGAGTTCATGGCCGACCTCGCGGGCGCGGTCGTCGCGTCGCTGGAGAGCGGGTATCCGGAATTGCGCGCGCGCCTGGGCGACGTGCAGAATGCGCTGCGGACCGAGGAAGCCGGCTTCCTGCGCACGCTCGATCGCGGGATCGAACTGCTCGAGCATCTGATCGACGACGCGATCTCCGACTGCACGCGGCTGATCGGCGGAGAAGACGCCTTCGCGCTGCACGACACGTACGGGTTTCCGTACGAACTGACCCGCGAAATCGCCGGAGAGCGCGGCGTCGCCGTCGACTCGGTCGGTTTCGAGCAGAAGATGACGGAGCAGCGCGAACGCGCGCGCGCCGACGCCGCCGCCAAACGCGGCGTCGTTACCGTCGCGGGTGCTCCCGCGCTCTCGTCGTCGTTCGACGGCTATGGCGGACTGGAGGCCGACGGAACGGTGCTCGCGATCCTTACCTCGAGCGGCACCGCCGAGGAAATCGAGGCCGGCACCGAAGCGCGCGTCGTGCTCGACCGCACGTCGTTCTACGCAGAGAAGGGCGGTCAGGTCGGCGACCACGGCCGCATCACGCGCGGCGACGCCGTCTTCGAAGTCACCGACACGCAGTACGCGGGCGACGCGATCGCCCATCACGGCCGGCTGATCGCCGGCAAACTCCGCGCCGGCGACGCCGTGCACACGACCGTCTATCCGGAATGGCGCGAAGAGATCCGGCGGCATCACACCTCGGCGCATCTGCTGCAGCGCGCCCTCAAGGACGTGCTCGGCGAGGACATCGTGCAGGCCGGTTCGTGGGTCGGTGTCGACCGGATGCGGTTCGATTTTCGCAGCCCGGCCGGCGCGCTCACACCGGTGCAGAAGCGCGCCGTGACGCAGCGGGTCAACGAGCTGATTCGCGACGATCACCACCAGGACATGACCGAGCTGCCGATCGAGGACGCGAAGGCCACCGGCGCGATCACGATGGCCGGCGAGAAGTACGGCGACCGGGTTCGCGTCGTGCGCTTCGGACCGTCGGTCGAATTCTGCGGCGGCACGCACGCGCACACGACGGGCGAGCTCGGCCTGTTCGTCCTGCTCAGCGAAAGCTCGATCGGCAGCGGCGTGCGGCGCATCGAAGCGGTCGTCTCGAAGGCTGCCGAAGCATACGTCGAACGCCAGCAGGATACGCTGGCCGCGCTCGGCGAGAGCCTCTCCGCGAAACCCGACGAGCTCCTCGAACGGGTCGAACGCCTGCAGAGCGACGTGCGCGACTTGCAGAAAGCGATGGCCGATTTCAAATCCCGGCTCGCATCGTCGGACGCGGCGGCGTACGTCGAGCGCGCGCAGGAGATCGGCCGCGTCCGGCTCGTCGCCGCGGTGGTTCCCGAGGCGAACGCGGATGCCGTGCGCACGCTCGGAAACGCGATTCGCTCGCGGCTGAAGTCGGGCGTGATCGCGCTGGTCGGTGTCGACGGCGACACCGCGTCGCTGTTCGTGAGCGCCAGCGACGACGCGGTGAAGGCCGGCGTCCATGCCGGAAACCTTGTGAAAGCCGCGGCGCCGCTCGTAGGCGGCAAAGGCGGCGGCGCGCCGGCGCAAGCGCAAGGCGGCGGCAAGGATCCCGCCGGGGCCGACGCGGCGCTCGCCGCGATGCGTTCGCTGCTCTCGGCATGATCGTCGCGTTCATCGCCGCCGGCGGAGCGCATCTGGCGGCACTCGGCGCGCCGTCGATTGCGCCGCCGCCATCGCCCGCCGCAGTCGTGCAGCGCTACGAACGCGCGCTCGCCGCGGTCAAGGAACCGCGCACGTTCACGGTCGAGTTCACGCTGGAGCAGACGGGAACGCGATCGGTAGACCAGACGCACCGGATCTTTCGCGCCGGGACGGACGAACGCGACGAAATCATCGCGGTGAACGGAACGCGCGCTCCGAACGCCGCGGTACGGATCTTCCGGGGACGTCCGTATCGCTACGCTGCGACGAAGTTAGCGCCGCGTGCCGCGCAGTACGACTTCGCCTACGTCGGGCCGCACAAGAACGGGCATCACGTCGACTACGTGTTCCGGTTGACCCCGAAGACGTCGAAGGCTCCGAACGCGTTCCGCTTTACCGAAGTCGCGATCGACGGCGTGACGTATCTGCCGGGCTCCGTCGCCTTCGTCTGGGGTCCGAACGTGGGCGGCAGCGTGACGTTCGGGAAGAGCGAGAAGTATTGGGTGGCGACCGCCGCCGCCGCATCGGCCAGCGGCAAGGCCGGGATCGCGCACGAGCGGCTCACGTTCACGAACTGGCGGTTCCCGAAGACGTTGCCGCGGTCGACGTTCGCTGCGCGCCCGCTGCCGACGGCCCCGCCCGCCCCTGGATTAGGTCGCGGACGCGGCACCGGTGACGGCGTCGCGGTCGGCGTCGACGTCGGCAATCCCGGCGGCCGTCGCTCAGCCGCTCCGCCTCTGCCGCCCGGCGTCGGTGTTGGCGTCGGCGTCGGCGTCGGTGTTGGCGTTGGCGTTGATGTTGGCGTTGGCGTGGGCGTGGGCGTGGGCGTCGGCGTCGGCG
>JAQBPM010000270.1 GCA_028287525.1 Vulcanimicrobiota bacterium | reverse complement strand
TGGTAGGCTGCATGTCAGGTCATTCCAAGTGGCACAACATCAAGCTGCGCAAAGGTAAGGCCGACGCGCAGCGCGGTGCGCTGTTCACGAAACTCAGCAAAGAGATCATCCTCGCCGCCAAGAACGGGTCGCCCGATCCCGCGGCCAATTACCGTTTGAAGATGGCGGTCGACAAGGCGCGTGCCAACAACATGCCGGCCGACAACATCAAGCGCGCGATCTCGCGCGCGGGCGGTCCCGGTGAGAAGCAGAACGAGGAGATTCGCAACGACGGCTACGGGCCGGCCGGCGTGGCGGTAATCGTCGACGCCGCCACCGACAACCGCAACCGCACCGCATCGGAACTGCGGTTTCTGTTCAGCCGCAACGAAGGCAGTCTCGGGGAGACGGGGAGCGTCGGCTGGATGTTCGCGCCGCGCGGACTGATCGGCGTCGATCCCGGCCGGTTGAACGAGGACGCGCTGACCGAAAAGGCGCTGGTCGACGGCGTTATCGACGTGCGCTTCGGTCCTTCGACAAGCTCAGGACAGGGTTCCGAAGTCGTCACCGAACCGCAGCTGCTGATGGCGGTGAAGGACGCGCTCGAAGCCGGCGGATTGCACGTGAACTCGGCCGAGCTCGCGATGGAAGCGACGCAGACGACGCGCCCCGCCGACGCGGATGCCGAGAAAGTCCTCACCTTCCTCGACGCGCTCGAAGAACATGAGGACGTACAGCGGGTGTACAGCAACGTCGACTTCGACGAAGCGCAGCTCGAGGCGCTCGCCTGATGCAGTTTGACGGCGCCGAGGCCGGCAGCCCCGAGCGTCGCAGTGCAATCGAGTGGTTCATCCGCCAGGATTGGGTCTTCGCGGTCGCGCTCGCACTCGCGGTCGGCGTGCTGGTGTGGTTCGGCCGTTCGATCCGGGAGTTCTTCGGACCGAACGCTGCCAGCATCCAGACGCCGGCGATGACCGGCCAGACGCAGGCCGACGCGATGGCCGAGTGCACGCGTCTGCTGCTGCGTTGTACCGTCATCGCGAGCCGGCCCAGCGACCGGTTTCCCAAAGACGTCGTGATGAGCCAGGCGCCGCCCCCCGGCACGCGCGTGCGCGAAGGCCGGCAGGTCTCGCTCGTCGTCAGCACCGGCGTCACGATCTTTCCGATGCCCGACTTGCGGTTCGAATCGCTGCGCAACGCCGGGCTCGATCTCAACCGGCTCAAGCTGCAGCTCGACAAGACGAGCACCGTTGCGAACGACGACATTCCCGCGAACCACATCGTCGCGCAGGATCCGCCGCCGCTCTCGAGCGTGCGCCAGGGTTCGAAAGTGTCGCTGACCCTGAGCAAAGGGCCGCCCACCGGCGTGAAGGTGCCGGATTTCGCCGGGATGTCGATCGACGAGGCGCGCGCCCAGGCGCAGCGCGATCGCATCAGGATCGGTCAAGTCGTGTGGACGCCGTTCGGCCCGAGCGGGAAGCCGCGCGGTACGATCGTGCGGCAAAACCCGGGCGCCGGCGCGCAGATCGACCCGTTCGAAGAAGTGTCGCTGCAAGTCAGCGCCGGTCCCGGAGAATACGGCTACATCGTGCGGCAAGTGCACGCGACGGCAACCGTCCCCGCCCGCGACGACGCGGCGCACGTGCGCATGGAAGTGCGCGACGACACCGGAACGTGGAACGTGTACGACGGGTACGCGCAGGGCGGTCAAAAGCTCGACTTCAACCTCACGGTCGTGGGCACGGCCGAGCTCGACACGTACATCAACAACGAGCTGCTCAACCAGACGACGATCGGCAAGGAGCCCAAATTGCCGCCGCCGCCGACGAGCCCGCCGGACGAAAAGAAGAAGCGGTGACGGCCCCGCGTCGCGCCAAGATCGCACCGTCACTGCTCTCCGCCGATTTCGCCGACATCGCGGAGCAGATCCGTATGGTCGAAGCGGCGGGCGCCGACGAACTGCATCTCGACTCGATGGACGGACGCTTCGTCCCCAACCTCACGTGGGGAATGAAGATCGTCAAGGACTTGCGGCGGCTGACCGCACTGCCGTTCGATTGTCACCTGATGATCGTCGAGCCGGAGAAGTACGTCGACGCGTTTCGGGACGCCGGCGCCGACGTCATCACGTTTCATTACGAAGCGACGCCGCACCAGCACCGCCTGCTGCGGCATCTGCGCGAGATCGGCGCGAAAGCCGGGATCGCGATCAATCCCGGCACGCCCGTCACGATGCTCGCCGACCTGATCGAAGAGATCGACCGCGTTCTGGTGATGAGCGTCAACCCCGGCTTCGGCGGGCAGTCCTTCATCGAACGCGCGCTCACGAAAGTGAGCGAGGTGCGCGCGCTGCTCGACGAGCGCAATCCCGCCTGCGAGATCGAAGTCGACGGCGGGATCGGCCTGCAGAACCTCGAGCGCGCGACGCTGGCGGGCGCCGACGTCCTCGTCGCCGGCAACTCTGTCTTCGCCGCCCCCGACCCGCCCGCCGCCCTACGCGAAATGCGCCGCCGCCTCGACGCGGCGAACACTTCCGACCGAACGACGGCGTAGCCGTCGCACCGTGATAGCACCGACCACGCTCGCAGGGCGCGCCCCCGGGGAATCGCGCCTCGCCCACTTCGCGAGCGCGCCCACGTACGGGGGCCCCGCGGCGAAGCCGTGGGGGGCGCGGAGCCTCGGGCGGAGCGCCTTGTGACCGAAGACGACTTAGTCGGCGCCATTCGCGAACGTTTGCGTGACGTTTCGGGTGGGCGTGTTCTGGTCGGGATTGGCGACGATGCGGCGGTTTGGCAGCCGTCGCGCAGCAATCGGAGCGTCGTCACGACCGATGCGCTCGTCGAAGGCGTGCACTTCACCCGCGAGGCAATGCGGGCGGAAGACGTCGGCCACCGCGCGCTGGCGGCGAACCTCTCCGACCTCGCGGCGATGGGTGCGCGTCCGGTGCTCGCGACGATCGCGCTCGGCTTTCCGCCGGGGACGGATCCCGCGTGGATCCTCGCCGCGTACGACGGAATCGCGGCGCTCGCGAAGCGGACGCGCTGCGCGATCGCAGGCGGCGATCTGACCCGTTCGCCCGCCGTCGTCCTTGCGATCACGGCGATCGGCGAAGTCCGCCCGAGCAACCTCAAGCTGCGCTCGGGCGCGCGGCCGGGAGACATCGTCGCGGTGACCGGTCCGCTGGGAGCGAGCCGCGCCGGCTTGGCCGTCGCGGTGGAACGTCCGGAGCTCGCAGCGGATCCCGCGAACGCCGGCGTCCTCGCCGCCTATCGGACCCCCGAGCCGCGCCTGCGTGAGGGCCGTTGGCTCGCAGCGTCGCGGCACGTCCGAGCGATGATCGACTCCTCGGACGGACTCTCGACCGATCTCTCGCGCATGTGCGCCGCATCGGGAACCGGCGCGGTCGTCGAGGAGATCCCCGTCGACCCCGCCGCACGTGCGCTGGCGGCGCGGATCGGCGCCGACGCGGAGCGCTGGGCACTCGACGGCGGCGAAGATTTCGAACTGCTCGTGACGGTCGAGCACCGCGCCTTCGCGCACCTCGCGAACCGTTTTCGGGCCCACTTCGGCCGCGAGTTGCTGCGGGTTGGCCGGATCACCGAGGGAGCGGGCGTTCGGCTCGCCAACGGGGCCGCCATCGCTCCTTCCGGTTGGGACCACGTCAGCAAATGAGTAACGACGACGCGGCGATCAAGGCGTACCCGCTGCTCGGCTCGATTCAGAACAGCGTCGGCTACGGCTTTCTCGGCAACGAGGCGGTCAGCGCGATCGCGCACCGCATGAACGTGCGGACCGTAACCGTTCCTACAGCGTATGCCGGCGCGCGCGGCGGCGTCGAAGGCCGCATGAACCTTGCGGTCGACGAACGCGAATTTCGCCGCGGCGTCGACTTCCTGATCGCTCGGGAGCCGACCGTGCTCGTCATCGGCTACCTCGCGCACGCCGACCAAGTCGAAATCGTCGCGCAGGCGCTGGAACGTTTCCTCGGCTTGGTGGTGCTCGATCCGGTGTTGGGGAGTTACGAAAAGGGACTCTTCGTCCCGGTCGAGACCGCCCGCCGGATTCGTGACCTGCTGGTTCCGCGCGCCCAAGTCGTGACGCCGAACCGGTTCGAAGCCGAAGTGCTGCTCGATCTGACGCGAGCGCGCAACGCGAACGAACGGACGTTTCTCGACGGCTTCGCGGCGCGCGGCCCGCAAACGGCGATCATCTCGTCGTTCACGCGCGACCCGGAGAAGCGCCAGCTGACGACGATTTTCTCGAACGGCTACATTTACGAACGGATCACCGCCCCGTTTCACCCCGCCTTCCCGGCCTACGGCGCCGGCGACGTCTTCGCGGGCGCGATCGCCTCGATGCTCGCAGTCGGCGCGAGCCCATGGGCCGCAACGCTCCTCGGTACGGTGCTGGCCACGCTCAGCGTCGAGCGCACGACCGGTTACGGCGGCGCGACGGTCGACCCGGTCGCGGCGCTGGACCTCTTCAAGCCCCTGCCGTATCTCGGCGACGATGCCTGCGCCCGGTACGCGGACCGCTTCGGCGTCGGTTCGACACCGATTCCCTCCGCCGAGGGGGAAGGGGCACGCCTGAAGTTCTCACCGCCGAAGAATCAGATCGTGTACTAGACCGTACGAAGGCCGCGCAACGTTCCTCCGCGGCCAACCGTTGCAACCGTCATGAAGGTGCGTGTTCTTCCCCTTGCAGCGGCCCTATGGATCGGCGGAACCGGTGCGGCGCTCGCTCAGAGTCTTCCCTCCGTACCGCCGGACGTGCAGAACAACCCGATCGTGCAGAGCATTCTGCAAGCCGTCGGTGGGTTGGTGCAGACGACCAACGGCAACACCGCGCACGGCAGGGTGACGTATTTCCGCCGCTTCGAGCTCCAGATCGAAACGGCACCGAACATCTACCGCCAGGTCCACCTGCACCAGGGGACGATCATCAACCCGCGCGGGACGACGTTGACGCCGGGTATGACGGTCGACATCAGCGGCAACGCGCAGGGCGATCATAGCCTCAACGCCGACGCAATCGTCGCCCGCTAGAGCAATAGGCCCCACGCCATCGGCGTGGGGCCTGAAGTTTGACCCCCGCTAGCCAGGAGCTAGCCGGCGCCTGCTAGACGCCGGCTACGCCGATGCGCTTTACGCGCTTGCTGCGTAGGCAATTCGTGCAGACCCGGGCGGTCTTGTGGGTTCCGCGCTCGTCGATGCGGACGGCCTGGAGGTTGGGCAACCACCGGCGCTTGGTCTTGTTCATCGCGTGACTGACATTGTTTCCCGACATGGGACCCTTGCCGCACACGTCGCATCGCTTGGCCATAACAGAGCGAGTGTACCAAAAACCACCCCGGGCGACAAGGGCGCGCTCGCACCCAGGTCAGTCTCGCTCGCCTGCCTCGCCGCCGTCGCCCAGGCCGAAGCCGGTGAGCGTGAGCTCCACGTTCTTGGGCTGTCCGGCGGAACGGGCTAGCAAGCCGGCACCCTCGGCGAAGGCGGCCATGGGGATCGCGACCGGGACGCTGGCCGTGGCGCCAGGCTCGATGTTGGCCGCCGCGCTGAAGGTCGAGAGGCCCAGCCGTTTGAGCGTCTTGGCGTCGTAGACGGTGACGCCGCCGTCGACCCGCCGGATCGACCGGTTGCCCCGATTCGTTACCGTCAGCACGAACCGTTCAACGACCGTATCAGGCAGCGTGACGTCGCGAGCGGACCCGCCGGCGATGCGTGCCGCGTCAGCCCGCAGCCTCGCATCGGCGGCCCGGTCGTACTCGACGAGTTCCGCTTGCTTCGCAAGCAGGCGCGGGTCGAGCGTCGCGGCGGGCGCGGCCTTCCCGTCGCCGGCGCGGTGCGCACAGGAGCACAGCACGCAGATCAGCACCGTGCTGGCCAAAGCGCGGGTCAGCACCCCGAAACGAACGCCACGCTCAGCACCGGGTGGATCTCGATCCCGTTCGGTGCGACGCCGGTCTGCCCGTGGAGAAGATCGAACATCGGGACGCCGGTGACATCGACGACGACGGTCTTCCCCGGTGCCGTGAACGACGACGGCGGGCTGCCGAGGCACGTGACGAACGCGTTGCGCGCGCTTTGATACAGCGAACCGTAGCCCGACGTGCAGGCGCCGGAACACGCGGACGACGGCGGTTCGATGATCATCGTCTCGCTCGGTTTCGCGGGGTCGGAGATGACGATGTGGTAGTCGTTGTCGGCCTCGGTCTTCCATCCGACGATCGTGCCGCGCACGCGCACCGCCTGCAGTTCCCACGGCGCGAAGCGCACGTTGTCCGACGACGACGAGAGACCCGACGGCACCGCGGCGTGGATGAGCGTGTCGACCGTGACGATCTGCACGTTGCGGTTCACTTGCGAGGCGTACGGATCGCTCATCGTTTTCACGTGCCAGCGTTCGACGCCGCACGAGGTGCCGCAGGACGTACCGCCGCCGGCACCGGGCGTGGGGATCGGCGTCGGACCGCCGGCGGGTGTCGGCGTCGGGCTCGGCGTCGCGGTGGGCACCGGCGTTGCCGTGGGTTTTGCGGTCGGCGTCGGCGTCGCCACCGGCGTTGCCGTCGGCTTCGGGGTCGGTGTCGCCGTGCCGACGGGGGTCGGTGTCGCGGTAGCGGCAGGGGTCGGCGTCGCGGTCGGCGTCGGCGTGGCGCCGCTTCCGCTCAGGCTCACATCGTCGACGTAGAGGATCGTGTACGTCCCGGTGTAGCCGTCGCCGTGCACGCCGAAATAGAGCCACAGCGTCTGTCCTGCGTACGCCGAAACGTCGAAGGTCTTTTGCGTCCAGCCCGTGCTCTCGTCGACGGCCTGCCACAGCATCCGTACCGTCACCCCGGTGCTGTCCATGAGTTCTGCTTCCTGGTAAGCGTACGTCGTCGACGTTTCGCTCGAGAACCCGTAGTACCAGAACGACAGCGTCCCGCCGACCGGAATCGTCACCTGCTGACACACGCCGGCGTCGCCGTTGATCTCACCCGACGTGCTGCCGGCGGAACCGGCTCGGGCGGAGTAGGTTCCGGTATGCGCGCGCGTCGTCGACATCGCCGCGTTGACGCTGCCGCACTGCGCCCACGAGGCGAACCCGCCCGACTCGAAACCGGGATCGCTCAGAACGTTCGTCGCGAGCGGGTGGCGCTTTTGTGTACCGGCCGGCGCCGCCGGCACGTGAATCTGGCGTGCCGTTTGGGTGCCGCGTGCCGGCGGGAGGCTGCCACCGGCGTTGCCGGTGTTACGGCTGCCACCCCCGCCGCAGGCCGCGAGTATACAGGCGAGCACCATGCTCGAGCAGGCAACCTTCGATCGACGCATTCCGAGAACACCCGCTTCTTTGGGATCGTGTGGTCAATCGGCCCAATGTCCCGAGTCAGCCTTAAGCTCCTCTCGTTTGGCAATGCGATCGGGCACTTAGCGACTTGGCTCATTCGCAGGGCGCGAGGGGCCCGTGCCGGAACGCGAGGAGCGCTCCATGGCAGTCACCCAGCTCGATGGCAGAGCGTTCGAGAAATTCGTCGCCGCCGGGACGTACTTTTTGCGGAAGTATCGGGGCGTCCTGAACGACCTGAACGTCTTCCCTGTCCCCGACGGCGACACGGGTTCGAACATGTATCTCACGGCGCGGGCCGCGTTGCGCGACGCGCACCCGGTCCGCACCCAGACGCTTGCCGTCGTCGCGGCGGCCGCCGCCCACGGCTCGCTGCTCGGCGCGCGCGGAAACAGCGGCGTCATCCTCTCGCAGATGCTGCGCGGATTCGCCCACAGCGTCCGTCATCGCGACGCCATCGACACGTTCCAGCTCTCGCTCGCCATGCGTGAGGCCGTGGCCGCGGCGCGCGCAGCGCTGACGAAGCCCGTCGAGGGGACGATCCTCTCGGTCGCGGGCGCCGCCGCGGACGAGGCGTACCGGCTTGCCGTCCGCGAGCCCGACTTCTACAGGCTGGGGAACGCCGTGCTGCGCGCGGCCAACGCGGCGCTCGAACGGACGCCCGAGCAGCTCCCCGCCTTGAAGGAAGCCGGTGTGGTCGATTCGGGCGGCGCCGGATTCTGCTACTTCTTAGAAGGCGCGCTGCGCTTCATCCCCGAGGCCTCGAAGCGCACGACGGCGTTCCCGCAGCGGCCCGTGCGGTCGGCCGTCTTCACCCGCCGGCAAACGGTCGGCGAGAACCGCTTCTGCACCGAGTTCGTGCTCGAGAACGCGACGATCGAGGCGCATCCGTTTCGCGACGCTCTGGAGAAGCACGGCGATTCGCTGCTGGTGATCGGCGCGGCGCCGACGATCAAGGTCCACCTGCACACCGGCGAGCCGGATGCGGTGAAGACGCACGCCGGGCGGCACGGGACCGTCACGCGCTGGAAAGTCGAAGACATGGCGAGCCAGCACAACCTGCTCGTCGTGGACGCGCCCGCGAAGCACGTCGGGATCGCCGCAGTCGTCGCCGGACCTGGGTTCGAGCGGATCGCGCGCGAGCTCGGCGCCGACGTGACGATCCCGATCCCGGCCGGCGCGAACCCGTCGGTCGAAGATCTGCTGATCGGCGTCAACGCGTCGCTCGCGCAAACGGTGTACCTTCTGCCGAACGACCCCAACGTCGCGCTCGCGGCCCGCGAGGTTTCCACGCTCACCGCCAAGACGGTAATCGTCGTGCCGACCGGCGATCCGGTCGCAGGGCTGGCGTTGCTTCTACGGCTCGGCGGGATCGAAGCGCCGCTCGAAGCTGCCGAACTCACCGCCGCGCTGGACGAGGTGCGCAGCGCCTCGGTGTTCTTCGCCGGCAAGGATTCGAGCGTCGGCGGGGTTGCGGTCACCAAAGGTGCGCCGACGGCCGCAATCGGGAAAGCGCTCGTGAGCGGCCAAAATTTGGCCGATGTCATCGCCGCGGCGGCGGCGCAGCTCGGCGCCGCGGATGGAGGTCTGGTCACCTTGTACTACGGGGGCTCACAGAAGGAACGCGACGCGCAGAAGCACGCGGCACTGCTGGGCGAACGGTTTGCCGGCGTGGAGGTTCAGTATTACTACGGCGGTCAGTCCGGCATCGAGTATTGGATCGGCGTTGAACGCTAGCGACGCACGGCTCCCGGTGATCGCGGTCGACGCGATGGGCGGTGACGACGCGCCGGGCGAGATCGTCGCCGGTGCGCTGCTGGCGCATCGCGACAAGCTCGGCCGCATCGTGCTGGTCGGCGACCGCGCGCGCATCGAGCCGCTGCTCGGCGCCGAGCGCGGCATCGAGATCGTGCACTCGGCCGGTGAGGTCGCGATGGACGCGGCCGCGTCCGCGGCGGTGCGCAAGGCGGCCGGGACCTCGCTCGGCGACGCGGTCGAGCTCGTGCGCGACGGCCGGGCCGACGCCGTCGTGTCGGCCGGCAACAGCGGCGCGTTCCTTGCGATCGCGCTGATCCGCTTGCGCACGATTTCCGGGATCGCACGGCCGGCGATCGGCGCGGTGCTTCCGGGCCGCTCGGGACCGGTCGTCTTGTGCGACGCGGGCGCGAACGTCGACTGCAAACCGGAATGGCTGCTCCAATTCGGGCTGATGGGAAGCGCGTACGCGCGCGCCGGCCTCGGCATCGCTGAGCCGCGGGTCGGCATCGTGTCGGTCGGTGAAGAGCGCACCAAAGGCAACGCGCAGACGATCGAAGCCGCGGCGCTGCTCGAGCGCGCGCCGATCCGCTTCATCGGCAACATCGAGGGGAAGGACATCTTCGCCAACCACGCCGACGTGGTGGTCGCCGACGGCTTCGTCGGGAACGTGATCTTGAAAACCGCGGAGGGCAGCGGCACGTACTTTCGCGATACGCTCGCCGCGTCGTACGCGTCGGCGGGCCTGCTCGGGAAGATCGGCGGCGCGCTCAGCGGGCGCGTCTTCGACGTGATGCGCGCGCGGGTCAACTACTCGACCTACGGCGGCGCGCCGCTGCTCGGCGTGCGCGGCAACTGCATCGTCGCGCACGGCCGCTCCGACCGCGTCGCGGTGCGCAACGCGATCCGTCAAGCCGCCGCCGTGACCGGCGCCAACCTGGTCGGATCGATCGAAGCGGTGCTCGCCGCATGACCGTCGCAATCGTGACCGATTCGACATCGGATCTCGATCCCGAGCGTGCACGCGCCGAAGGAATCGACGTCGTGCCGCTCTTCGTGAACTTCGGCGACACGCGGTTTCGCGATACCGTCGACCTCTCGCGCGAGGAGTTCTACCGCAAGCTCGCGAGCCTCAAGATGCTCCCGACGACGGCGCAGCCGACGCCGGCGATGTTCGAGGATGCGTTCCGTTCGCACGTCGAGGCGGGGCGGCCGATCGTCTGCGTCACGATCATGGCGAGTCTGTCCGGCACGATCAACGCGGCGACGACGGCGGCGCGTTCGTTTCCGGAGGCGGAGATTCACGTCGTCGACAGCGGCAGCGTCGCCGGGGGCCTGGCGCTGATGGCGCAGCACGGCGGCGAGATGGCGCGCGCCGGGGCCGGCGCGGCATCGATCGTCGCGGCGCTCGAACGGGATAGCGCCGCGCTGCGCGGGTTCGCGACCGTCCCGGACCTCTCGCACGCGGTGCGCACCGGGCGCGTCTCGCGCACGCAAGCGTTCATCGGCTCGCTGGTGAAGATCGTTCCGGTGCTGCGCATCGACGGCGGCAAAGTGCAGGAGCACGCGCGCGTGCGCACCTACGCGCGCGCGCTCGACACGATGGTCGAATCCGCTGCGATCGAAGTCAACAAAGCCGACGGCGCGCGCATCTGCATCATCCATTCCAATGCGGCCGGCGAAGCCGGGTCGCTCGCGGAGAAACTGCGCGAGCGGATCACAACCACGCCGGCCGTCTTCGAACAGCTCGAAGCAGGCCCGGTGATCGGCACGCACGCAGGCCAGGGCGCGGTCGGGCTGTTCGTCATCCCCGGCGTATGAGCGCGCACGTGCGGACGTGACGCCGTCGGCGGGCATCTACGTCCATTTGCCGTTCTGTCCGTACATCTGCCCGTACTGCGATTTCGCGAAGTGGGCGTGGGACGACGCGAAGGCTGCGCGCTACCTCGACGCGCTGCACGCCGAGCTCGCCGCCGCGCCGCACGTTGCGGCGCGCACGCTGTTCTTCGGCGGCGGAACGCCGACGACGTATCGTCCCGAAGAGATCGGCTCGGTCATCGACGCCGTGCGCGCGCGGTTCGCGTTGCCGGCCGACGCGGAAGTGTCCGTCGAGGCGAACCCGGATCCGTCGCTCGTCGCGAAGTTGGCCGGACTGCGCGAGGCGGGCGCGAACCGGCTCTCGGTCGGGGTGCAGTCTTTTCAGCCCGCCGAGCTGCGCGTTCTCGGGCGGCGCCACACGCCGGCCGACGTCGAGGACGTCGTCCGGGGCGCGCGGGAGGCCGGCTTCGGAAACGTCTCGCTCGACCTGATCTTCGGCGCGCCCGGCCAGACCGAAGAGAGCTGGGCCGCCTCGCTCGACGCGGCGATCGGCTTGGGCGTCGAGCACGTCTCGTGCTACGGGCTCACCATCGAAGAGGGAACCCCGTACGCGACGTGGTTCGCCCGCGATCCGAGCGCTTTCGCAGGCGAATCCCTGGAGGCGCGGCTCTACGCGCTCGCCATCGATCGACTGCGAGCCGCCGGCTTCGAACACTACGAGATCTCCAACTGGGCTCGCCCCGGCTTCCGCTGCCGCCACAATGCCGGCTACTGGCGCAACGACCCGTACCTCGGCCTGGGCGTCGGAGCCGCCTCGTACCTGGACGGCGTGCGCTCGACGCATACCCGCGAGCTCGGCGCGTACGCCCAGGCGGCCCTGGGCGGGCAGCCGATTCCGGGCGAGAGCGAGCAGCTCGAGGGGCCGGCGCGAGTCGGGGAGGCGATCATGCTGGCCCTGCGCACGGCGGAAGGGGTCGACACCAACCGGTTCCGCGAACGGTACGGCATCGATGTGCTCGAAACGTATCGTGGGGTGGTCGATGATCTGGTCGCTGCGGGCGTCCTCGTCGCCGGTGAGGGTGCCCTGCGCCTCACCGAGCGCGGGCGTTTCGTAGCGAACGATGTCTGTGGCGCGTTCCTCGCCGACTGAGCCGGGCCGCCGGCTATCCACCGCGCTCCTGCGGCTGAGCTTCGTCGTGATCTTCGGGATCACAGGATTTCTGCTCGGCAAAGAAGCGTATCTGCGGCTGATCTCGCTGCACGTCGCAAGCCAGTTCTGGCAGCTGACGCTGCTGGTCGTGGCGCCGGTCGTCGGCGCGGTGGTCGGCGTGCTGGTCGTCCCGCTCGCGCAGACGTTCTTCGAGCGCGAGCTGCACGCGATGGAGCGCGCGATCGACCGGCTCGCGCCGGGCGAGCTCGTCGGCGGCGCGATCGGCCTCGTCACCGGCCTCGTCGTCGCGTTCTTGGTGAAGAGCGTGCTGTTCGAATTCGTCGCGTTCGCCGGCCCAACAGGCGGTTACATCGCGATCGCGCTCTATCTGGTGCTCAGTTTGTTCGCGGCGTTCTTGGGCGCGCGCGTCGGCGCGAAGCAGCGGGTTGCGCTCTCGCGCATCGCGGGTTCGTCGGGCGGGTCGGCCGGCGGCGAGCCGAAAGTTCTCGACACCTCGGTGATCATCGACGGCCGCGTGCTCGACATCGTGCGCAGCGGCTTCCTCGAAGGACCGCTGCTGCTGCCGCGTTTCGTGCTGCGCGAACTGCAGCTGATCGCGGACAGTTCGGACCCGCTCAAACGGACGCGCGGCCGCCGCGGGCTCGAATTGCTGGGGAAGCTGCAGGAGACGGTCCCGATCGAGATCGTCGAACGCGATCCCGAAGAGATCGCACAGGTCGATGCCAAACTCGTGCGGCTCGCGCAAGAGCGCGGCGCGAAGCTGGTGACCAACGATTACAACCTCAATCGCGTCGCACTCGTCGAGGGAGTCACGGTCCTGAACATCAACGAACTCGCCAACGCGGTCAAGCCGGTCCTGCTGCCCGGCGACGAGCTGCGGGTCGCCGTCATCCGCGAGGGCCGAGAGATGCACCAAGGCGTGGGGTATCTGGACGACGGAACGATGATCGTCGTGGAAAACGGACGCCGCCTGATCGGCGAGACCATAGACGTGGCAGTAACCAGCGCCCTGCAAACAAACGCCGGCCGCATGATCTTCGCGCGCCCCAAGCAGAGAGTATGACGGTGATGGAGCGAGCGCAGCAGAATCGCGATCTCAGCACTTGGGTAGTTGCGAGCTCGGACCCGGGGGCCCCACGCGAAGCGTGGGGGGCGCGGAGGCTAGGCCGGAGCGCCTTGAAACTACGCACATGATCTGGGGTGCCGTCATTGTCGCGGCGGGGCGTGGGACGCGGTTTGGGGGGCCGAAGCAGTTCGTCGAATTGGCTGGGCGGCCGATGGTTGCGTGGTCGATCGAGGCCTTCGCAGCGATGCCCGAGATCAGCGAATTGGTCGTGGTGACCGAGCCCGAGTTCGTGGAGCGAATGGAGACGCTGGCGCATCCGCGGGTGCGTCACGCCGTCGTGCGGGTCGTGCAGGGCGGCGACGAGCGGCAGGCGAGCGTGCGGCTGGGGATCGAGGCTCTTTCCGACAGTGTCGCGGCGATTCTCGTGCACGACGGCGCGCGTCCGCTGGTGCACGCGCAGGACGTTCGCGCCGGAATGCGTGCGGTGCGGCCGGGGACGGCCTCGCTGCTGGCCACGCCGGTCATCGACACGATCAAGGTTGCCGACGCCGACGGCAAAGTCACGCGCACGCTCGACCGCGGGACGCTCTGGGCCGCGCAAACGCCGCAGTTCGCGACGGCGCGCGACCTGCGCCGCGCGCATGCGGACGCGTTCAAGCACGGCACGGCGCCCGCCACCGACGATGCGGCCTTGCTCGAACGCGCGGGCCTCGACGTCGTCATCGTGGGCGGTGCGCCGGAGAATTTCAAAGTGACGCTCCCGAGCGATCTGCTGCGCGCCGAAGCGCTGCTGCAAGCCCGCGCGCCCGGGATCGGTGACGAAGAGATCCTCGTCGTCGAATGCTATGTCGACGCGCGCGCGGTCGATGCGGTGCTAGCCGAACTCGAAGAACGCGACGCGCGGATCGACGAGATCGACCGTGAGTTGCCCGGCGCCGTCGTGATCCGCGCGTATGCGACGAACGCCGCGCTGCGCGGCTTCGGCACGCGCCTGCACGCGCTCGCCGGCGAGGATGCACTCTTCACCGCGCATCTCTCGCACCTCGCTCCGCGCCTCCCGGCGACGTTGGATCGCCAGCACTGATGCACGAACCCAAGTCGCGCGTAGGGCACGGGTTCGACGTTCATCGTTTGGTCGAGGGGCGGCCGTTTATTTTGGGCGGGGTGCGGATTCCGTTCGAGAAGGGGCCGCTCGGGCACAGCGACGCCGACGTGTTGACGCATGCGATCTGCGACGCGCTGCTCGGCGCGTGCGCGCAGGGCGATCTCGGCGCGCATTTCCCCGATAGCGATCCGCAGTGGAAGGGTGCCGACTCGCTGCGGCTGCTCGCGGCGTGTCACGAACTCGCCGTGCGCCACGGCTGGACGATCGCCAACATCGACTCGACGGTCGTCGTCCAACTGCCAAAGCTCGCACCGTACGTCGGCGCGATGCGCGATGCGCTCGCCGACGTGCTCTGCCTTGAGACGTCGCGCGTCAGCGTGAAGGCGAAGACGAGCGAAGGTCTCGGCTACACCGGCGACGGCACCGGCATCGCAGCTTACGCGGTCGTGCTGGTCGAAGCGATGGGCCCGAAACCTATCTGATCGAAGCGCGGGCTTGATGTGGCCCTTTGGTCTGGTCGACCGCATCCGCGTGACGATCATCCGCGTACCGATCGGGCCTGTCCTCCGCGACATCGGCGATGCGCAGGCGCGGCGCTTGCGGCCGGTTCTCACGCTCGTTCGTAAACGGCGGGTGCCCGCTTTCATCTCCGAGACCGTCAAACGGGGCAAACCAGATCACAGCGCTTTCACCTGATGCTCCTCGATCACGGCCTCGTCGATGCCGTGGGAATCGCCGCGAAAGCGGCGACGGGAAGTGAGCTCGTCGTCAAGGACGCCGGTCGCGACGAACTCAGCCGCGATGGACTCGAGTTCGGCGAGGAACCGCAGGACGCCGCCGACGCGGCGCGCTTCGGATTGGGAGCTCATGGGCCTACCGTACCGGAGCGGCCCCCCGACAACTATCCGGGACGGTACGGAGCTTCGCGGCCGCCGGTACGGTCTTTCGTTGAACCGTTCGACTCTGCGGTTATTCCGAACGTTCTCGTTCCGGCGCGGTGAAGGGTTGGAGGTGCAGTCGCGTATGGTGCTCCGGCGCCTGCACGCCCGCGTGCGTTTCGCCGCGAAAGTAGTGCTTTTGCCAGTCCGTCAGGTTGGCCGGATCGGCGACGAAAGCTTCACGGCTGGCTGACCACGAACGGAAATTCTCCGCCGTCGCCGGGACCTCGTCGATGTCTCGTAGGCTGGCGCGGAAGTGCTGCAATTCCGCTCGACGGTGAGGGACGATGCGGCAGATCACGTCGCCCGGCTCGAACACCACCGCATGGCCGGGCCGCGTGAGCTTCCAGTTCATCGTAAACGGCGTGTAGGTCCAGTCGGTCTCGACGATTCCTTCGAGCGCGGCGATGCCGTCCTTCGGCGCGTTGGCGGGGCCCCGTGCGAGCAGATCCCAGCCGGGCGGTGTCTGGAAGAGGAACGGGATTTTCCAGGTGACGATGCCCGCACCGAAGTGCGCGATCGGGGATTCGGTCGGCGCGGGGTCGCCGATCTCGATCACCGTGTCGCCGGGCAGTTCGCCCCCGTTCCAGAGCGCCGTGAATCGACCGTCGTTGAGCAGATCCCAACCGTATTGGTTGGCGATCAAGAGTGGGAGGCAGCGGTTCGCAAAGCGCAGCTTCGTCGCGTCCATCCAGGCGCGCGTCGGATCGCCCGGTACGATCTGCATCGAGGTGTCGTTCAGCCGCAGCGCCTGCAGGACGAGGTCGTCGGCGGCAGGGCGCAGGTTGGGGTCATCCATTCCCCGCGGTGATCCCTAGCCGTGCTGCGGCTTCCTGCCGGGTGAAATACGAAGGCGGCGCCTTTGGGGGGCGCCGCCTTGGTTTGAATTTACGACCGTCGCGTCGTCTGCTCGCGTGTCCGGCTCGCATCTGCGCTGCGCCGGAGCTTGTCGAGCTCCTTGAACGGCGGAAGCCAGATCACAGCGCTTTCACCTGACGCTCCTCGCTGCGGATTTCCGGGATTCGAACGTCGTTCCGCTGGCGCCGGCGGGAGGACAGCTCGTCGTTCCACGCTCCGGCGGCTGCGCATTCGTTGGCGACCGATTGCAGTTCGGCGAGGAATCGGAGGGTGCCGGCGATGCGCCGGCCGGGAGCCCGTTCGTCCATGCCCCCACGCTACCGGAACGGCGCCGGCGGCCGCATCCGGGGCGGTACGGAGGTTGCGGGGGTTCGGTACGGAGACTACGTAGCCGTCGCGTCGCTCACGAGGGCGGAGAGCTCCTGGCGGTTCGCCACGCCGAGCTTCCGATAGACCGCGGCGGCGTGCGTCTCGACCGTTCGCTCCGAAATCACCAGCGCGTCGGCGATCGAGCGCGCGGTCTGGCCCGCTGCGAGGAGGCGCGCGATCTCGCGCTCGCGCGGGGTCAGCGTCTCGTCGCCGCGCCGGCGCTGGGTGGCTGCAGTCTCGGTGAGTCGACGTACTTCGCCGTGTGCTCCGACGGACCGGAACAGAGCGACGGCATCCGCCGCGCGGCCGGCCGTTTCAAGGGCGAAGCCCTCTTCCAGCCGCCAACCCGCAGTGCGAAACGCGTCCACGGCCAGTTCCGCCATGGCCCGCGCTTCGTCCCGGTTGCGACGGCGAAGAGCCTCCCGGGCATCGACGATTGCGAGAAAGCCGCGCGCCGGTCCGGCCTCCTGCGGTGCCGCGAGTTCCGCGATGCGCTGCCGCGCCCGTTCGCGCGTGCCGCGATCGCCGAAGCGCGCGGCCGCATCAATGAGCCAATAGGGAGCTTCCACCCCCGCGATGCCGCGTGACGCGGCGACCGCGTACCGCTCGGCTTCGTCGGTCGCGTGCACCGCCGCGAAATGAAACGCGAGCGCCGCGCCAAGAATGTGCAGCGCGGACGTATCGACGCCGTGTTCGGTGTCGCGGCGCGCTTCGTCGAACGCGGCCGTCGCGCGGGCAAGCAGCTCGTCGTCCACCGCACCGCGCACCGTCATCAAGCGAAGCTTCACCGCGAGCGCCCAGCGATGCACGAACGAAAGACTGTGGCCGATCTCCTCGCCACGCGCCAGCAGCTTCGTCGCGTCGTCGAGATCGGCGCCGAGCAGTGCTGCGAGCGCGCTGTTCTGCGCGAGCCACGCCGTTTGACGAAGGTTCTTGGTTGCGTCGGCGATCGTCAAGCCGGCTGTGTAGAGTTCGCGCGCGCGAGCGAGCGTACCGTAACCTACCTCCATACTGCCCCAGTTGTTGTACGTGCGCAGCACCATGTCGTCGTCGCCAGCACTTTGCGCTACCGCAATCGCATGTTCGAAACGGGAACGGGCTTCGGCAGCGCGCCCGACCAGGCTCAACGCGTAGGCGTAGGTCGCAGAGAAGCGGGTCGAGACCGCCGGGTCGAGCGACGCGTCGTGTGCGTCGACGTTGCGGAGTCGTTCGAGCGCCTCGACCGCGCGGCCGCGCCCCACCAGCAGACCGGCGGCAATCGTCTCCGCTTCGATTCGTACCGCGGCGTCAACGCCGTCCTCGCCACCTGCGATCGCGTCTGCTTCGGCGAGGCCTTCGTCGTAGCGTCCAAGTTCATACAATACGCGCGCGCGCCGCAAGCGCAAACGACCCGCGAGCGCTGCTGCGCCGAGACGGCGATTCGCCTCCGCAGCGTGCGCGAACCACTCCGCCGAGCGTTCGACGTCGCCCATCACATAGACGGATTCGGCGGCCCGCTGTGCGACGCGCGCGCGCCGTGATTCATCCGCAGTCGACCGGAACGCCCGATCGTACGTGCGTGCCGATTCAGCATAGGCGTACAACGACGAAGCGAGATCGCCGGCGCGTTCGTTCCAGTCAGCGGCGTTTTCGCCGTCGCGCGCATGCCAGGCGTGCTCGGCGACTTCGGAGACGTCGGCGTGCGGCGATGATGCGAGCAGGGTCGCCACGCGCCCGTGGACGACTCGGGCTTCGGCGCGCAGCAACTCGCCGTAGATCGCCTCGCGCACGAGCGCGTGGCGGAAGGCGAAGCGGTCGTCGTCTTGGGCGTCCTCGACGACCAGCTGCAGGTCGCGCGCATGGCGCAACGACGCATAGATCGCCCCGAGGTTCGAGTCGAGCAGCGACGCGACCGACTGCGCCGAAAACCGGCGCCCGAAGACCGCCGCATGCAAGAGCACGTTGCGAGCGTCAGGCTCGAGCGACGCGTAGCGTTCGCGCACCGTCGCACGCACGCTGGTCGGCACCGATGGGCGGCCGGTTTCATCTCGGTCCAGACGCTCGAGAACACCACGCAGCAGTTCTTCCGCGAACAGCGGACGGCCGTCGGCGAGATCGCGAATCTCGGCGACGATATCGAGCGGGACGTTGCGGCCGATCCGTTCGAGGATGAGGGTGATCAAGTGCTCGATTTGTCCTGGCGGCAATGGGTTCAGGGCGATCACTTCGGCGTCGCGCTCGAGAGCGGAGATCGCGCGCGCGCGGGCCGTGTCCGCCTCGATGTCGTCGGTTCGGTATGTCGCGACGAACAGCACTGGATCAGCGGCCAGCCTCGACGCACAAAACCGTAGGAGGTCGAGGGTCGCGACGTCGGCCCAATGCAGATCCTCGAGGATGACGACGGTGCCGTGCGCCGTCACGGCGACCGCCGCATGCAGTTCGTCGGCCACCGAAGCGTACCAAGCGAATTTCGCATCGCCGCCGGTCTCCGACGGCGGCGGTATTGGCCCGATCTGCAGGGACGTCAGCGCTTCCGTTAGGGCTGCATAGGGCGCGTTCGCGTATTCGCGCGCCGAACCGGTTCCGACCGACGCGCCTGCAGCTTGGGCCATGCGTGCGAAGTCTTCGACCAGCCGCGTCTTCCCGATACCGGCCTCGCCGCGCACGATGATTGCGCCGCCGCGGTGCCGAACGTCGCGTGCGCGCTCCACGAGGAACGCGAGCTCGCGCGAACGCCCGATCAGCTGATGGCTATACACGCCTGCGGTGATCACGTGCGTCACCCTTCGACGAGGGCTCGGCCTTCGCATGGTTTTGGTCACAGTCGCGCGAAGCGCCCGATCGCTATGCTTGAACTCCTCGACCGACCGACCGTTTACGCTTCATATCAGCCGCCCGGGCGCCCGTTCGCCCCTGAAGAGGCGCCCGAAGCTCCCGAGGGCGATGAGCCCGAAGAGGAGGAAGGCGAAGCCAAGTAGTCCTGGACTGCGCCCGTGGCGGAAAACCGTTCCGTCACGGGGCATGTCCTAGGGCTGATGCCCGCCCTCAACCTCGATCGCCCGTTACGCGTCCGCTTCGCCCCCTCACCGGTGGGGACGCTGCACGTCGGCGCCGCGAGGATCGCGCTCTTCAACTGGCTGCTCGCTCGTAAGACGGGTGGCCGGTTCGTGTTGCGCATCGACGACACCGACGAGGCCCTCGGCGATGCCGGCGGCGAGGCCGCGATCGTGCGCGACCTGCGGTGGCTGGGGCTAGAGTGGGACGAGGGACCGGACACCGGAGGACCTGCGGCGCCTTATCGCCAGTCGGAACGCTCACCGATTCACGGCGAACACGTCGCCCGGCTGCTAGCCAACGGCGCCGCCTACGAACGTGACGGAGCGGTGTGGTTTCGCATGCCGCCAGGGACGACCGTCGTCCACGATCGCATCAAGGGCGACGTCGCGTTCGATCACGGTGCGCTGGCCGACTTCGTCATCCGCAAGTCGAACGGGACCACGACCTCGAACCTGGCGACCGCGGTCGACGACGCGACGATGCGCATCGACCTCGTGCTGCGAGGCGACGACCATCTCGACAACGCGCCGCGTCAGATCCTGATCGCCCGGGCGCTCGGCTACGAGCCGCCCGTCTTCGCGCATACCGGGTCGATCGTGAACGCCGCGCACGCCAAGCTCTCGGAGGGCGACGACGCGACCGGGATCGACGAGCTGCGCCGCGCGGGATTTCTGCCGGAAGCGCTGATCGAGCATCTCGCGCTGCTCGGCTGGTCGCCGCCGGAGCCGCGCGAGACCTTCACGCTGGACGAGCTCGTCGAACTGTTCGACGTCGCGCGCCTCGGCGGGTCGCCCGCGGAATTCGATGCCGGCCGGCTGCGCGCGTTCAACGGCCGCGCTCTGCGCGCGCTCCCGCGCGATCGATACCATGCGCTCGTGGCGGAATGGATGCAGCGCTATGGCCTGCTCGAAGAGCCGGTGCCGGATGCGGCACGCCGCTGGATCGAGACGTTTCTCGACGCGTACGGCAGCGAGCTCCACACACTCCGCGAAGCAATCGAGGAGATCGCGAAGCTGCGCGAAGAGGCCGTCACGCTGCCGGCGCTCGAGCTCGAACGGCTGCGCAATCGGCACGTGCTGTTCTTTCTCGACGCGGTCTCGCAGTACGTCGATGCCCAGGCGGAACTGCGCGGCTTGCCGCTCGGCGCGGACCTGCCCGAGATCGCCAAAGAGTTCGGCTTGGCGGCGAACGACGCGTTCGCGGCCGTGCGCATGGCGATCACCGGGTCGCACGACGGACCGCCGCTCGCGCTGCTCTTCCCGCTGCTCGGGCACGACCGCATCATGATACGGATCGGAGCGGTCAGTTCGCACATCCTCCACGGCCGGGGGCTCGAGCCGATCAAGTACGGCCCCGGCGGCGTGCCCTTCGAAACGATCCAGCCCACGCCGCCCGGCCCAACGACCAGCTCAGGGTGACAGCGGGATAGCTCGGGGTGACAACGGGGATCGCTCAGGGTGACGGAGGCGGGATCGCCGAAAGCACCGCATCGCAGTATGGCTCTTCGTCTCTATAACACGCGGACTCGCACGGTCGAACCGTTCCGCACGCTCGAACCGAACCACGCACGGATCTACGTGTGCGGCCTGACGCCGTCCGCGGAAGGGCACCTCGGGCACGCGCGCTCGTTCCTCTTCTTCGACGTCTTGCGGCGGTATCTGGAGCACCCGCGCAACGGCTACCGCGTGACGTTCGTGAAGAACGTGACCGACATCGACGACCGGTCGATCGCCGCGGCGCAGCGTGAAGGAACCACCTACGACCGCATCATCGCGCGCTACTACGACGCGTTCCGGGCCTCGATGAAGCGGCTGGGCGTGCGCGAGCCCGACGAGGAACCGTTCGCGACGCACTTCATCCCGCAGATCGTCGAGATGATTGCAGAGCTCATCGCGCGCGACTTCGCCTACGTCACGGGCGACGGCGTGTATTACCGCGTCGCCGCCTTTCCGCGCTACGGGCAGCTGAGCGGGAAGAACGTCGACGAGCTGCTGGTCGGCGCGCGCATCGCCGAAAACGAGCAGAAGCACGACCCACTCGATTTCGCGCTGTGGAAGTTCGCCAAGCCCGGCGAGCCGTCGTGGCCGTCACCGTGGGGCGAAGGCCGGCCCGGCTGGCACATCGAGTGCAGCGCGATGTCGCGCGCGCTGCTCGGCGTACCGTTCGATCTGCACGGCGGTGGGTACGACCTCATCTTCCCGCATCACGAGAACGAGATCGCGCAGAGCGAGCCGCTGATGGATGCGCCGCCGATGGCCGTAATGTGGTCGCACGGCGGATTGCTCAACTTCGAAGGCCGCAAGATGTCGAAGTCGCTCGGCAACTTCGAGCCGCTCTCCGCGCTCCTCGACCGGCACGACCCGCTGGCGATTCGGCTGCTGTTCCTGAGCACCGGCTATCAGAAGCCGATGAACTTCACCGAGGACTCGATCGCCGGCGCGAAGACCGCGCTCGAACGGCTGCAGAAGGCCGCGTACCGTTTTCGCGAAGCGGCGCGCACCGAGCCGAGCGGAGGCTCCGGCGTGAACGCGGACGAGGTCTTCGCCGCGCTCGACAACGACATGGACACGTCGAGCGCGCTGGGGGCGCTCTTCAAATTGGCGAATACCACGCAAACGATCGTCGCGGAGGGCAACGCCGGCGCGGCGCTGGCGGTGCTGCGCGACGCCGGCGCCATCCTCGGCATCGGACCGGCGTTCGACGACGCCGCGCTCGACGCGTTCTCGACGGAGAGCCGCGTTCGCACCGTGCTTTCCACGCTCGACGACGGTTTCGTCGAGCGGCTGGCGGCGCGTTTGGGCGACGCCGTGCACCTCAACGGACACGCGCCGGAACCGGCGATCGAAGCCGTGATCGCGGCGCGCATCGCGGCTCGCAAGGCAAAGGACTTCGCGCTGAGCGACAAACTCCGCGACGCGCTCGCCGCCGAGGGGATCGCGCTCAAGGATTCCAAGGAGGGTACGACGTGGACCGCCGCCGGCGCATAGGTGCAGGACGTCCCGAACCGCAGCGCCGCGCGCCGCGGATCGATCTCGACGACGTGATCTACGGCGTGCACGCGGTCGACGAGATGCTGGTGGCCGGCGAGCCGCTGCGCCACATCCACGTCGGCGACGATCGCAAGCGCGACCCGGTGCTGAAGAATCTGCTCGAGCGCGCGCGCGCGGCGAACGTTCCGGTGCGCTTCGAGAGCCGGGCGTACTTCGCGTCGTTCCCGTACAAGGCGCACCAAGGCGTGGTCGCGTTCGGCGAGCCGTTCGAATACGTGACGCTCGAAGAGGTGATCGACGCAGGCAAGGGGGACCGCCCCGCGCTCTACGTCGTGCTCGATCACGTGACCGATCCGCACAACGTCGGCGCGATCATCCGGTCGGCCGAATGCGCGGCCGCGACAGCCGTGATCTTGCCGGAGCGGCGCAGCGCCGGCGTCAACCCGACCGTCCGCAAATCGTCGGCCGGCGCGACGGCGTTCGTCCCGATCGCGCGGGTCGCCAACGTCGCCCAGGCGGTCCGCACCCTGAAGAAGGCCGGTGTCTGGGTATACGGCGCGGCGATCGGAGAAGGGGCGAAACCGTACACTGAGCTGCGCTTCGACGGTCCGGCCGCCTTCGTCATCGGGGCCGAGGGCGAGGGGATCTCGGCGCTGGTCAAGCGCGAGTGCGACGGCCTCGTCTCGATCCCACTGCTGGGCCGCGTGGGCTCGCTGAACGCCTCGGTCGCCTCGGGCATCCTGCTGTACGAAGCGGTCCGGCAGCGGCGGTCCGTCCCCGACGAGGGTGCTCAGCAAGCGTAGGGCTGGTTTGCCGTCGCGGCTCGGTGATCCGACCGTACAAAGCCGCTGAAGGCCTCCCTTGTCCTTGACCCATTAGCAGGACCCTCCTATACTAGGACGGTCATGCACGGCTCGACGGGCTCCGGCCCGCGTTTTCGTGCCTGACCGTTCCTGGCAAGGTAGGTTCACTTGGCGCTCACGCAGCCCGCCGCCGAGGCCCTCGAATATCACGAGCGGCCGGACGAAGACCTCGTCTCAGCGGCGAAATCCGGCGACAATCTCGCCATGGAGTTCTTGCTCAACAAGTACAAGAACTTCGTCCGGATCAAGGCAAAGAGCTACTTCCTCATCGGCGCGGACCGAGAGGATATCATCCAAGAAGGGATGATCGGTCTCTATAAAGCCGTTCGCGACTTCAAGGCGGACAAGCTTTCGAGTTTCCGCGCCTTCGCGGAGCTCTGTATCACGCGGCAGATCATCACCGCGATCAAAACCGCGACCCGGCAGAAACACATCCCGCTCAATCAGTACATCTCGCTCAACAAACCGATCTACGACGAGGACAGCGAACGCACGCTGCTCGACGTGATGCCTTCGCAGAAGACCTCCGATCCCGAAGAGCTCGTGATCAATCAGGAAGTCTCGGAAGACATCAAGGCGCGCATTCAAGAGAACCTCTCCGATCTCGAATCGCAGGTGTTGCTCTCGTACCTGGAAGGCAAGTCCTATCAGGAGATGGCGCGCGATCTGAATCGGCACGTGAAGTCGATCGACAACGCGCTGCAGCGCGTGAAGCGAAAGATCGAGAAGAACCTCGCCGAGATCGAGCTTCCTTGAAGGGACCTAGGGGCGCGTAGCTGATCCGTCAGCCGACGCCTTCGAGGATCCGGACGGAAACGAATGAGACCCCGCTCGCGCGGGGTCTCATTCGTTCACCGACGGGTGAGAAACCGCCGCACGTCGGCATCTTTGAGCTGCGTGAAGTTTTCGTACCACGCGCCGACGCCGCCGAACGGCACGGGCGTCCAGCAGCAGACCACCTCATCCGCCGCGTGCCGCACGAGTTCGCACGTCTCCGTCGCCGCGACCGGGATCGCGACGACGATTCGAGCAGGTTCGCGCACGCGCAGGGCCGCGACCGCCGCGAGCATGCTCGCGCCGGTAGCCAGACCGTCGTCGACCACGATGAGGGTCGCACCGCGCAGGTCGCGGAGCGGGCGATCGTTGCGGTAGCGCAGCTCGCGCCGGGCGAGTTCCATTTGCTCGCGCGCGATGACTTCGTCGATCGTGGTGCGATCGATCCGCAGCGCGTCGATCACGTCGTCGTTGAGGACGATGACGCCGCCGGAGCCGATCGCGCCGAGCGCGAGCTCTTCGCGGCCGGGGACGCCGAGTTTGCGGACGATCGCGAGATCCAGCGGCGCCCTCAGCGCGCGCGCGACTTCATGCGCGACCGCGACGCCGCCGCGAGGGAGCGCGAGAACCAGGAGATCGCGCCGGCCGGCGTAGCCTTGCAGCTGCGCCGCCAGCGACCGGCCGCCGTCCCGGCGGTCGCGAAATCGCTCATGCGCCTCCACGTCGCCGCCGGCCCGCCGGGCTTACGACGCCGCTTTGTGGCTTTGCGGCGGCCCGAGCTCGCGCACGATCGTCTGATAGATCAGTTCGCGGTCCTCGAGCGGGTCGAACACGAGGCACTTCGGTTCGCCGTCCCGAGCGACCGGGTCGAGGAAGATCGTGACCCGCCCCTTCGCGCAGACGTCGAGACAGGTGGTCCCGGTCGCGCGGATCGGACCCCAGTAGCCTTCGCGCTTGAGCCGGTCCTTGAGCCACTCGCGCAACTTGAGGCGTTCGTCGCCGGCGTGCTCCGGGAAATCTTCAGGGAAGCGCACGTTCAGGCACTTCTCGCAGACCAGCGCTAGTCCGCCGTTCCGGCGCCACGCGGGGTTGACTTCGATCGGCTCGCTCACCTCAGAAACGACGCTTCGATTCGCAAGAAAGATGCAGAGCCGACGGTGGGGATTGAACCCACGACCCTCTGCTTACAAGGCAGATGCTCTAGCCACTGAGCTACGTCGGCGCGCTCGGTTTTTTCCTCATCCGGTACCGCACGGCCTCGCGGCCCCTGCCCGCGAGCCGGTTCGAACCGGTAGGAACGGGACTCGGGGGGCGCGTATCTCAGCGGGTCCCCACCCTGGGTCGGTGGTCGAGTGGTTAATGGCACCGGACTGTAAATTCGGCTCGCGAAAGCGATACGCAGGTTCAAATC
>JAQBPM010000244.1 GCA_028287525.1 Vulcanimicrobiota bacterium | reverse complement strand
CCGACCGCGATCACGCGAGCGCGGCGGAGTCCGTCGTCACTCACGCGAACGCAGTGGGGGTGATCGTCAGCCGCACCGTCATGCTCGTCGACCCGCTCGCTCGCGCGAACGTGGTCGATGCCTTGGGCGGCCCGGGCGGCCCCGTTGGAGTGCTCGACGTCGTCGAAGACGGGGCGTCGGTCGTGGTGCGCTTCGACGACGCGATCACCGCGGCCGAGCTCGTCGACGATCTGGTCGCGATCGAGTCCGTCTTCGTCCCGGCCCAGTCGCCCCAAGACTTGGCCGTCGAGGACGCGGCGGCGCGCGCCGCGGCAGGCTTGGGCGATCCCGAGCTCGCGGCCCACCGGATTCTGGAGACGTACCTCGGGAAGCCGCGCCGGTGAACTGGCCGCACATCCCGATCAGCTTCACCTTCACCGACGCGATCGACATCGTCGCGACGTCGGTCCTGACGTATTATCTGCTGCTCCTCATTCGCGGCACCCGTGCGGTCCAGATCATGCTGGGGCTCTTCGCCCTCGTCGTGATCTTAGCCGTTTCGAACCTGCTGCATCTGCTCGTGCTGGCCACGGTGATGCAGTACCTGCTGCTGGGCACGGCGGTCACGCTGCCGATCATCTTCCAGCCGGAACTGCGCCGCGGGCTCGAGCAGCTCGGCCGCGGACGGCTGTTCGTGCGCGATCGCCGCGCCGAGGACGAAGTCGCCGCGGAGCAGATTCGCGTCGTCGCGCAAGCCGGCTTCGGTCTCGCGCGCGAACGCATCGGGGCGCTGATCGTGATCGAGCAGCAGACCGGGCTCCGCGAGTACGTCGAGAGCGGCACGGCGCTCGACGCGCGCCTCTCATACGACCTGCTGATCGCAATCTTCAACAAAGCCTCACCGCTGCACGACGGCGCGGTGATCGTGCGCGACCTGATCGTCGAGGGCGCCGCGTGCTTCCTCCCGCTCAGCGACAACGTCATCGCCATCGATCGCCACGTCGGTACCCGGCACCGGGCGGCGGTCGGTCTGACGGAACAGACCGACGCCGTGGTCGTCGTCGTGAGCGAAGAGAGCGGCCTGGTCTCGGTGGCGCGCGCCGGACGGCTTTCGGTGCCGATCGACGACGAAGAGCGCCTGCGCCGCGTTCTTGCCGCGTGCATCCGACCGAACCGCCGGGCCGCCAAGGCCGACGGCAACCTGCTCGCCAACCTGCTGACTCGGGTCCCTCGTGCTCAACCTCGTAAGGAACAACTTCACACTTAAGGTGGTCTCCGTATGCCTCGCGCTCGCCGCGTGGGGCTACTTCCACCTTGCCGCCGCACCCGGGACGACCGCCCGCTTCGATCAGACGCTGTCCGTTCCGATCGTCGTGACGGGGCTCAGGCCCGGCTACCAGGCGCGCTACACCGACAAGGTCGCAACGGTCGTGATCGAGGTGCCGCGCAACGGCACCGCGATCAAACCCGACCAAGTGCAAGCCGTTCTCGACGTGGGGGATCTGGTGGACCCCGGCTTCCACAACGTCCCGGTGAAGATCGTCTCGCCGGACGTGGCGATCAAGTCGCTCTCGCCGGCATCGGTGACGCTGGGCCTCGACCGCCTCGAAGAGCGCAGCGTTCCGGTCAGCTTCGACTACGTCGGCGACCGGCGCAGCGTCGTGGTCGAATCGGCCGAGGTCAATCCGGCGACGACGACGATCCGCGGCGTCGCGACCGATCTCTCGCGGGTGACCGGCGTGCGCGTCGAGATTCCGATCCCCGCGAAGCCGGAGCCGTTCGACAAGATGATCCGGCCGACGCCGATCGACGCGCGCGGTACGGAGATTCCGGGCGTACAGATTTCACCCAACTTCGTGCGCGTCCGCGCGCACTTCGTCGCGCCGAGCGGTCAAGGAACGCACAAGTAGCAGTGGGCAAATATTTCGGGACTGACGGCGTGCGCGGCGTTGCAAATCGCGACCTCACGCCGGAGCTCGCGTACGCGGTCGGACGAGCCGGCGCGGCCGTGATCGGACACGATCAGCCGATGGACCGGCCGATCGTCGTCGGCCGCGACACGCGGCTCTCGGGTCCCATGCTCGAAGGCGCGATCGTCGCGGGGATCACGTCGACCGGACGCAACGTCGTGCAGGTCGACGTCGTCCCGACGCCCGGCGTCGCGGCGATCACGACGCGGATCGATGCCGCGGCCGGCGTGATGATCTCGGCCTCGCACAATCCGATCGAAGACAACGGCATCAAGTTCTTCGGCGCCGATGGGTTCAAGCTCTCGGATGCGGTCGAAGACGAGATCGAATCGCTGCTGGACTCGCCCTCGCTGCCGCGGCCGACCGGCTTGGACATCGGGATCGCGACCCATTCGCGCGGCTTGATCGACCGCTACTTCTCGCTGTTGGTCGAAGCCGGCGGCAACCTGCACGGGCTGACCGTCGTCGTCGACGCGGCGTTCGGCGCGGCGCACCTCATCGGCCCGAAGATCTTCGAACGTCTCGGCGCGCACGTCATCGCGCTCAACGCCGAGGACGACGGCAGCCGCATCAACGTCGAATGCGGCGCGACCGATCTGCGCATGCTGCAGGCGCGCGTGCGGGAAGAGATCGCGCGCGGCAACGACCGCGTCGTCGGCGTGGCCTTCGACGGCGACGCGGACCGCGCGCTGTTCGTCGACGAACGCGGAGAGGTGCTCAGCGGCGATCACGTCATGCTGGCGATCGCGCAGGACCTCCAGCAGCGCGGCGAGCTCCCCGGGAACACCGTCGTCGGCACGGTGATGTCGAACATGGGCTTCGAGAAGGCGCTCGAACGCGCCGGGATCCGCTTGATTCGCGCGGCGGTCGGCGATCGCTACGTCCTCGAAGCGATGCGCGCCGGCGGCTATCGATTCGGCGGCGAGCAATCCGGCCACGTCATCGATCTCGTGCGCGGCACGACCGGCGACGGACCGATGTCGGCCGTTACGCTGTTCTCGCTCGCGGCGCGCACGAACGCGCCGCTGCACGTGCTTGCCGCCGGGATCACCGCCTATCCGCAAGTGCTCCTCAACGTGCGCGTCGCCGACAAATCGGTCGCCGAGCATCCCACGGTGCGCCTCGCCGTTGCCGCCGCCGAACGGGAGCTGGCCAGCGACGGGCGCATCCTTGTCCGTCCGTCCGGAACCGAACCCTTGGTGCGCGTCATGGTCGAGGGCCGGGACCACGACCGCACGCACGCGGTCGCGAAATCCGTCGCCGATACGATTCGCGCCCTGGGCTAGGCGACTGGGAGTGTCCCAGAACAACTTTACGGGGCAGCTGGATGCATGGGGAGGAGATAGGCGTTAAAAAGTCCTATCCCCAGTCCTGTGGTCCCTACTAATGGGGGGCCACCGGGTCGGTGAAGCGTTCAACGCTCCATCGGTTTCGAACTTGCCTGCGATTTGATCACGGAGTCCGGTGCGGCAGGCGCCGGAGCGGGGGACGATCCCGGTAGGGGTGAATGCGCCGGTCGGCGCTAGGGCGATTTCTTCCGCCCGAACCCGTCAACTAACCCCGTACGTGTGGAAGAAGGAGCAGTCTTGCATCGTTCTCTCCTCA
>JAQBPM010000227.1 GCA_028287525.1 Vulcanimicrobiota bacterium | reverse complement strand
GGAGAAAGTGGTCTAGCCGACGCATGCTGCGTGTCGGCGTCGCCGGCGCGCTCGGGAGGCTTGGGCGCGTGGCTTGTGCCGCGGTTGAAGCCGAAGACGATCTCGAGCTTGCCTCCACGTTTGCGCGGGGAGACGATCTGCGTGCGTTCGCGTCGTCTGGGCTGGACGTCATCGTCGACTGCACCGTGTACCCGGTGACGCTCGACGTCGCGCGCGCGGCGCTCGACGCCGAGGTGCCGGTGGTGATCGGCGCGACCGGGTGGAGCGACGACGAGCTCCGCGTCCTGCGGGCTCGCTGCGAGGAAAGCGGCGTGACGGCGATGTTCGTTCCGAATTTTTCGTTCGGCGCGGTGCTGATGATGCGCTTCGCGGCGCAGGCGGCGCGCGTCATGCCCCGTGCGGAGATCATCGAGTTGCATCACGACGCGAAGCGCGACGCGCCCAGCGGTACGGCCAAACTGACGGCGCAGCGGATCCACGAAGCCGGCGCGCCGTTGCCGCCGATTCACAGCGTCCGTCTTCCGGGACTTCTCGCGCATCAGGAGACGATCTTCGGCGGTACCGGCGAGACGCTCACCCTGCGCCACGACTCGCTCTCGCGTGAGTCGTTCGGCCCCGGAATCGTCGCGGCCGTGCGCGGGGTGCGCAACCAAACCGGGCTCGTGATCGGTCTCGACGCCATCGTGAACGAAAAGCTGGCGGCATGCGACTAGCGGTCATCGGCGCGACCGGCGTCGTCGGCGGAACGATCCTGCGCGTCCTCGACGAGCGCAGCATCGCGATCGACGAGCTGCTGGCGTACGCTTCGCGCGAACGGCCCGAAGGGCTGTCGTTTCGCGGCAAAACCGTGCCGGTCGCGGCTGCGACGCGGGAACGGCTCTTGGCCGACCGGCCCGACGTGGCGTTCTTCGCGTCGAGCGACGATGCCAGCGCGGAGCTCGCCGAGTCGCTGGTCGAAGCGGGCATCGTCGTCATCGACAACACCTCGACGTTCCGGCTCGCGCCGCACGTCCCGCTCGTGATCCCCGAGGTCAACCCGCATGCGATCGGCGCGGACGATCGACTCTTCCCGGTCGCGAACTGCACGGCGATCGTGCTGACCGTGGCGCTCGCACCGCTCGACCGCGCCGTCGGGCTGCGCTCCGTGCGCGTCGCGACGTATCAAGCGGTGAGCGGCGCCGGCCGGGCCGGGCTCGACGCACTTGCGGCGGAAGAAGGCGGAGCCGAGCCGGGGACGACATTCGCCGCGGCGATCCATCGCAACGTCGTTCCGCAGGTCGGCTCGTACGACGGAGACGGCGACACCGGAGAAGAGCAGAAAGTCGTTGCCGAGACGCGCAAGATGCTCAACCGTCCGGACCTGCGCATCGCAGCGACGACCGTGCGCGTCCCGGTGATGCGCGCCCACAGCGAGGCCGTCTTCTTCCGGACCGAACGCGCGACCGACGTCCGCGAGCTCGCCGAGGCGCTGCGTAACGCGCCCGGCGTCGTCTTTCACGAACGCGGCATCGTGACGCCGCGCGACGTCGAGGACACCGATCTCGTGCACGTCGCGCGCTTGCGTCCCGAACCGGACGATCCGACCGACACGCGCTTCCAGATGTGGGTCGTCGGCGACCAGCTCCGCAAAGGCGCCGCCACCAACGGCGTGCAGATCCTCGAACTCCTCATCTCGCAGGGCCGGTTCGGTCCCGTCCTTCGACAAGCTCAGGATGACACGGTAGTAGCCAGGATGACACAAGCGTGAACGTCACGGTTATCAAGTTCGGTGGTTCGTCCCTTGGGACGCGGGAGCTGCGGGAAGTTGCGGCTTCGCGGGTGCTCGATGCGGTGCGGCGCGGGGACAAACCGGTCGTGGTGTGTTCGGCGATCGGACGGACGCCGGAGCCGTATGCGACCGACTCGCTCTCGGCGCTGCTCGGGCCGGTGCGGAACGGGCCGAACCGCGATCTGCTGCTCGCCTGCGGCGAGACCATCTCGTGTGCGGTGTTCGCCGAACTGCTGACCTCGCTCGGTTTTCCGGCGCAGGCGATGACCGGATTTCAGGCCGGCATCGTCACCAACGACAACTTCGGCGACGCAGAGATTCAAAGCGTCGATCCGGAATCGGTTCGCGCGCTGATCTCGGCGGGCATCATTCCGGTCGTCACCGGCTTTCAAGGCGGCACGCGCGCCGGCGCGACGACGACGCTCGGACGCGGCGGCAGCGATCTGACCGCGGTTGCGCTGGGCGACGCGCTCGGTGCGTCGGCGGTCGAAATCTACACCGACGTCTCCGGCGTGATGACGTCAGACCCGCGCCGCGTCGCCGGGGCGCACGCGCTCGATCGGGTCACGCAAGCCGAGATGGTCGAACTCGCCGGCAACGGCGCGAAGATCATGCACCACAAAGCCGCCTCGCTGGCGCACGCGACCGCGACGCCGTACGTCGTGAAAGGCCTGCGCAGCAACGTCGGGACGACGATCGACGACTCAGCCCCGGTCGATCCCGGCCGTCCGGTCACCGGCCTTGCGATCATCGACGACGTGACGTTCTGCCGCATCATCCAAGGGCTCACCGACGACCTCGAGCGCTCTGACGTCGACCGCGACGTGCTCGGCCGCATCGCCGAACACGGCATCTCGATCGACATGATCAATGTCAACGATGCGGGCGTGTTCTTCATCTGCGACGACGAGGCGGCCGAACGGGTCCGCCCCGCGC
>JAQBPM010000202.1 GCA_028287525.1 Vulcanimicrobiota bacterium | reverse complement strand
GGTCACGCCGCGATCTTCGCTTGCTGCCACAGATCCTCGAGCTCGTCGAGCGTCATGTCCGCCAACTGCCGTCCGCTGGCGATCGCGTACGCTTCCATGTAGCGGAACCGCCGCTCGAACTTCGCGTTCGCGTCGCGCATCGCGCCCTCGCCGTCGACGCCGAGCCGGCGCGCCAAGTTCACGACCGTGAACAGCACGTCGCCGAGCTCTTCGCGGACGTGCGGATCTTCGGGTTTGAGGTCGCCGGCTTTGATGCGCGCGTCGGCCAGTTCGCGCAGCTCTTCGGAGAGCTTCTCGGTGATGTCGCGCGGGTCGGTCCAATCGAAGCCGACGCGCGCGGCTTTCTCCTGCATCTTCTGGCCGCGCTGCAGCGCGCCCAAGTGCGCCGGGATGCCGTCGAGCTTCGACGCGCGCGCTTGCCCGGTCGCCTCCTGCGATTTGAGCTGCTCCCAATTGGCCCACGCGTCGGCGACGTCGGCGACCGCGACGTCGCCGAACACGTGCGGATGGCGTCGGATCATCTTGTTCGAGAGCCCGTCGATCACGTCGGCGACGGAATACTTGCCGCGTTCGGTCGCCAACTGCGAGTGGAACACGATCTGGAAGAGCAGGTCGCCGAGTTCCTCGCACACGTCGGCGTCGGTGCCGTGCTCGATCGCGTCGACGACCTCGTACGCTTCTTCGATGAGATAGCGGACCAGCGACGCGTGCGTCTGCTCGCGATCCCACGGACACGAACGCCGCAGCCGCGCCATGATCTCGACCAGATCGTCCCACGTGTGGCGGGTCGATCCGGGCGGCAGCGGGATCAGCGGCATCGTGATCGAGGCGGAGAGCGTCGCGCGCGGCATCCCCGGCACGATCTCGGCCGAGATGCCGCGCCGCTCGAGCGCGCGCAGCAACATCGGCAGGCCGAGAAAATCGGAGAGCGGGTTGCCCAGCACGCCCAGGCCCAGTTCGCGGTCGTCGACCCGATCTGCGAAGGTGTCGATCACCTCGCTCGATCCCCGCAGAAAGAGTCCCTGATCGGTGATCAAGCTGCGCTCGATCGTGATTCCGTCGCTCTCGAGGAATCGCACGAGCTCCGGCGGGGCCAGCACCGTCGCGGCGCGTCCGACCGCGCGCAGCGATTCCCGGCTTCCCAGCGTGAGCAGTCCCGGGTCACCCGGGCCGAGCCCGACGATGCGAATCATAGCCGGGAAGTTCGCGAGGCGGGGTCTATCCGACTCCCGCCTCGCGTCTTGCCTTGAGCTACTTGGTCGCTGCCGGGGCTGCGGCAGCCGGCGACGGGGCCGCCGGCGGGAACGCGTCCTTGTAGCGGTCGTCGTAGACCGTGATCGTCGCGGACGAGCGGAGGCCCTGGAGGAAGACCGGGACCTGCTGCGCCTGCTGCTGCTGGGTGAGCTGGGTGCGGATCTGGTCCTTGACCGAGGCGAACGTCGCCTTCGTCGCGGGCTTCTTTTCTTCGACTTGGATGACGTGGTAACCGAACGGCGACTTCACCGGCCCGACGACCTGACCGACCTTCGCGCCGAACGCGGCGTCCTGGAATGCCGGCACCATCTGACCGCGGCCGAAGAGCCCGAGCTCGCCGCCCTTGTCCTTGCTGGAGGGATCGGTCGAGTACTGCTTCGCGAGCGCGTCCCAATTGCCGCCGGCTTTCACCTTGGCGAGCACGGTGTTCGCGGTCGCCGCGTCGGCGACCAGGATGTGGCGCGCGCGGACCTGTTCCGGCTTGTCGAACGTCGCGTGGTTCTTGTCGAAGAAGCTCTTGATGTCGGCGTCCGAGACCTTGACCTGCGGCGCGACGGCCTTCTCGAGCACGAGCTGCTGCTTGAGGATCGCCTGCACGTCCTGCTCGGTGAGGCTCTGCTGCTTGAGGATCTGCTCGAACTGGCCGGCCGGGTACTTAGCCTTGATCTCGGCTTCTTTCTTGTCGATGTCGGCCTGGCTGACGTCGACCTTCTTGTCGCGCGCGTACTGGTCGATCAGCGACTGCTGGACCAGCGTGGTGAGCATTTGGCGCGCGGCCGGGCTGGACTCGAGCTTTTTGTCGAGGTCGGCGCGGCTGATCTTTTGGCCGTTCACGGACGCGACGTCGCCGCCGGCGCCGCTCGAGGTCGAGCACGCGGCGAGCGAGACGCAGAGCGCGGCAATGCCGAATGCGGCAACGGCGCGGAAAGTACGGGACATCGGTTCTCCGGTTCTTCGAGGTGCTGACGCGAAAAGAGCGGAGCACGAGGCTTCCGCACGACTCGCCCCGGGTTCGGGGCGCGTCAGCGTCGTCCTCTCAAACCGGGTAGCGTCACTTTTCGAACGAATCGCTGAGGTTGGGAGTTCGCTTGTCAAGTTCGGCAGAGACAGCGTGCGGATCGGTCGCCTGCGAGAGCTCGCTGGCTTCGTTGTCCACCCGGTTGCGCACGCTGGGCAAGTCCCGACGGAGTTCTTCGAGCAGCGAAATGATCTTGGCGGTCTTGCGATCGGTCAGTAGGGCGATCTGCAGGGAGAGCCGGTCCCGCTGCTCGTCCAAGGCATCCCCGCGATTGGCGCTGATCAAGATCATGAAGGTCATGAGGAAGGAGCCCACCGTGCAGGTCAGCGCGAGCCAAGCGAAGGGCGGCGGGTCGGGCGCGGTGTGCGTCATCGCCAGCGCCACGATGTTCCCCGCGATCCAGGCCAGCAGGAAGGCGATCGCCAGGTACAGCGCCCGCGGCCGGCCGATGCTTTGCGTCACCAGCTCGATGGCCCGCTGATGGTGGGACGCGTCGGCCAGCATGCGGCGCTCGAGCTCGGCGATCGAGTCGATGGTCTCGTCCACGACGGCCGTATCATTTCGCACGAAGGCCTCGTACCCGCGGAGACGGTGACCGCCTGCTCGAACGAGATGGGCTCGTGAGCGAACCAGTACTTCTCTTCGTGGGCTTGGTCGCGACGATCGCCTTCGCGGTCGTCGCGAAGCGCCTCGCGCTGCCGTATCCGATCGTGTTCGTTCTCGCCGGAACGGTGCTTGCGTTCCTTCCCGGCCTGCCGCCGGTCCGGATCTCGCCCGATTGGATTTTCCTGGCGGTGCTTCCGCCGCTGCTGTTCAGCGGCGGCTGGCGGACCGACTGGACGATGTTCCGCAGCAACCTGGGCTCCATTCTGCGGCTGGCGATCGCCCTGGTTGTCGTGAGCACGGTCGTGGTCGCCATGTTTGCCGAACGCGCCATCCCCGGCCTCGGCTGGGCCGGCGCCTTCGTGCTCGGCGCGATCGTCGCGCCGCCCGACGCCGTCGCGGCCGGCGCGACCTTCGAACGCTTCGCGGTCCCACGCCGCATCGTGGCGGTGCTCGAGGGTGAAGGGCTGGTCAACGACGCGACGGCGCTGGTGATCTACGGCTATGCGATCACCGCCGCGGTGACCGGCGCGTTCGTGCTCGCATCGGCCGCCGGTTCGTTCGTGTTGGTCTCCGTCGGCGGGATCGCCGTGGGACTCGGGGTGTGGTGGGCCGTGGAGCGCTTCGCGCTGTGGCTGCGCAAGTACGATCTGAGCGATTCGCTGATCGACACCCTCAGCATCATCGGCGCCGCCTACGCGGCATATCTTGCGGGCCAGGCGCTGCACGTCTCCGGCGTTCTGGCGACGGTCGTCGCGGGGATCCTGATCTCGCGCCGGTCGTCGGTGGTCTACACGCCCGAGTCGCGGCTGCTTGCGGCGAACTTCTGGACGCTGTGGATCTACCTGCTCAACGCCTTCGTCTTTCTGACGATCGGACTGCAGCTCCGCGCGCTCTTCGCCGCGGGCACTCAGGCGCTCGTGCTGCTGCCCGCGGCGCTGGGCGTGAGCCTCGTGCTGATCGTCGTGCGGCTCGTGTGGGTCTTTTCGGTGGGGCTGATCACGCGATGGATCCACGCGTTCCGCAAAAGCGCTCCGGTCCAGCCGTGGTCCTCGCTTGCGATCATCGGCTGGACGGGGATGCGCGGGATCGTCTCGCTCGCGGCGGCGCTGGCGATCCCGTACCGCACGCCGAGCGGCACGCTCTTCCCAGGCCGCGACGCGATCGTGTTCATCACGTTCGTCGTCATCTTCGTGACGCTCGTCGGACAGGGACTCACGCTGATCCCGCTGCTGCGCTGGCTGAAGGTCGGCGGCGCCAGTGACGGCGAGCAGCGCGAAATTGCCGTGCGCATCGCGGCGCTGGAAGCCGGATTGCGGGCGATCGACGAGCTGGAGCGCGACCACACCGCGCCGTACGAGCGGGAAGTGCTCGAGCGGCTGCGCGACGAGTACCGGCATCGCATCGAGCACCTGCGGCGTCACGAGCCCGACGGCGACGCCGGCGAGAGCGCGGAGAGCCGGTTCGATCACGAAGCGCAGCGCATCGCGATCCAAGCGGAGCGGCGCGCGATCATGCAGCTGCGCGACCGCGGCGAGATCCCGGACGACATTTTCCGCACGGTCCAGTACGACTTGGACTTGGCCGAGGCGCGCTTGTATTGAGGCGAGGCGGGCGCGATGAAGGCGCGGGGTGCGGAGCGAAGCATGGCGGCAGATCGGCGGAGGCGGCATGGCGATGATTTCCCGTGGGGCGAGAGCGCGAAGAAGGTCTTCTAGCCTTCGTGCGCCGAGCGTACCGAGCGGCCGCTCTCGACAGGAGTTCAGGCGGGCGTCGTCAACGGTCGCTACTTAATGGGCCGCACTCCATGCGGCGCGTCGCCTCGGTACGCCGCCTCAAGGGTGGGGGCGGCGCTCCATGCGCACGGCACCCGCGAAGTCGACCGATGCTGAACGGCCACCCCTCCGAGCCGGTGGTGACGCTCGAGCATTTCTACGAGACCTGCGCGATGGGCCGGCATGCGGACATCGTCGCGCTGCTCGGGCGGTTCCCCGCCTCGGCGCGCATTCGCGATCCGATCGCGATCGCGCTGCGCGGGATGAAGGCGGTCACGGGCGGCGACATGCCTGGCGGACTTGCATTGCTGAAGCGCTCGGCCGCGCATTCCGACGGCCGCGTTCGAGCATACATCCTGGACTTGTTGATGCCCGTCATGGTCAGCACCAACGAGATCGACGAAGTGGCGCGGCTGCTCGAAACGACCGAAGACGTCGCGGAAGAACTGGTCCCGGCGTTTCTCTCGATGCGGGCGATCGTTGCCGCCCGGCAGGGCGCTGACGTGGCGAGCGCCGCATATTCCCGCGAAGCGCTGGAGATCGGGCGCGGAATGGACAACGCGTCGATCGTCGGCCGCACCCTGCAGCGGACCGGGCTGGCCGCGTTCTACCGCGAGGATTTCGAGGAAGCGCAAGAGCGAGCGCTGGAAGCCGCGCGATGGTTCGAGCGCATCGAGTCACATAGCAACGCCGCGAAGTCGTACTCGATCTTGTACGTGATCGCGCACGACTGGCTCTCCGATCCCGACGTGACGCGGTTTTACGCCCGGCGCATGACGATGAGCGCCCACCTGGCGGGCGACGCTTCGCTCGAGAATCTCGGGCTGCTCTCGCAGCTCGAGACCGCCGCGGAGGCCGGCGACTCGCGCCGGTTCGGCTCGATTCGGGGGCGCCTGTTCGCCAATCCGCTCAACGAGCAATATTATCTCACGCGCTTCAACTACGTCATCTCCGAAGTGTTGTCTTCTGGCTGGGCCGGTCACTTCGAGGTCGCGCGCGCGTCGCTCACGTCGCTGCGGCAATCCGACCAGCTCTCGCTCCCGGAGCGCTCGCTCTGTGACGCGCTCTTGGCCGTTGTCGCCCTGACGACGTGGCAGCTCGATCTCGCCCGCAGTTTCGCCCGGCGCGCGATCAGTCAAACGAGCGAGCGATCCGGCAACGAGCCTCTGTTCGATGCGCGCCGGCGGCGGATCGCGCGCATTCTGGCCGCGGCGGTCTGCATCATTGTCGGGGACACGACGCGCGGGCGGCGCGCACTCTCCCGAACGGTCGATCCCGAGCAGCGCTTCGCGTCGCTGATATCCCCCCACGGCATGGACGAGGAGCGGACCCCCGCCTTGATGAGAGGCTACGCGCGATTCATCAATCAGGCGTGTGCGTCGGCCAGCTTGGTACGTCCGCGGTACGGACTGACCGATGCCGAGCTCGAGATATTGAAAGCCCTACCAGAGGGCCTGACCCTCGCAACCATCGCGTCTTCGCTTGGGAAGTCCAAGAAGACCGTCGAGAAACAAGTCGGCAGCATTTACTCGAAGCTCGAAGTCGGGAACCGTGCCGAAGCGGTGCGGCGCGCTCGCGATCTCGGCATCTACGCCTGAGAAGTTTCTTGAAGGGCGAACCCTTGCGCGGCAAGGGTTCGCGTCGCGTATGGGGTGTACGCCTCATACGCCGCCCCCGGAGGGGTGTGCTATGCTCGGCGCACTTCCACCGAGCCCCCTTTCGGAGTGCTTCATGACTGCCGTTTTCGCCGTCGCCCATTCCGCCGTCGCCCCGACCAACCCGCCTGTCTGCTGCTGAGTCCGCGCCGCGCCATGTATCAACTCGCAGCGGATAGCCGGTCGATCGACAAGATGCAACTCTTCGTCGAGACGTGCACGTCGATGGCCCCGAATACCGACAACATGAATCTCGTTCGCTCGGCGACGAAAATGATGCGGACCGCGCTCAACAGCGCCGATCTGCGGCCTTTGCGCGACTTCGCCGCCAAAATTTCGGAATGGTGCGACGATGTCGACGATGTGTTCGCCGCCGCCGGTCAATCCGTCGTAGACGAACTCGACGACCTTCCGCACGGTAAGCTCCACGACGTCATTCGCCAAGTGGCGCAGATGGAACGCGAAGTGCTGGCCGGCGCACATGCGGGTCGTCGTGACACGCTGCGCACCGTATACGCCGGATAACTGAAACACCGGCTGCAGACATGATCGACGACATCGCACACGACGCGTCGCACTCGACGCGCGCTCAACTCGCTGAAACTCTCGACGAACAACGCGTCGAGGTTGCGAACGATATCGTCATGCGCCTGCACCGCCGTTACGAGTTCGTCGTCTCTCCGCTCATCGTGCGCACGCTCGTGCACACGCTTGCGAAGTCGGTCGGCGAAGGCTCGCCCGACCCGATCGTCCACTGGTCGCGGATGGTGCGCCACGCGCACGCGCTTCCGGTGGTCCTGGCGATGATCGACACCGCGTGCGAGATCGCCGAGGAACTGGCGCACGCTTTTCACGGTGACCTGGGCACGATCGTCGTGTTCCTCGAGATCGTCAAAGCCCGCTCCCGGACCATGCCGTCCGACGAATCCGCCGCCATCGAGGGCCGCGACTCGTCCGGTCAGGAAGCCATCCAAAGTTTGCTCGCGATGCTCAAAGCGCGCGACGACGCCACGTGCAGCCACTCGCAGGCCACCGGCGAATGGGGCCGCCGCATCGCGGTCCGCGTCGGCCTGACGCCGGCGACGACCGAACGCATCGTGCGCGCCGGCATCCTTCACGACATCGGCAAGATCCGCGTCCCGGACGCCATCCTCTTCAAGAACGGCGCCCTCGAGAACGACGAATGGGAGATCATGAAGCGCCACGCCGAGTCGGGCGCCGAGATCCTCTCCCAGATTCCCACGCTCGCGCAGTATGCGCCGATCGTCGCCGCGCACCACGAACGCTTCGACGGCCGCGGCTACCCGTACGGCTTGCGCGGCGACGAGATCTCGCTCGAAGCGCGCGTCGTCTCGGTCGCCGATTCGTTCCACGCGATGGTCAGCGACCGGCCGTACCGCGACGCGTTCTCCTATGGAGAAGCGATCGCCGTGCTGAGCGAAGGCCGCGGCACGCAGTGGGACGCTGCCGTCGTCGACGTGATGATCGCGCTCGCCGCCGAAGACCGCAACCGGTCCGCCGACGCGAACCTCCCCGCGCTCTCGCCGTCGTTCTACGCCGACTGCCTCCCCGTTCAACGCATCGACGGCGCCCAGGCGATCTAGTCCGCCGCGACGCTTGTCCAGCACCCGCGGCTAACCAGCAGACGCCTCTTGCAGGTGCCGGCTGATACTGCGGCCGATAGTCGAAGTGCCGTGAACTTTGTATCGGTCGCCGGATGTTGGCCGACATGACACCGGCAGTGTCTGCACGGCCCTCGCGCGCCTACTTGATGGTCGTCACCCTGACGACGATCGTCCCGGTGCTGATGGCCGTCATGGACTCTGGTATCACCAACGTCGGCTTCGACGTGCTCGCGGGATCGCTCGGCGTCTCCGTCGATGAGATCACGGCCATCAACACGTCCTATATGCTGGCGATGCTGGTCGCGATGCCGCTGGCCGGCTGGTTCGCGGCGAACCTCGGCCGCAAGCAGTCGTTCCTCGTGTCGATCGCCGTTTTCACGGCGGCTTCGGTGTTGTGCGCGATGTCGTCATCGCTCAACGAACTCGTGCTGGCACGCCTGCTTCAGGGATTCGGCGCAGGCGTTATGCAGACGATGTCGTCCGCGGCCCTCGTAGACGCCTATCCCAAAGACATGCACGTGAAGGCGTTCAAATATTGGGGGTTGGGAATCATGGTCGGCCCGATCCTGGGACCGGCGCTCGGCGGATGGATCTTTGCGAATGCGTCGTGGCAGTTCGCGTTTCTGATCAACCTGCCGCTGGGGATCGCGGCGTTTGCGCTCGGGATGCTGTTCCTTCCCGAACAGAGCGTTCGCGGCGAACGCCGTCCGTTCGACTGGACGTCGCTCGGTCTCATGTCGACGGGGTTCGCTTGCCTGTTGTACGTGCTTCAGGAGGGACCGCGCCAGGACTGGTTTTCCTCGCCGGCGATCTCGGCCGCGCTCATCTCGGGCGTGGCGCTCGTTGCCGCGTTCGTCGTGCGCCAGCTGCTTTTGACGAAGCCCCTCGTCGATCTGCGCCCGCTCCGCATCCCGTCTTTTTCGGTCGGTATCACGCTGGCGGTCATAACGGGGGTGAGCACGACCGGAGTAGCGTTTATCGTGCCGCTGTATTTTCAACAGGTGCTCGGTTTTGACAGTGCTCTCGCGGGCCTCGGCATGCTCCCTACCGCATTCGGTTCCATCGCCGCGATCCAGTTCGGCGGCTCCGCTATCGCTGCGCGCGTTCCGCCCGCGCTGCTGACCATCATCGCGATCGGTCTCGTGGGCGCGGGCACGTTCTGGCTCGCGATGCTGGGTAAGGATGTCGGCTTCGAGCAGATCGTATGGCCTCGTCTCGTTCAGGGGATCGGCTCGGGGATGTTCTACATCCCGCTCAACGTGCTGATCAACGCGCGGCTCGAGAAACGCGACTTGGATGGCGCGACGGGCATTTCCGGCGTCGCTCGGCAGTTGGGCATGAGTTTCGGATACGCCGGATTGAGTGCGCTGCTCGCGCAGACGCAGCTGACGGCGATGTCGGAGTTTTCGCGGCACGTGAAGACCGGGTCGTTGACGCCGGAGCTGCGGCTCGCGCCGATTCGGGACTGGCTGATCTCACACGGGTGGTCGGCGTCCGACGCGGCCACGGCGACGCTCCCGACGTTCGGGTGGTTCGTCCAGCGCGCCGCCCTCGCCGTGAGCTTCGAGCAAACATTTTTGGTCCTGACGTTGTTCTTCGCGATCTCTATGCCTGGGGTTGCCGTTTTATGGCGCCTGACGTCGATCGGAGCGAAAACCCAGTGAAGACGACGAAAGAGCTTCCGAACGGTTTCACCCGCGCGGAAGCCGCCGCTGCGGGCGAACTCGTCACACCGCCTCTGCCGAAGGCGCGGCCGTGGCTGCGGTACGGCCTGATCGCGCTCGTCTCGGTTGCGGCGCTCGCGTGGGGCCTGCAGTGGTATCTGCACGGTCAGAACCGCGTCTTCACGGACGATGCGTATATCGATACCGATCAGGTGATGGTGATGACGCGCGTCCCGGAACGGGTCGCTGCGGTCCTCCCGAGACAGAACGAGCGGGTGCGCCGCGGCCAGGTGGTCGTGGTATTGGAAGACTCCGCCGAACAGGCGCACCTCGCCGCGGCGCAAGCAGCCCTTGCCGCAGCTCTCGCGTCCGAGAACTCGATGCGGACGGCGGCGTCATTGGAAGGCGAGACGCAGCGAGCCCAGGTCGATACGCAGGCCGGGATGCTCGAGGCCGCGCGACGGGCGCAGGAGGAGTCGCGCTCGCGCATGCGATCGGCGGCGAACGCGGTCTCGGTTGCGCAAGCCGAGCTTGAATCGGCGTTGACCGCGGTGCGGATCGCCGACGCGGCATTGCCGGCGGCCGCTGCGGCATCGTCAAACGCCGATGCCGAGCGGCGCCGCGACGAAGCGCTCGCGACGCAGGGATACGTTTCATCGTCCACCCTCGATGCCGCGCGCACGGCGGCCTCGCAGGCGCACGCCGCGCACGAAGCCGCGTCCGCGAAGGCTGAAGCGGCGCGGATGGACGTGCGGATCGCCGGAGCCAGGCTCGCGCAGGCGAAGACCGACGCGGCAACCGCGCAAGCGGCTGCGGGATCAGTTCAGGCGCAGATCCCGGTCGCGCGCGCACGGGTCGCGGAGCAGGCTGCACCCAGTCGTGTGCCGAGCAAGATCGCGTTGACCGAGGTGTCGTCGGCTCAGGTCAAGAGCGCCCGAGCTCAGGTGGTGCTCGCGAAGGTCGATCTCGAGGGCACGCGGATCGTTTCTCCGATCGACGGATGGATCGCCGTGCGCAACGTTGAGCCGGGTCAGACGGTGGTCGCCGGACAGGCGCTCTTGACGATCTCTCCGGTTGGCGGCGTGTTCGTTACCGCGAACTACAAGGAAACCCAACTCGACCGGATACGGCCGGGGCTCGACGTCGAGATCGCGGTCGACGCGTGTCACGGTCGTTCGTTCGTCGGAAAGGTCGTCGGGCTCGCGCCGGTCGCGCAGAGCGCGCTGTCGACGTTGCCGACGCTGACGGCACCGAGCAATTTCGTGAAGGTCGCCCAACGCGTTCCGGTACGGATCAGCTTGCCGGCGGCAGCTGACGGTTGCGTCTTCCGGCCGGGGATGTCCGCCGAGACATCGGTCCTGACGAAACGCGGCTGAA
>JAQBPM010000182.1 GCA_028287525.1 Vulcanimicrobiota bacterium | reverse complement strand
GCACCAGCTCGCCCGCGGTGCGCGCGGCGCCGCGCAGCGTCGCGCGAAAATCGAAGCGATCGCCGTGCGGGTGAGCGCGCCGGCGACGCGACCGGCGCGCGTCGGCCGCGATCCGCACCCGCCCGATCAGACGCAGGATCGTCGCGCGTTCCGCGTCGTCGAGATCCTCGAAAGCGGCGTCGCCCATGCGTTCTTCGAGCGACGCGGCAATCCACTGCGTCGGCGCGTGCTCCGCGTCCGCTCCCGCGGCGGGCCGTTCAGAGGGTGGAGGCGGCAGCGAAGCGCGCTTCGGCGCGTCCGCCGCCGGCGGCGGCGCATTGACGGTGCGAACGAGACGGTGCAGCGCGTCCGCTTCGTCAACCGTTCCGAAGAACTCGACGTAAGCGGCGTGAAACGCCTCGAGATCGCCGATCGACGGCAGCATCGCGGCGCGCGCGCGCCAATACAGTCCTTCGGCGCCGTGCGGCGGCAGAATGCGCAGGGTATCGGCAAAGGTGCCCGCCCGGCGCGTTCCCGCGATCACGCCGCGCGCGCGGAGCGCGGCGTCGAACCGCGCGGCGAGCCACGCAGGGTCCTTCACGCCGCGCCTTCGGTGCGCGCGGCAGCCACGATTCCCTCGGCCGACGCGGTTGCCGTCGCGATGTCCTCCGGATATTTGAGTACGGCGCCGAGCGAGCGCCCAAAGACCTCGAGGTCGAGCCGCTCCGCACCGAGCAATCGCAGCGTCTGCGCCCAATCGAGTGATTCCGCGATCCCCGGCGGCTTGCGCAGTTCGCGGTGCCGCAGCGCGGCGGCTGCCCGGGCGACGTCGCCTGCCAGGGCGGTCGAGACGTCGGGCAGATGCAAGCGCAGGATCGCGATCTCGCGCTCGACCGACGGGTGTCCGATCCAGTGGTAGAAGCAGCGCCGCTTGAGGGCGTCGTGCAGGTCGCGCGTGCGGTTCGAGGTGAGGACGACGATCGGCGGGTGCGCCGCGGCGATCGTCCCCCGTTCGGGAATCGAGATCGCGAAGTCGGCCAAGAACTCGAGGAGAAACGCCTCGAACTCGTCGTCGGCGCGGTCGATCTCGTCGATCAGCAGCACGACCCCGCGTTCGCGGGATGCCTGCAGCGCCGCCAGCAGCGGCCGCTGGATCAGGAATTCGTCGGCGTAGAGGTCCGTCGCGCGTTCGTGCGCTGCCTCGGCGGCGCGGATCGCGAGGAGCTGTTTGCCGTAGTTCCAGTCATAGGCCGCCGCGGCGAGGTCGAGGCCTTCATAGCACTGCAGCCGCAGCAACCGAGCGTCGAACACTTCGGCGAGCGCGCGCGCCGCGTCGGTCTTGCCGACGCCGGCATCGCCCTCCAGCAGCACCGCCCGGCCGAGGCTCACGGCACAAGCAAGAGCGGTCGCGAGGCCGGTGTCGGCGACGTATCCCGCGCGGAGCAGGCGGTCCCGGAGGTCCTCGACGTCGACGGGCTGCGGCATGGGCGTATGCGATTCGGAGGGCGGGGCGCAGAACCTGGAACCGGCCTGCGCGAAGGCCGCTCATATCGGCAAGGATATTCCGCTTCCGCAGGGTAGCGTAGCGGCCCCCGCTTTTCACGGAGATGCGTTGCATGCAGATCGATCTCACCGTCAACGGGAAGCGAGCGTCGCTCGACGCGGAACCGCGACTGCTCCTCGTGCACGCGTTGCGCGACGTGATCGGCCTCACCGGGACGCACGTCGGCTGCGACACGTCGAGCTGCGGCGCATGTACCGTGCTGCTCGACGGCGTCTCGGTCAAGAGCTGCACCGTCTTCGCGGTGCAGGCGAGCGGGCACGAGGTCACCACGATCGAGGGGATCGGCACCGCCGACGAACTGCACCCGATGCAGGAGGCGTTCTGGTCCGCGCACGGTCTGCAGTGCGGTTACTGCACGACCGGCATGATCGTGAGCGCCGTCGATCTGCTCAAGCGCAATCCCGATCCGACCGACGAGCAGATCCGCGCCGGCCTCGAGGGCAACCTCTGCCGCTGCACGGGCTACGAGAACATCGTGAAGTCGGTGCGCGCCGGCGCCAAGGCGATGCGCGAGCACGCGCCGCTGCACAGCGTGCGCGACCTGATGCCGATCCATCCGCCGGCGGAGGCGCCGCCGCCGAGCGGTGAGGGCATCATCATCCCGGCGCTCGAGAAGGCGTTGACCTAATGGCGTTCACGACGATGGTCGGCGCGCGCATTCGCCGCCGCGAAGATCCGCGCCTCATCACCGGACGCGCGACGTACGTCGACGACGTCAAGCAAGTCGGCACCGTCTACGCCGCGTTCGTGCGCAGCCCGTACGGTCACGCGAAACTGCTCAAGGTCGACATCAGCGCCGCGAAGGCGCATCCCGCGGTGCTCGCCGCCTACACCGGCGACGACCTCCACCACGCGCAGGGCTTGAAAACGTCGCTTCCGGTCGCGCACAAGATGGCCGACCTCAAGACGCCGCCGCACTACATGCTGGCGATTGACGAAGTGCGAGTCGTCGGCGAAGCGGTCGCCGTCGTCATCGCCGACACCGCATACGCGGCGAAGGACGCCGCCGAACTGGTCGAGGTCGAGTACGAGCAGCTGCCGGTGGTCGTCGATCCGCTCAAGGCTATGGAAGGCCCGCCGTACGTCCACTCGTCGCTCGGCACGAACGTGGCGTTCCGGATGCCGTTCGCGGCCGGCGACACGGAGGCCGCGTTCGCGGCGGCGGACGAGATCATCAAGCAGCGCATCGTCAACCAGCGGGTCGCGCCGGTGTCGATCGAGCCGCGCTCGATGGTCGCCAACTGGGACGCGGGGATGCAGCAGCTCACGCTGTACTCGTCGACGCAGATCCCGCATCTGCTGCGCACGCAGCTCGCGGTCGTTCTCGGGATGTCGGAGAATCACATCCGCGCGATCGCTCCCGAAGTCGGCGGCGGGTTCGGCGGCAAGCTAAACGTGTACGCGGAAGAATTCGTGATCTCGTGGATCGCAACGCAGCTCGAGCGTCCGGTGAAGTACATCGAGACGCGCTCCGAGTCGTTCCAAGCGATGATCCACGGCCGCGATCAGATCGACGATCTGGAGATCGCGTGCAAGCGCGATGGGACCATCACCGGCCTCAAGCTTCGCATCGTCGGGAACCTCGGCGCGTACCATCAGCTCCTAACGCCGGTTATCCCGACGCTGACCCTGCTGATGGCGCCCGGCTGCTATCGGATCGCGAACATCCAAGCCGAAGTGGTCGGCGTCTTCACCAACACGATGTCGACCGACGCCTACCGCGGCGCCGGCCGGCCGGAAGCGACGTTCTTCATCGAGCGCGCGATGGATCTGGTGGCGCAGCGCCTCGGACTCGACCCGGTCGAGGTGCGGCGCAAGAACTTCATCCCGAACACCGCGTTCCCGCACACGACGTCGACCGGGCTCACGTACGATTCCGGCGACTACGAAACGACGATGGACAAAGCGCTCAACATCGTCGACTACGCGGGCTTGCGCAAACGCCAAGCCGAGCTGCGCAAAGAAGGCCGGTATCTGGGGATCGGCCTCTCGACCTACGTCGAGGTCTGCGGGATGGGTCCGTCCGCCGCGATGCCGGCGGCCGGCTGGGATTCCGCGACGATCCGGGTCGAGCCGACCGGAAGCATCACCGTGCTGACCGGCGTCTCGCCGCACGGTCAAGGACAGGAAACGACCTTCGCACAGATCGTCGCCGACGAGCTCGGCGTCCCGATCGACAGCATCAACGTGATCCACGGCGACACCGATAAGGTGCAGTACGGAGTCGGCACGTTCGGCTCGCGCGGCACCGCGGTCGGCGGCGCGGCGCTCAAGCTCGCGATCGAAACGATTCAGGCCAAAGCGATCAAGATCGCGGCGCACGCGTGGGAAGCGAATCCTGACGACGTCGAGTATCGCGACGGCAAGATCGGCGTCAAGGGCGATCCGTCCAGGTCGATGACGACGGCCGAAGCCGGCTTCATGGCGTTCATGGGCGACAACTTGCCGCCCGGCCTCGAGCCGGGCATGGACGCGACGCGGCGCTTCGAGCCGCCGAACTTCGTCTTCCCGTTCGGCACGCATGTCTGCGTCGTCGAAGTCGACGCGCAGACGGGGCAAGTCGAGTTCGTGAAGTACTTGGCGGTCGACGACTGCGGCCGTCTGCTCAACCCGATGATCGTCGAAGGGCAAGTCCACGGCGGCATCGCGCAAGGTCTCTCGCAGGCGATGTTCGAGGAAGTCGTCTACAACGACGACGGACAACTGCTCACCGGGACGCTGATGGACTACGCGATCCCGCACGCAGAGCAGGTGCCGCATTACGATCTCGACCACACCGTCACCCCGACGACCGTGAACCCGCTAGGAATCAAGGGCATCGGCGAGGCCGGGACGATCGGTTCGACCCCGGCGGTCGCCAACGCCGTGATGGACGCGCTGGCGCCGTTCGGCGTCGTGCACATCGACATGCCGCTGAAGCCCGAGAAACTGTGGCTCGCGATGCACGCAAAGACCGGGAACGGGAGAGCGCGATGATTCCAGCTGCCTTCGACTACGTTCGTGCGTCGAGCGTCGACGACGCGATCCGCCTGCTCGGTGAACACGGTGACGACGCGAAGCTGCTTGCCGGCGGCCACAGTCTCATCCCGATGATGAAGCTGCGGCTCGCGGCGCCGGCGACGCTCATCGACATCACCGGCATTCCGCAGCTCGACGCAATCCGCGTCGAGGGGAACCGCGTAACGATCGGCGCGCTCACCAAACACGCGGCCCTCGCGGCGAGCGATGCGCTGAAGAAGAGCGCGCCCGCGCTCTGGGATGCCGCCAATCAGCTCGGCGACCCGCAAGTCCGCAATCGCGGCACGATCGGCGGCGCGTCGGCGCACGGCGACCCGTCGGCCGATTATCCGGCCGTTCTGCTCGCCCTCGATGCGACGTTCACCCTGATCGGAAAAGGCGGCGAACGAAAGCTGCCGGCCGGCGAGTTCTTCCGCGGGATGTTCGACACCGCGCTCGGCGCGGGCGAAGTGCTGACGGCGATCTCCTTCGACGCGGCGCCGAAGTCGGCGTACGTGAAGTACCACCATCCGGCGTCGCACTACGCGGTCGTCGGTTCGGCCGTGGCACTCACGCTGAACGACGGTTCGATCGGCGCGGCGCGCGTCGCGATCACCGGCGTCGGGGACGCGGCGTTCCGGGCCGGGCGCGTCGAAAGTGCGCTCGCCGGAGTGCGAGCCGGCGACGATGACGCGGTCGCCGCGGCCTGCGCCGGGGCGGCGTCCGGTCAGGACGCACGGTCCGACACGTTCGCATCGGGCGCGTACCGCGCCGCGATGGCGGACGTGTTCACGGCCCGCGCCGTGGCCCAAGCCGCCGGTCGTTAGCAAAAGATCGACATGTTCGCGCAAGGTTGTATTACGTTGATCCTGACAGTTTGATGTACGTACCGGGCTCCGCCACCTCTCAGATGGCGCTCGGGCGGCATTAAGTGAAAGCTACCCTTGTCGCCGTCGTTGCTTCTGTGCTGCTCGCGGATTGCAGCGCGGCGACAAGGGACGCAGAGTTGCGCAAACATATCGACATCTGGGGGATGAATGGTGGAAGGCTCTGTGCGGCCCCTCTACGGTTCCCTGCGCCGCTCGATTCGAAAGCGCCACAATACTGGTTTGAGAACCTCATGGTTCACGAGGGTGTGCTGCAGGTCGTACGACCGCCCTCGCATTCCGGCCCCGCACTCGTTGCCGTTGCGCCGGCCTTCGCGTTTACCACTCGCGCGCGAAAGTGGCTTCCCGGTTATCGCGAGATCTGTTATGGGTCTATTCACGCCACACGCATCCTCTCCGTGGTGAAAGGGAACACCGGAGATTTCACTGTTCGGTTTGAGTATTCGAGCTCGCTGGCTCCCCGGGGCGGAGCGATCAGTCCCTTTCTTCATCTCAAGAGTCGTGGTGAAGCTACCGTGTTGATGGGGCCAGGACAGCTACCGTCGGACGGACTTATCGTACTTACGCCGCCTGCGATAAATTTTCACGTGATGCTATATCCGCCCACTGGCAACACTTGGTATCCCCCGGACAAATTCCCGCACGGCCTGCCCGGCGCGCTGCCGCATAAGGTTGCTATCTAAGTTATGCCGTATAGCACGTATCCCGCATTCACCCGATGAATTGGTCTTAGCGTGTTTTCCCCGAAGGCGCAAAATATGATAGACCACGTTATTCTCACGGTCAGTGATTTCGAACGTTCAGTCGCTTTTTATGCCAAGGCCTTGAAGCCACTCGGGATCGCAAACTTTATCGATTACGAGGGCCAAGAGGGACACCCCGATTTGAAGGGTTTCGGTGACGGCAAAAGAGCTTTTTTCTGGCTCAAAGAAGGAAAGCCCGATCCCCACGCGGTGCATGTTGGATTTGCAGCGAAAGACCATGCTGAGGTAGATGCGTTCTACAAAGCGGCTGTGGACGCCGGAGGCAAGAGCAAGGCAGCACCTCAAGCTCGGTCCGAATACTACCCTGGCTATTATGCGACATGGGTGCTCGATCCTGACGGCCACGATATCGAGGTCGTTCATAAAAGCTAAACTTATGGCTGTTGGTCTGATATATAGTCGCTGATGGCGAAGATCTCGATGGTGATCCCCGACGCCGACCTCGCGGTCATCGACGAAGTTGCCTCGCCGAACCGAACCGCATTCATGCTCTCAGCTGCCAAAGAGGCAGCGGTTAGGATACTGCGCGAGCGCGCTGACGCTCAGGTCGCTCGTATCCTCAGTGAAAGCGCTGACGAGGATCGCGCCCTGCTTCAGGAATTTGTCGGGACCCTGGCTGACGGTCTGTGAATCGGGACGGACGTCTATCGGTTCAATTTCGACCTACCGTACCGAGCGGGACCCCAAAAACTCGGTTGGCCGAGGTATCGACGGGCCTCCGGGTGATCCTTGACGTCTGAAGCAAAGCCAGCGAGCAGGCGGCTTCCTTGACGCCCGGGGCCGGGCGTGGTAACCTCCCTGAAATGAACTTTTCCGCCGGCCTCATGATGCGAATGATGCGCACCCGCGAAAGCGGTCGGCGGTGTTTCCGTTCGGGTTAGCTGGGCTCAGGCTCGCTGCCCCTACGAAAGCCCTCGCTGACCGCGAGGGCTTTTTCAATTCCCCTCATCCCACTCTGGAGTGCCACTCATGTCGACCAAACCGTCGGCCCACTCTGCTCCCGACACGAGCACCCGTTGCCGCCCCACCGACGGCTTCTCGACCCGGGCGATCCGCGCCGGGCAAGACCCCTGTACGTCCACCGGATCGACCGTCGTGCCGATCTACCAGACCGCGACCTTCACCCAGGAGGCGGTCGGCGTCGACAAGGGCTTCGACTACTCGCGCACGGGCAACCCCACGCGCTTGGCGCTGGAGCGCCAACTGGCGGAGCTGGAAGGCGGTGCGTTCGGCGCCGCGTTCGGCTCCGGGATGGCGGCGATCTTCGGCGCGTGCTCGCTGTTGCAGGCCGGCGATCATCTGGTCGCGACGAGCGATTGTTACGGCGGCACGTATCGCCTCTTCGTCGACGAGCTCTCCCGCTACGGGATCGAAACGACGTTCGTCGACACCACCGATCTCGACGCCGTGCGCGCTGCCCTGCGGCCGAACACGAAGCTGCTGTGGATCGAAACGCCGACCAACCCGCTCTTGCGTGTCGCCGATCTGCGCGCGCTCGCTGCGTTGAAAGGGCCCGGCCGGATCCTTGCGGTCGACAACACGTTTCTCTCGCCGTACTTTCAGCGGCCGCTCGAACTCGGCGCCGACCTCGTCGTCCACTCCACCACCAAGTACATCAACGGTCATAGCGATGTCGTGGGCGGCATCGTGATCTGCAACGATCCGGCGCTGTTCGAACGCATCGCGTACCACCAGAACGCCGTCGGCGCGGTCCCCGGCCCGCAAGATGCGTATCTCACGCTGCGCGGCGCCAAGACGCTCGCGCTACGGATGAAGCAGCACGAAGAGAGCGCGTTCGTGGTCGCGCGCTGGCTCGAGACGCGCGACGACGTCGCGGCGGTGTTCTTCCCAGGGCTCGAATCGCACCCGGATCACGAGCTGGCGGGGCGCCAGCAGCGCGGCTTCGGCGGGATCGTCTCGTTCCGCGTGCGCGGCGGCGGCGCGCGCGCGCTCGAACTGCTGCGCTCGACGCGGCTGTTCAACCTCGCGGTCTCGCTCGGCGGACCCGAATCCCTCATCTGCAGCCCGGCCGAAATGACGCACAAGACGGTCCCTGCGGAGCGTAAGGCCGAACTCGGCATCACGCCCGACTTGCTGCGCCTGTCAATCGGCCTCGAAGACGCCGAGGACCTCATCGCCGACCTCGCCGCCGCGCTGGATGCAACCGCCGAGGTGGGGCTGGAGGAAGCGGCGGCGTAGAGTCCGCTCTATGGAGCCGCTCGACCTTCGCGAACACCCGCCCCGCGCGCCGCACGCCATCCTCGACGGCGTGGTGCTGCTGCCGCGCACGATCGACAAGGCGCGCGCGCTGCTGCCCGGCGGGAATCCGGGCGTCTACTTCATCGGGCCGGGGCTTAGCTCGTCGCTGCTCGAGATGCTCCGGATCTCGGAGGGCGACTTCGCCGAGGTCGTCGCGGCGTCGCGCGACGACGCGGAAGTCGCCGCCCGGGTCTGCGCGAACGCGAGCGCCGAGCGGCGCGAGCGCTGGACCGCAATCATCGAGGCGCTCACAGTCGCCGGGATCCCGCCCGAGACGCGTCCGGCGTTCGACGCGCTGTACGGTCCGCGCCGTCCGTACGAGCTGGTGCTCGACGTGATCGCGTCCGACGACGACGCGATGTTCGCGCTGACCTAACCGTCACGCCGAGGCCGTCCAGGTAGTGGACGCGTCAGGCCGGAGCGAGCTTTCCGTGGTCGTCGCAGTGCGCGCCGTGCTGATTGTGGAGGTGCCCGTCGACGAGGTAGTCGGTGTGGTTTCCGTGCGGAACGGTTTCGTGGCCGCAGGTCGAGCTATGTTTGTGGGTGTCGTCGTGGGCGTCGCAGCCGTGTCCGCTGTCGCAGTCCTGCGGATTCGTGCCCGAGACGCCAAGGACGTGTTCGTCGACGTGCGCTTCGTGGATGTGATGGAGGTGCCCGTCGTGGAGATAGTCGACGTGAGTTTCGTGCAGCACGGCGGTGTGCCCGCATCCGGACGCGTGCGTATGCGCGTGCTGGTCGTGTGTCGTGTGGTCAGCCATCGTGCCCTCACTTCGTAGGACGTACATCCTACCCCAACCGGAGGCGCTTCGGTAGAGCCCTCGGCCACCAATTGCTGGGCTCGATCGCGAAAGGAGGCTGCCAAGCGGCGTCGTCGTCGCGAGCCGCATTGTCATTGCGAGCTTGTCGAGCAACCCTCGTCGTCGTCCCGAGCGCGGTCGAGGGACGGCCCCGATGTTGGCGGCCGTGATTGGGGCTCGCGCTTCGGCTGCGCTCAGCGCGAGACGAGGGTCCCTCAACAAGCTCGGGATGACATTAGCGGCTCGGGATGACATGGCGGCTCGGGATGACATTAGCGGCTAAGGTGATGTGTCGGGGTCGAGGGCGACGAGGAGGGTGCCGAGCGCGACTTGGTCGCCGATTCGCACGGCGACTTCGCGGACGGTGCCGCTGCGGGTGACGGCGACGGCGTGCTCCATCTTCATCGCTTGAAGGACGACGGCGACCGCGCCGCGCTCGACCCGCTCCGCGACGCGCATCCGCACGTCGAGCACTTTGCCGCTGGTCGGCGCGCGCACGATGCCGTCGCCGCTCCCTTCGTTTCGCGCGGTCGCCGGGACGCGCGCGAGATCGTCGAACGCGAACGCCTCCGCACCGATCGCGACGAAACAGCGCTCCCCGTCTTCGGCGTATGCGACCGCATGCGCGGCGCCGTCGAGCAGCACGCGCACGCGCGCCGCGCCGGCGTCGAATCGCGATGGGAGCTCGACCCGGTGCGTCGTCGCGCCGACGGTGACGGAGAACCGGTTCGGCGTCTCGAGTTCGACGCGCGCCGCGGTGACCGCTCCGTCGCGCGTGCTCGCGAGCACTACCGTCGCGGGCGGATACGCGCCGGGGCTCCACGCCGTCCAGGCGCCGAACTCACTCCGGCGCGCCGCGGAGGCGAAGCGCAGGGCTGCGGCGAGCGCGACGGGGCCGCCCGCCTGCGTCGTCGCCGATCCCTCCGTCATGTTGCGCGCGCGTTCGGCGATGAACGCCGTCGTCGCGCCTCCGGCGACAAACGTTTCGTCGCGCAGGCACGCCGCGAGAAACGCGGCGTTCGTCGGGAGGCCGAGCGCGACCGTCTCTTCGAGGGCGCGCACGAGCGCGCGGCGCGCATCGTCGCGGGTCGGTCCGTGGGCGATCAGCTTCGCGATCATCGAATCGTACTCGGCCGAGATCGCGCTCCCGGAGACGAGCGCGTGATCCACACGCACGCCGGCCGGGGCCACCCAGCGCACCAGCGTCCCGCTCTGCGGCAAGAAGCCGTGCGCCGGATCCTCGACGCATAGGCGCGCTTCGATCGCATGACCGTCGAGGCGGATCGCCGCCTGCGCGAGCGGCAGCGGCTCGCCGCGCGCGATCCGAATCTGCCATTCGACCAGATCGACGTTCGCGATCGCCTCGGTGACCGGATGCTCGACCTGCAGGCGCGCGTTGGCCTCGATGAAGTAGAACGCGCCGTCCGCGTCGAGCAGAAACTCGATCGTGCCGAGCCCGACGTAGCCGGCGATCCGCGCGGCCGCGATCGCCGTGGCCCCGAGCCGTTCGCGCAGCGCCGGATCGACCGCCGGCGACGGACTCTCCTCGATCAGCTTCTGGAAGCGCCGCTGCACGCTGCAGTCTCGTTCGCCGAAATGCACGACCGCGCCGAAACGATCGCCGGCGATCTGCACTTCGATGTGACGCGGCGCGATGAGCGCGCGCTCGAGCAGTAGCGTCGGGTCGCCGAACGCCGCCTGCGCTTCGGCGCGCGCCGAGGTGAGTGCGCTCGCGAGCGCCGCCGGTGCATCGACGAGCCGCATCCCGCGTCCACCGCCGCCGGCCGCGGCCTTCACCATGATCGGAAAGCCGAGTTCGCTCGCGGCGGCCGAGAGGCTCGCGTCGTCCTGCGCGGCTCCGTGATAACCCGGAACGAGCGGCACGCCCGATCCGTCGAGCGCGCGCTTCGCGGAGGCTTTGTCGCCGAGCGCGCGCATCGCGGCGGAACTCGGGCCGATGAACACGATGCCTTCGCGTTCGCAGCGTGCGGCGAACTCCGGACGCTCGGAGAGGAACCCGTAGCCGGGATGAATCGCCTCGGCGCCGCTCGCGCGCGCGGCGGCGACGATCCCCTCGGCGTCGAGATACGACGCAATTTCGACCGCAGCATCGGCGAACGCGACGTGCGGCGCGTCACGATCCGCGCCGGCGTAGACCGCGATCGTCCGATAGCCCATGCGCCGCGCCGTGCGCATCACGCGCAGCGCGATCTCGCCGCGATTCGCGACCAGGATGCCGCCCTCGAACGAACCGGCGCTCACGAGGAGGGCGCCCGCGCCGCGAGCCGTTCGCTCACCGCCGAGGAACGCAGCGCGCGGGCGAACTGCTCGGCGGCGAAGTCCAGCGTCGCACCGCGCTCACCGGTCCGATCGTGCTCCAGGATCGCCTTCGTGGCGCGTATCGCCGCCGGCTCCGCTCGTTCGAGCGCGGCAAGCGTGCGCGCGAGTTCCGCCGCGAGCTCGGCATCGTTCGGGGCAATGCGGTCGACGAGTCCGCAGCGCAGCGCGCCCTCCGCGTCCAGCGCTTCGGCCGTCAGCATCAGCTGGAGCGCGCGCACGCGGCCGATCCGGTCGGCAACGAACGGTGCGACTTGCGCGGGCGGAAGACCGAGCGTCACCTCCGGCAGGCGGAACGTGGCGTCGGCACGCGCGAGCACGAAATCGCTCGCGGCGACGAAGCCGACGCCGCCGCCGGCGGCCGCGCCTGCGACGACCGCGATCGTCGGCACGGCAAGCCCGGCCAGCCGTTCTAGCACCGTGCCGTACGCGCGGTTCGAGCCGACGATCGGATCCGGTCCGTCGGCAGGCGCCGCTTCCGCGATCAGGCGGCGAAACGCGCCGAAGTCACCGCCGGCGCAGAAGCTCGGGCCGGCCGCACGCAGAACGAGCGCCCGCACCGTCGGGTCGCGGTCCGCCTCGTCGAAGCCCGCGATCAGCGCGTCGAGCATCTCCGGCGTCAGCGCGTTGCGCGCTTCCGGACGGTCGAAGGTGAGCGTGAGAACGCCGGCGTGCAGGGCGCGGCGAATCATGGTCGCGCCACGGCGAATTGGACGGGCCGCACGGTGCGCCGGTCGGCGTCCGCGCAGACGGAGAGCGCGAACGACAGAACGCGGCGTGTGTCGCGCGGATCGATCACGCCGTCGTCGAGCATGCGGCCCGACGTGACGAACGCGTCCATCTGCGAAGAGAAGCGCTCGACGATCTGCGCTTGCACGGCGGCGATCTGGGCCGGGTCGGCGGGTTGACCGCGTCGCTTCGCGCCCTCCTCGAAGACGATCCCCATCGTGGTCGCCGCCTGCTGCGGCCCCATCACCGCGGTCTCGGCGTTCGGCCACGAGAAGAGAAAGCGCGGCGCGAAGCCGCGCCCGCACATGCCGTAGTTGCCCGCGCCGAACGACGCGCCGCACATGACGGTGAGCTGCGGAACGTTGGCGGTCGTCACGGCTTGGATCATCTTCGAGCCGTGCTTGATCATCCCGGCGGCTTCGGATGCGGTGCCGACGATGTAGCCGGTCGTGTTCTGCAGATAGATCAGCGGCGTTCCGGTTTGGCAGCAGGCTTGGACGAAGTGCGTCGCCTTGTTCGCGCCGTCGGGATCGAGCGGCGCGTTGTTGGTGAGGATCCCCACCGGCATCCCGTCGATCGCGGCGTGTCCGACGACGGTTGCCGAGCCGTAGTCGGGCTTGAATTCGAGGAACTCGGAACCGTCGACGATGCGCGCGATCGCCTCACGCATCTCGGCCGGCTGCCGAGGATCGGCCGGCATCACGCCGAGCAGCTCTTCGGGATCGTACAGCGGCGGCGGTCCTGCGGGCAGCGGCACGCGTTCCCACGGGAGGCGCGAAACGATCTCGCGCGCGATGCGCAGTGCGTCGGCGTCGTTCTCGCCGACGTACTCGGCGAGACCAGTGATCCGCGCGTGCAGCTCCGCGCCGCCGAGGGTCTCTTCGGTTGCGATCTCGCCGGTCGCGGCGCGCAGCAGCGGCGGGCCGGCGAGAAATGCTCGCGCGCGACCGCGCACCATCACGACGTAGTCCGAAAGCCCCGGCATGTACGCACCGCCCGCCGTCGACGACCCGTGAACGACGGTGACGACCGGCAATCCCGCCGCCGAAAGCCGCGCGAGGTTGCGGAACAGCGCGCCGCCGAGCACGAAGCCTTCGACCCGGTACGAGAGCAGGTTCGCGCCGGCCGACTCGACGAGGTGCACGAACGGCAGCTTGTTCTCGAGCGCGATCTCTTGGGCGCGCAGGATCTTGTCGAGCGACATCGCGCCCAGCGCGCCGGCATCGATCCCCGCGTCGCTGGCGACGACGAGGCAGCGCGTTCCCGAGACGTAGCCGATTCCGGTGACGATGCGCGCGCCGGGGATGCTCTTCTCGGGATCGGGGTCGTCCTGCAGGTAGCCCGCGAGCGACGAGAGCTCGAGCCACGGCGAGCCGAGATCGAGCAGGCGTCCGATGCGCTCGCGCGGCAGCAGTGCGCCGCGCCCGTCGAAACGCTTCTTCGCGCGCGCCGACGCGGCGCGCGTGCGCTCCTCGAGATCGCGCAGCCGTATGAGGTGCTCGAGCATGCGCGAGCAATTTGCGCCGAACGCCGCGGAGTTCCGATCCAGCCGAGTCGCGAGGACGGGCATCAGGCGAGCGCGTGGGCGGCGTCGAGGTGCGCGAGATTCGGCCGCCCGCCGGCGTCGAGCCAGGCGTCGGGAACGAGCACCGGCTCGTCGAGCAAGATCTGCGCGAACGTCTTCCCTTGCGGATCGTAGCGCAGCGAAACGACCCCGCCGCCGCCGAGCGCGTTCTCGAGCACGAAGTTGAACGCGTCGAACCCGGGCAGTTCGTAGCGCGTCACCGGTCCGCGCGCGACGTACGCAAACCGCGCGGCGACCCGCTCCGCGGTCACCTGTTCGGCGATCAGCGCCGCAAACGCCGGGTGTCGCGCAATAATCCCGATGTTGCACGAATCGCCCTTGTCGCCGCTGCGCCCCCACGCAATCGCCCGCAACGGCTGTTCTGTCATCGCCCCCTCTGTCACCCTGAGCTTGTCGAAGGGTGCGCCACCATCGCCGCGCGCAAGCACGGAAGACGCATCCGTACGCGGCGCTTCACTCACCGGCACCGCCTCGCCATCGAGTTCCACCACCGCCTCAACAACACGCTTATCAACCAGAAACGAGAACAGCCGAACAACCGGCACCGCTTTGGGCCGCCCGCCGATCAGCCCGGTGAATCCCTGCGCCATCGCGCAGCCGGCCGGCGCGATCTCGCGCGCGAGCAATTCGAGTGGTTCACGTTCCGCGTGCCGGGCGGCCAGCTTGAGCACGACTTCGCGCGCGGTATCGGCGAGCGCGGGCAGGCCGACGATCGCACCGCCGCCGGCGACTTCGACGCTGGTCTCCGCGAACGGCGCGAAGCCGCGGGCCGCCGCGATCCGCGCGGCCCGCGTTAGGATGGCGTGCCCCGCGCGTTCAGCGCGCGCGGCAGCCTCGCCGCCGGCGATCAGCATCGTCGCCGCGATCCGGTAGCCGTCGAGGTACGTCGCCGAAACCTTGTACGTCGCGCTCGGCGCGCGCCCGCGCGCTCCGGAAACGCGCACGCGGTCGCCGCCGAGATCTTGGAGCCGCACCTGCGTGAAATCGCAGCTGACGTCGGGAAGTTCGTACGCAGACGGGTCCCCGATCTCGTAGACGATCTGCTCCGCGACCGTCGCGGGCGAAACGAGCCCTCCTGAGCCGGCCGGTTTCGAGATGACGAAGCTGCCGTCGTCGCTGCACGTCGCGATCGGCGCGCCCATGTCGTCCCAGCCGGGCACGTCGCGCCAATCGGTGAAGAGCCCGCCGGTCGCCTGCGCCGCGCACTCGATGACGTGTCCGGCGAGACTGCCCGCCGCCAGCAGGTCGTAGTCGCCGGCGCGCCATCCGAACACATGCATCAGCACGCCCAGGGTGAGGGCCGAATCGACGACCCGCCCGCAGAGGACGATCTGCGCGCCCGCGTCGAGCGCGCGCGCGATCGGAATCGCGCCGAGATACGCGTTCGCGCTGACGAGGTGGCCCGGGAGCGGTGCGCCGGAGCCGATCTCGCGCGGGTCGAGCGCGCGAACGCGCTCGAGCTGCGGCAGAAGGTCGTCGCCCGCGACGATCGCGATGCGCGGCTCGACGCCGCGCTCCCGTGCCGCCGCCAGCAGTGCCTCGCGCGCAGCGCGCGAGTTGAGCCCGCCGGCGTTCGTAACGACGCCGATGCTGCGCACCTGCAATTCGCCGAGCAGCGGGACGAGCGCGCCTACGACGTCGGTCGCGTAACCGGCGTGCGGGTCTTTCGCTTTCGCTCGCGCGAGCAGCGACATCGTGATCTCGGCCAGGTAGTCGCCGATCAGGTAGTCGACGCCGCCGCTCGCGACGAGCTGCTCGGCGTAGCCGTCGCTGTCGCCCCAAAAGGCGGAGAATCCGCCAATGCGGACGGTGCGGCCGCTCACGCGAAAACGGGCGCGCGGCGCGCCGCGAACGCCGCGATCCCTTCGCGCACGTCGGCCCCGGCGGCGTTCTCCATCATGAGTTCCCGTTCGCGCGCGAGGGTGCGCTCGTAGAGGCCGTCCGAGATCTCGCCGACGAGCGTTTTGATCGCGGCGAGCGATCCGCGCGGCAACGCCGCGAGTTCGGCGACGAGCGACTCGGTCGCGCTCTCGAGCTCGTCGTCGGGGACGACGCGGTTGACGAGCCCGCACGCCAAAGCTTCCGTCGCGGAGAGCGAGCGGTTGGTGAACATCAGCTCCTTCGCGCGCGTCGCGCCGAGGGCGCGCACGAGAAAGAACGACGCCCCGCAGTCCGGCGAGAGTCCGATCCCGCTGTAGCCCGAGCGAAAACGCGCCGATTCGGCCGCGACGATCAGGTCGGCCGTCAACGCCAGCCCGATTCCGCCGCCCGCGACAGGCCCATTCAACGCGGTGACGACCGGAATCGGCAGGCGGGCGAGTTTCGCGAGCGCGCGGTTGAACAGCAGCAGGCCGTCGCCGATCGACTCCGCCAGACGATCGCGGTCGCGCAAGAACTCGCCGATGTCGCCGCCCGCGCTGAAGTGGCGCCCGTTCGCGCACAGCACGACCACGCGCGCGTCCGCTTCGCCGGCGATCGCGTCGACGGCCTCTGCGATCGCGCGCGCGACGGCACCGTCGAGCGCGTTGCCGACCTCCGGCCGGTTGAGACGAATGCGCGCCACGCCGTCCGAGAATGCGTACAGTACCGGCTTTTCGGCCATCGTCGACCCCTTCGCGAACGGACCCGATCGTGGCCGAATGTTACCAGCAGGAAACATCTTGCGTCAATGGGTAACCCGCGGCATGAGAGCGACGGTCCGAACCCGGCGCCCGTGGACCGAGGCGATCCCCGACCGCGACGAACGCCGCCGGCTCAAACGCCAGGCGATCCTCGACCAAGCTGCGCGGCTGTTCTACCAGCGCGGGTATCACGAGACGACGCTCGACGACATCGCGGCGGCGCTCGCGGTAACGAAGCCGACGCTGTACTACTACGTGCGCAGCAAAGAGGACATTCTCGTCCAGATCCTCTCCGATGCGCTCGCGTTCGCGCGCGCGACGTTCGACGCGGCGCACCGCGAGGGCGGCGACGGGCTCGCACGGCTGCGCATCTTCGCGCGCCGCTACGTCGAGGCGATGACGCTCCCGCCGGGGCGCTGTCTCTTGACGATGCGCGCGACGCCGCTCGCACCGAAGACGCGCGCCCAGCTCAACGCGAGCTTTCGCCAAATGGACACGCTCGCGCGCGAGCTGATCGAAGAAGGCATCGCCGACGGCTCGATCGCGCCGTGCGACGTGCGGATGGCCGCGTTCGCGCTGTTCGGCGCGATCAACACCGTCCCGTTCTGGTTCCACGACGAGGGGAGCATGTCGGCCAGCGAAGCCGGCGACGCGCTGTTCGCGATCGTGGAGCGCGCGCTGACCGCGCATTCCAGCACTTAGGAGGTCCGCCGTGATTTACGAGCAGGAACACCGGGAACTGATGCACACCGTCTCGCGCTTGGTCGCGAGCGAGATCGCTCCGCACGTCGAGGAGTGGGAAGCGGCCGAGGCGTTTCCCGCTCACGAGGTGTTCAAGTTGCTCGGCAGCCACGGACTGCTCGGCATCACGCGCGGCGAGGAGTTCGGCGGACAGGGTCTCGACTGGAGTTTTGCGTGCGCGTTCGCCGAAGCGATCGGCGACATTCCGTGCGGCGGCGTGCCGATGGCGATCGGCGTGCAGGTCGACATGGCGACGCCCGCGCTCGCGCGCTACGGCTCGGACGAGCTGCGCAACGAGTTTCTCGTGCCCAGCATCACCGGCGAACACGTGGCCTGCATCGGCGTCTCCGAACCAGGCGCCGGTTCCGACGTCGCCGGGATCACGACCCGCGCGCGCAAAGACGGTGACGACTACGTGATCGACGGCGGAAAGACGTGGATCACCAACGGCATGCAGGCCGACTGGACGTGCCTGCTCGTGAACACGAGCGACGGTCCGATCCACCGCTCGAAGTCGCTGATCGTCGTGCCGCTCGACCGGCCGGGCGTCACGCGCGCGAAGCTGCGCGACAAGCTCGGCATGCACTCCTCCGACACCGCGTCGCTCTACTTCGACGGCGTCCGCGTCCCGCAACGGTACCGCATCGGCGAAGAAGGCCTCGGTTTCGTGTACCAGATGCAGCAGTTCCAAGAAGAACGGCTGCACGGCGCTGCCGGGTCGCTGCGCCCGATGGAACGCGCGATCGCGCAGACGATCGAACACACGAGCCAGCGCGTCGCCTTCGGCGGGCCACTGCTCGAGAATCAGGTCATCCAGTTCAAGCTCGCGGAGCTGCAGACGAAGGTCGAGTTGCTCCGGTCGATCACCTATCGTGCGGTGGAAGAGTACGTCGGCGGCGCCGACGTCACCCAGCTCGCCTCGATGGCGAAGCTGACCGCGGGGCGCCTCGCGCGCGAGGTCGCCGACAGCTGCCTGCAGTTCTTCGGAGGGATGGGCTTCATGAACGAGACGCCGATCGCGCGCTATTACCGCGACTCGCGGCTGCTCTCGATCGGCGCCGGCGCCGACGAGATCATGCTCGGAATCATCGCCAAGGGGATGCGGATCGCCTCGCGACCTGCGCGTCCGCCGCAGCGCACCGCTGTCGCCGGTCCCGTCCTGGCCGGCACGCCATGACGACCACCGGACGCATCGGGCGCATCGCTCTCGGCGACGTCATCGGCCGCGCCGCGCGCACGTGCGGCGACGAGATCGCGCTCGTCGACGACGACGTTCGCATCAGCTACCGCGCACTGGACGAGGAGAGCGATCGCTTCGCGCGTTTCCTCCTCGCCGAAGGGCTGCAGCGCGGCGAACGCGTCGCGATGGTATGCGCGAACACGTACCGCTTCGTCATCGCGATGTTCGGCGTCCACAAGGCGGGTCTCGTGTGGCTGCCGATCAACACGATGCTCGCGCCGGCCGACATCGCCTACATCGCCGAGCACGCCGAGGCGAAGCTCGCGCTGATCGACGCGCCGCTCTACGCGAACGCGGCGCTGCGGACGGCGCTTAAGGCGGTGGTCCCGCGCATCGTCGTCGTACCGTTCGGCGACGTGCCCGCGGACGGCGGCGTGGTCGACTTCGACGCGGTGCGCGCGGCGCAGCCGGCCGGCGAGGTCGACGTCGAGATCGCGGAGCGCGACCTCGCGCTGATCATGTACACGAGCGGCACGACCGGACGCCCCAAGGGCGTGATGCACACGCACCTGTCGGTCTTCACCGCCGCGCTGTCGAACCTGGCCGACCTGCCGATGCGCCGCGGCGAAGCGACGCCGCTGCTGCTGCCGATGTTCCACTGCGCGACCCACGCGATCATGCTGACCGGGATGCTCGTCGGCGCGCGCGGGATCATCTTCCGCGCCTTCGACCCGGTACGCATGATGACGGCGTTCGAGCGCGAGCGCGTGACGTTCGCGTTCCTCTTGCCCGCGATGTGGAGCGCGATCCTCGACCATCCCGAGCGCGCGAAGTTCGACCTTTCGGCACTGCGCCTAGGCCTCTACGCGATGGCGCCGATCTCCGAGACCGTACGGCGCCGGCTGATCGCCGAGATCTGCCCGAACTTCCAGCTCTCGAGCGGACAGACGGAGATGTATCCGGCGACGGTCGTTTTCCGGCCCGAAGAGCAGCTGCGACGCTTCGGCAACTATTGGGGAACGTCGACGCCGGTCGACGAGACCGCGATCATGGACGACGAAGGCAACCTGCTCCCTCGAGGCGAGGTCGGCGAGATCGTGCATCGCGGCCCGAACGTCATGGAAGGCTACTTCAAAGATCCGGAGGCGACGGCCGCCGCGCGGCGCTTCGGCTGGCACCACACCGGCGACCTCGGCTTGTTCGACGAGGACGGACAGCTCTTGTTCGTCGACCGCAAAAAGGACTTGATCAAGAGCGGCGGCGAGAACGTCGCATCGGTGAAGGTCGAGGCCGTCCTGCTCGCGCACGCCGCGGTCGCGAGCGCCGGCGTCGTCGGCGTCCCGCACGAGCTCTGGGGCGAAGCCGTCGTCGCCTGCGTCGCCCTCAAACCCGGCGCGATTGCAACGGAAGACGAGCTCATCGCGCACTGCCGCGAACGCCTCGGCGGCTTCGAGACGCCGAAGGCGGTGCGCATCCTC
>JAQBPM010000150.1 GCA_028287525.1 Vulcanimicrobiota bacterium | reverse complement strand
GACGGTGCAAGCGCCGCCCAGTTTCTTACAGGGGAAGCACACGCGCTTCGAGCACGATCAGTTCGACTGCCGGGGCTACTACGGCAATACGTTTCGGTTGATCGACAACGTCTCGATCTGGCCTATCGTCCCGGACATCCCGGGCGATCGGGTCACGGTCAAAGGCGAGCTCGTCCACGACCGCGGCCGGCCGCCGATCGTGCACTTCACGCATCATGATCCGTGGGGCACGCACGAGGGCGGGTTCATCGAGCTGGGCGGACGCATCTACGCCTGAAGTCCGAGAAAGTCGGCGGCCTGCCGCGCGACGTCCGAGAGCGCACCGGGTGCGAACGGCGACCGCAACCCGGCCGACTCGACGAGCTGCAGAAACGGGCCGTCCCCGCCGCGTCTGCACAGCGCAATATACGCTGCCAGCGCGGCGGCGCGGTCGTGCCGTGCGGCCGTCCAGAACTGCAGCGCGCAGCACAGCGCGAGCCCATAGTCGATGTAATAAAACGGGAAGCCGAACACGTGGCGCTGGCGCTGCCACAAACCACCGCGTACGAGGTGCGGAATGTCGCCCGAGCGCCGGTGCGGCAAATACCGCGCTTCCACCCAGCGCCACATCGCATAGCGATCGTCGGCGGAGGCGTCCGGCTGCGCGTACACGAGCTCTTGGAAATGATCGATCGCGGCGAGGTACGGCAACGTCAGCAGCATCGTGCGGAGATGCTGCGAGCGGTAGCGGTCTGCGTCGTCGCCGGCGAACCGCTCGTACTCGGGCCACATCAGAAATTCCATCGACATCGAGTGGATCTCACCCGCTTCGGCCGTCGGAACGACGTATTCCACGAGTTCTTTGTCGCGCGCCGAATAGTCCTGGAAAGCGTGTCCCATCTCGTGCACGAGCGTCAGCGCGTCGCTGGACGTGCCGGTCGGGCAGACGAACACGTACGGCATCCGCGCGTCGGGGAAGAACGTGCAGAACGCTCCGACGGCTTTGCTGGAACGGGCTTCGAGATCGAGCAGGTCGCGCTCGAACATCAAGCGCGCGAACGCGCCAAGCTCCGGATCCAGCGACGCGAACCCCGCGGCGAATGCGCGCGACACTTCGCCGTCGCCGGCGGGCATCGCGATCGGCGGCAAGCGATCGAAAACGGCCTCGTCCCAGGGCATCACGGCGTCGACGCCGAGCGCAGCACCCTGCGCATCGACGATCCGCTGCGCGAGCGGCCCAATGTCGGACCGGATCGCGTCGCGGAAACGCGCGACGTCGCCGGGCCCGTAGTCGGTCCGCCCGAGCTTCTTGTACGCGAGGTCCATGAAGGAGGCGTAGCCGAGCTTGGCCGCCATCTGCGCGCGGCACCGCACGAGCTCATCGAAGATGCGGTCGAGCGCCGGCGCATGCTCTTCATAGACGCTCCAGCGCGCCGTGAGTGCGGCGCGCCGGACGTCCCGGTCGGAATCCTCCGCGAACCCCGCGAGGCTCTTGAGGCTGTGAGTCTCACCTTCGAAGGTCGTGGTGACGCCGGCGAGCAGCTGGGTGTACTCGTTGAAGAGCGCAGACTCTCGTACGACGTCGTCTTCGAGCGCCGGCTCGAACGCGAGCGCGTCGCTTTGCCACAGCGCGAAGACGTGCGATCCGAAGACCCGCTCGAGCGCCGCGCGGTCGGGATGCGCGAGGAGCCGGCGCTTGATCGCGAGATCGCGGCTCTGGGCGGCGGCGGAGAGCGCCGTGGCCGCGGCGGCTTCCGACCCGACGCCCGCGTCCGCCGTGTCCTGCCGGAAGCGCAGCTCGGCGCGGTTCAGGTGCGCGGTCACGCGCCGTTTGAGCGCGTCCCAACGCCGCAGGACCGCGAACAGCTCGGCCTCGGCCGGCGACGCCGCGAGCGCCGCGTCGATACCGTCGTACTCGGCCCCCACGTCGGCCGTCGTCAGCGGAGCGCCGCCAAGGTCGCGTGCGAGTATCGGGGCCCGATCGGTCGAAAGCATGATCCCTCGTGCTTATCGGGCGGCGAGCAATTGCGAGACGGTGACGAAGCGATCGCCGCGCGACCGCAGGGCGGAGATGAGGTAGGGAACGGCCTCGGCCTGAAACGCGAGTTCTTCTGCGTCGCCGCGGCCGCGATCGCCGTCGTGCAGCAGGACGATCGCGCCGTCGTCGACGCGCGCCGCGAGTTCCTCGGCGTACGCACGGCGATCTTCCTCGCGCGTGAACGACCCGATCGGCGGGCCTCCTCCGGCGACGCTCCATAGCACGACCTGCATCCCACGGCGGCGCGCGGCATCCAGCACGGCGGCGTTGCGGGCGCCGAACGGCGGACGCAGGTACGTCGCGCGGCGGCCCGTGATGGCTGCGATCGTCGCGTCGGCGCGATCGAGTTCGGCATTGAGCGCGCCGGGGAGCAGCATGTTGAGGTGCACGTGCGTGTCGGAGTGGTTCTCGATCTCGTCGCCGTCAGCCGCCATGCGGCGCAGCAAGCCGGGCTCGCGCCGCGCAGCGCGCCCGACCACGAAGAACGTTGCCGGCACGTGCTCGCGCTCGAGCACCGCGAGCAGCCGATCGGTGACGCCGCGCGTCGGGCCGTCGTCGAACGTGAGCGCGATGGCGCGGCCCGAGCCGTGCGTCACGACCGGCTCGAACGCGCCGCTGCGCGGTGCTTCGACGATCTCGTACAGCGCGAAGAAGCCGAAAGCCAGAATCATCAGGCCGGCATACCAGCGCAGTACGCCTACGATCGTAATAGCTTCTCCCGCGCCGCGGCCACGGTCTTGCGGAATCCCACGGGCCCGAAGGTGGCGAAGTCGTCAACCATCTTCTGGTAGCGCGGCTCGGCGATGGTGGTGGATTTGAGCGTCAGCAGATCGGGGACCGGCTTGTTCTTGTCCAGATGGATCGCGTACTCGCGCGCGTGCGCCAGATA
>JAQBPM010000140.1 GCA_028287525.1 Vulcanimicrobiota bacterium | reverse complement strand
GCGCGGTATCGGGACCGCTTGGTGACTTGCTACACGGTGCGTCCCGCAACCACGGCAGCCTCGGCGTAGTCGAAGCCTCCGCATGCTGAAACTCGACTTGACTAAATCGTACCCGCGCTCGGTGCGCGACAAGGCGCCGCTGGGCGTCGTCCAGCTCCCACGCGCGATCGACAAGGGTATCGCGTTCGCGAACGGGACGAACGGCGAATACAACTACGACTGCCCGATGGACAAGGGCGTGCTCGGCTTTGTCGGCGTCGACGGCGAGAAGCTGCTCGACGTCATCAAGAAAGCGAACAGCGAAGCCGACATCGTCGCGTATCTGAAGCCGTTCGTCGACGCGAAGTCGCCGGCCGAGATCGCGGCGTTCAACGAAGAGTTCCTCTCGCACGGGCCGGCTGCCGGCAGCGACGGCGAGAAGTACTTCCTCAACCTGCGCAACGAAGTCGCGCCGGATCGCACCGACGTCACGACGTGGCCCGATCTCCTCGACCTCGACGAGAAGCGTCCGGTTCCCCAGCGCGTTCCCGCGTAAGCTTAGGCGTACCAGCGACTCGGAGGCGAGGTCACCGCAAGGTGGCCTCGTTTCTTTATGAGAGCCTGCTGAGGCCGACCGACCGGACGGAACGAGACGCGCGTTGCGCGATGCGCGTTTTGCATACGCGAGGTTTTCCCCATGCTAGAGTATTCGCTTCCCGACGTCGCGACGGACATGTTCGCGTTGCCCTTCACCATGCCGCTGCTCGGCTCCATGCTGCTGCACGATTACGAGACCCATCGGCATCTGCTCGGCGTCGGCGTGCTGGCGATGCGCCTTGCGGCAACGGCCGGACTCTCGCGCGAGGCGGCGCTCGCACTCGGTCAGGCGGCACTCTTCCACGACGTCGGGAAGCTGCACATCGACCCGATGCTGTTGAGCGCCGCGCGTCCGCTCGACGAACGCGAGTGGTACGTCATGCGCGAACACTCCGAGATCGGCGAACGGATGCTGCGCGCGCGCGGCGCAGCGAAACTCGCTCGCATCGTGCGCGGACATCACGAACGGATCGACGGGTCGGGCTATCCCGACGGCCTGCGCGGTTCGGCGATTCCGTGGCAGACGCGGCTGCTGGCCGTGGCCGACGCCTACGATTCCCTGCGCGCCGGCCGGCCGTATGCGCTCCCATTGGAAAACCACGCGGCGCTCGAACGGCTCGACGCAGCCCGCCACTTGTTCGATCCCGAGGCCGTCGAGGCGCTGGTCGTGACCCTTTCATCGAGAGAGGCCACGACGGCGATTTCGTGAAACCCGTCGCCCGTGCCGACGTATCGTCTGGTCGTCGAGTATGACGGGGGCGCGTTCCACGGACTGCAGTTTCAACCGGAGTTGCGCACCGTCGCCGGCGTGCTCGAGGCTGCGCTGAGCGCGATCTTCCACGAGGCGGTGAAGATCACCGCGGCGGGACGAACCGATGCCGGCGTGCACGCGACGGGACAAGTGATCTCGTTCGATGCCGAGCGTGAGTTCCCGATCGAACGGCTAGGACTGGCGATCAACGGGAACACGCCGCACGACCTTGCCGTGCGCGACGTGGCGCGGGTCGCCGACGGGTTCTCGGCGCGGTTCGATGCGCGCGAGCGAATCTATGACTACCTGATTTTGAACCGCCGCTTTCCCTCAGCAGTGTGGCGCGCGCGGACGTGGCACGTGCCGCGGCCGATCGATCCGGCGCTCTTCGCCGCGGCCGCGGAACCGTTGGTCGGCGAACACGACTTCATCTCGTTCTGCGGCGAACGTCCGGAACGCGGCGGAACGGTCCGCACCGTGAACGCGATCGCGTTCGAACCGAACGGCGACCTGTTGCGCGTCACGGTGCGCGGGCGCGGATTTCTCCATCACATGGTGCGCGTGATCGTCGGGACGCTCGTCGACTCCGCGACCGGCTATCGTGAGCCGGATTTCGCTGCGCGCGCGCTCGCGGCGCGCGACCGCCGCGCGGCCGGAACGACGGCGCCGGCGCACGGTCTCTATCTCGCGGGCGTCCGCTACGACGACCTCGACACGTATCGTCCCGTCATGCTCTCGCCCTAAGCGGCTGCGAGCTCGACGGACGGCTAGGACGCGAGGCGGGCCACTTCGACGCTGCTGTTGAGCGCGGTGCCGCCGAGCGTCGTCACCCGTTCGCGCAACGCCTGCGCGATGCCGTCGACACCGGCGCTCGCGTCGCGCGACGCGTCGCCCGCGGCTGCGAGGCGGCTGGCGGCGTCGGCGATGCGGTCGTAGGCGGCCTTCTGGCGCGCGACGGCGGCGTGAACGGTCTCGGTGAGGCGCTGCATCTGCGAGATCGTCGCGATGATCTGCTGGTTGGAGACGTCTTGCTCTTCCAGCGAGCGCGCCGCTTCACGCATCAGCAGGTTCATCTGCTCGACCGAGTTCACGATCGCCGAAGAACCGGCGGCCTGTTCGCGCGCGGCGGTCGAGATCTGCTCGATGAGCCGATTCGCCTCGCCGACCGAGTTCGAGATGTCGGCGATCGCACGTCCGGCGACGTCGGCCATTTGCAGGCCGCTCTCGGCTTTGGTTCCCGATGCCGTCGTCGATTTGACGACCTCCGCGGTCTTGGCCTGAATGTCTTTGATGAGCGTGCCGATCTCGCGCGTCGATTGAGCGGAGTTCTCGGCGAGCTTGCGCACTTCGTCCGCGACGACCGCGAAGCCGCGGCCGTGCTCGCCGGCGCGCGCGGCTTCGATCGCGGCGTTGAGCGCCAGCAGGTTCGTCTGGTCGGCGATCGTGTCGATCACTTCGACGATGTTGCCGATGCGCACCGACGCCGCACCGAGCTCCTGCATCTTGGCGGCGACGCTGCCGATGTCGTTGGCGATCTCGCGCGTCGACTGGACCAGCCGCTCCACCGCGATGCCGCCGTCTTTCGCTTTGCGGTCGGCGTCGAGCGAAAGCGTCGAGGCTTCGCGCGCGCTGCCGGCGACTTGATTGATCGAGACCGCCAGCTCGCCGATCGCCGAGCTCACCGCGTTGACCGTGTCGGCCAGCCCGCCGATGTTTCCGCTCACCGTGCGGATCGACGACACCGTCTCCTCGAACGCCGCCGACGAGTCGCCGACCCCGCGCGAGAGTTCGGTCACCGCGGCGTTTGCCGTGCCGAGATGGCTGCCGGCGTCGCCGGCGGCGCCGCGCGCTTCGGCGACGGCCCCGTCTTGCGAGCGCAGGGCGGTCGCGACCTTTTGCTGGCGCTCGACGATCTCGTCGACGGACGGGCCGAGCGCGTGAACCGCCTGCACGGTACGCCGCGCGTTGACGACCGACGCGATCGCGTCCTCAAGGGTGGTGACCCCGGCGACGAAGAGGGCGCCGTCGAGGGTGGCACGGTGCGCGGCGACGTCGGCCCTCGCGCCGCGGTAGGCTAGCGCGGCAGCGACGGCCGCAACGAGCGCGACGGCGGCGACCGCCAGCAAAACGATATCGAGCGGGCTGGAGGGGAGAGTCACCGCAGGGCTCCTTCGGTCGAACGAGGCTACTGTTCGTCGTATCGGTTCTCCAGAAGCCCCACCTGACCGCCCGACGCCCCCCGTCATCCCGAGCTCCCCCGCCAGCCCGAGCTTGTCGAGGGACCCCCGTCGTCTCGCGAGTGAAGCCGAGCGAGACCCCGCCAGCTGGGCGGTCAGGGCCGGGGGTGGTCGGTCGCCCCGGGCGGCTCGGCACTCGACTGCGCTCGCGCCGAAACCCAAGGGTCCCTCGACAAGCTCGGGATGACAGGGCTCGACGGGCTCGGAAGGATAGGCTCTGGAGCTCGTCCTGCCGGCTTCGGTTGACTTCCGGTCTGCCCAGAACGTATACTTCTCAGGTTGCCGTGGCCTCTCCACGGCGTTCTTGCCATCCGACGGACCCCATGCGCACATATCAGCAAAAAACGGCCGAGACGAAGCACGATTGGTTCATCGTCGACGCGACCGGGCTTCGGCTCGGAACTCTCGCGGTACGGATCGCGCGCGCCCTCTCGGGCCGCACGAAGCCGACTTGGACCCCCCACATCGACGACGGCGACCACGTGATCGTGCTCAATGCCGAGAAGGTGGAGCTCGCGCCGCGCAAGTGGACGCAGAAGGTCTACCACCGGCACTCGGGCTTCCCGGGCGGCCTGCGGACGGAAACGGCCGCACAGGTCCGTGACAAGTACCCGGAGCGCCTGATCGAGCGCGCCGTGCGCGGAATGCTGGCGACGAATCGCATGCGCGACGTCCAGCTCGGCCGCCTCAACGTTTACGCCGGTGCGGAGCATCCGCACGCAGCCCAGCAGCCGGAGCCCCTCGCTTAAATGCAGACCGCAGACAACTTCCTGGGCACGGGCCGCCGCAAGCGCGGCATCGCCCGCGTTCGCCTCTCGCTCGGCCAGGGCGTGATCACCATCAACAAGCGCGCCGTGGACGAGTACTTCCCGCGTCCGTCGCTGCAGATGATCGTGCGCCAGCCGCTCGAGGTCACCCAGTCGCTCACCCGCTTCAACGTCGACGTGAAGTGCGAAGGCGGCGGGGTCGCCGGCCAGGCCGGCGCCGTGCGCCACGGCATCGCTCGTGCGCTCCTGGAAATGGACGAATCGCTGCGCGAACCGCTCCGCCGCAACGGACTCCTGACCCGCGATCCGCGCGAAAAAGAATCGAAGAAGTACGGCCGCAAGAAGGCTCGCAAGCGCTTCCAGTTCTCCAAGCGGTAGAACCTACACGACATATCGTCGGGACGCGGCCCTCGCACTACGTGTGCGAGGGCCGCTCTTTTTTTTGCCGCTGCTATCGTTGTCACGCTGAGCTTGTCGAAGCGCCCCCGTCGCGAACCGTGCCTCACGTTCAACGTGGATCGCAAGGCATGATGCGCGCCGGGGGCCCTTCGACAAGCTCAGGGTGACCACGGTAAGCTCAGCGTGACAACGGTTTGTTAGGGGCAGCCCCCGTGGGAGAGGCACCACATCGGGATCGTTGCTGGGCTGGTAACCATTGCCGCCATGAAGACGAGCGAGACCAGGACGCCGGCGACCAAAGCGATGACCGGGGCGATGGGGCGGGGGTCTTCGTATGGCGTCGCGTCGTGGGCGGCGCGCTCGGCGGCGGCTTGGACGATCGCCGACGCGGCGGCGATGGGGTCGGGGGCGGCGTTGGCGTTCGTCATGATGGACGTACGATAGCGCCCGGAGGACGGTTCGGCCGTCCGTAGTTCTACCCGAACTTCGGCCCGCGCGTCAGGCCAGGTCGTGGACGGTGACGGGTTCGGCTTTGCCGCGGATCTTGGCGATGAGGCGGTCGGCTTTGGGTTTGATGGCGAGACGCGAGAACGTGCTGTCGTCGATGTAGGTGTGGCCGGCGGGCGCCGCGCCTTGGAGACGGCTGGCGAGGTTGGCGGCGTCGCCGATCACCGTGTAGTCCATGCGCTTGGGGCTGCCGATGTGGCCCGCTACGACGTCGCCGGTGGCGATGCCGATCGAGACGCGCAGCGGTTTGTCGTCGCCGGTGATCGTCGCGGCTGCTTGGTGGAGCGCCGTCGCGACCGCGATCGCGCGCGCGGCGTCGTCCTCGCGTACGCGCGGCGGGCCGAAGACCGCCATCAACCCGTCACCGTAGAATTTGTCGAGCAGACCGTCGTGTTCGAACACGATCGCGACGGCCGCGCTGAAGAACGCGTTGAGGATTTCGACGACGCGTTCGGCATCGAGGCGGTCGGCGAGTTCGGTGAAGCCTTCGATGTCCGCGAAGAGGATGGTCGCGGTCGCGCGTGCGCCGCCCAGCGCGACGCCGCCCGGCGCGCGCATCAATTGCTCGACGACGTGCGGTGCGAGATACCGCGCGAACGCATCGCGAATCTGCTCGCGTTGCTCGATGTCGGCGGCGTGCAGCCGTTCGAGCTGACGGCGGACGGTGAGATCGGTGACGGCGATCGCCCAACCGTTCTCCGAGGTGCCGTCGGGAAGGTCGACCGGCGCGATGCGCACTTCGAGCACCAGCGGGCCGCGGGTGGGATGCGTCGATTCGAGTTCGGCCGGCGCCGCGGTGTAGTCGCCCTCGCGCAGCAGCGCGGTGATCCCGGGGATCAGCGCCTCGAGCGCGCGCGCCGGCCGGCCGAGCATCGCGGCGCGGTCGACGACGAACGTCTGCGCGGCCGCGTCGTTGAAGCTCGCGATCGTGCCACGGCTGTCGACGGTGATCACACCGCTCGCGATCGAGCCCAGGACGCGCGCCTGCAATTGCTCGAGGCGACTGATCTCCACCACTTGCGCGCGCAGCGCGTCGAAAAGCCGCGCGTTTTCGATGGCGAGCGCTGCTTGGTTGGCGAATGCGCTAAGCAAATCCGGATCGGCCGGCGAGAACAAGCCCGGCGCGATCCGCGAATCGAGGTAGACGACGCCGATGGTGCGCGCCTTGATCTTCAGCGGTACGCACAGGATCGAGCGCAGCCGCAGCGAGCGAACGGAGACGTTGACGTTGAAGCGCGGATCCGCTTGCGCGTCGGTCGTGACGATCGGCTCGCCGGTCTCGAAGACGCGTCCGACGATCGTCTGCGAGGGGCGCATCTCGACGCCTTCGACCGTCGCGCGATCGATGCCGTACGTCGTGGTCAGTTCGAGCCGGCCCTCGTCGTTCGCCACCATCAAGAAGCCGCGCTCGGCGTTCATCACCTCAACCGCGGTGTCGAGGACGCGGCGCAGCACTACGTCGAGCTCGAGTGAGGAGTTGACGGTCTCGGCAACGCGCCCGAGCGTTCGGAGTTTGAGCAGCTCGCGATCGGCGTTGGTCGCCGACGCGGCGAGGCGGCTCTGGAGGGAGGCCCGCTCGAGCGCCGCCGTTTCGTAGGCGCGCTCCGCGGCGTCGACCGCCGCGACGAGGGCGGCGTCGCCCTGGGTCGCCGCCCGTTGGCGCAGCGCCGCGAACGCTTCCGTCCCGGTCTCGTACGCTTTCACCGCAGCGGCCTCCGCTGCGTTCGCTCCCTGCGACGGAACAGCACGCGAGGTGTTTCCTCACTTCACGGTCACGTTCCGCTCAGACCCGCGCGGTACGCTAGGTTCATGACCGTCGATCCAACCGTTCCGACCGCCGCCGCGTCGCTCGCGGCGCGCGACCGCATCGAACGCCTCGCCCCGGGCGCCGCACACGACGAGCGCAGCTCGGCGCGCCTCGCGCAGGCCGCGCTCTTCGAGGAAGCGCTGCTCAACGCGCTGCGCGCGCGTTTCGCCGAGTTCCGCACCGTCGCGCGCTGAATGCTCACATCGCGGCAACTTGCCAGACATTCCGCGCGCTCACGATCCTCCCATGGCTGAATTCGATCTGCTCGCGATCGCCGCGGACGGAATGGGCGTGCAGCGCGCGATGCTCGACGTCGCCGCGCGCAACGTCGCCGCGGCCCAAGCGTCGACGCCCGATCATCCGTATCCGCGGCTCGTCGCGCGGTTCGCCGGCGCGGCGAGCAGCGATCCGCTCGAGCGCGCGTTCGATCCCGACGGCAGCGATGGCAGCGACGACGGCGACGAAGGGACGCGCCTGACCGGGATAACGCCCGGCGGCGACGCCGCCGACGCGCTGACCGAGATGATCGCGGTGCTCGACGCGCAGCGTGCGTACGAAGCGAACGCCTCCGTGTTCGACGTCGGAAAGCGGCTGGCGGAGCGGACGCTCGACGTCGGGCGGCCCTGATGCGGGTCGA
>JAQBPM010000122.1 GCA_028287525.1 Vulcanimicrobiota bacterium | reverse complement strand
GCTGCCGGGCGGCGCGCACGTCACGCTGCTCGCGCCGGTCGACGACGCGCAACCGCGTCTGTGGTACGCCGCGCTCGCGTTGACCCAGCCGCTCGAAGTTTACCTCGCCGCCCACGGGCAGCCGATTCATTATGCCTATCTCGCGGAGCCGGCGCCGATCGCCGATTATCAAACGATCTTTGCGCGAGTTCCCGGCTCGGCGGAGATGCCGTCGGCCGGGCGTCCGTTCTCAGCCGCCGTGGTCGACGCGCTCGGCGCGGCAGGCGTCGGCATTGCGGCGGTGACGCTGCACGCGGGCGTGTCGAGCCTCGAGCGCACCGAGCGGCCGTATCGCGAGCAGTTTGCCGTCTCCGCCGCGACCGCCGCCGCGGTAAACGCCACGCGCCGCGCGGGCGGCCGCGTGATCGCCGTCGGCACGACGGTCGTGCGCGCGCTCGAGTCGTCGGCGGACGGCGGCGAAGCCGTCGCGACGAGCGGTTGGACCGGACTGATCGTGACGCGCGAACGCGGCATCGCGCTCATCGACGGTCTCTTGACCGGATTCCACGAACCGCAGGCGAGCCATCTCGACCTGCTGCGCGCGTTCCTCGACGACGCGACGCTCGACGCCGCCTACGCCCATGCGCGCGACGCCGGTTATCTCTGGCACGAGTTCGGCGACGTTCAACTGCTGCTCTGAACGTCGCTGGCTGCGGCCGGCTCGCGCCGCAGTTCGGTAACGAAACGGTAAGGATCGCCGTCCAGCGCTTCCTCTGTGGCGCTTTTCAGGCATTTTTCATCCATGCCGGATACGGTGGCCGAAAAGCTGCCCCGGAATTCGGAGGATTCTGATGCCGTTCGTTCGCGCTTGTGCGCTCTGGTCCGTCGTTCTGCTCGGCGCATCCGCCGCGCCGGTGTCCGCGGCGGATGCGCCCGTCGAAATCCACCTCAACGCGATGAACGGTTCGGGTGAAAGCGGCATCGCGATCCTCACCTCGCAAGGCGCAAAGACGATCGTCGAGCTGAAGATGTCGGGTGCGCCGGCCGATCCCCAGCCCGCGCACTTCCATTCCGGAACGTGCGACAACTACGGCCCGCGTCCGCTGTACCCGCTGCGCGCCGTGGTGAAGGGCGGAACGACGACGACGCTCGACGTGCCGATCGAGAAATTGCTCGCCGGCGATCTGGTGATCAACGTGCACAAGTCCTTCGACGACATCGCGACGGTCGTTAGCTGCACCGTCGCGAAGAAGGGCTGACGGCCGTGCGCGTGCGGTTCCCCGTCGGTGCCCAGATTGCGATCGGCTCGCTGCTGGCGATCGCGCTCATGATCGGCGTTGCGGCCGTCACGCAGCGCGGGATTGCGACGATGTCGCTCGCCGCCGCGCATGCCGGAGCCCTGCGCTCCGTGGCGACCGACGTGCGCGAAGTCCTCAGCGCGGCGCTGGCGCAGGAGAGCGCCGTGCGCGCGGTCATTGCCAGCGGCGATGCGGCGTACGTACCGCAAACGGCACGCGCGCATCGCGATCTCCAGGCTCGTCTCGCCGTGCTGCACGCCACCGACCAAACGACGCTGATCCCGGTGAACCGGCTGGAGCAGATCGACGTCTACGAGCAGCGCATTGCCGACGGCGTCGCCCGGCTCGACGTGAGCTATGCGGGTCGGATCGCCGCCGTGCGCGGCGGCCGGCGCGGCGCAGCGGTGGCGGGAATGCGCGCCGATGATGCGGCGTTCTCCGCCGTGCGCGGGATCGCCGAGAAATTATACGCGTACTCCGCCGATGGCGCGGCTGCCGCCGACGCCGAGCTCGCCGCCGCGGGACGCAGCGTCATCACGACGCTCGCTGCGAGCACGCTGATGGCGATCGTCCTGTTCGGCCTCACGGCGCTCGTGATCGGGCGTTCGGTCTCCGTGCGGCTGGGCCGCGTGAGCTCCGCCTTGCGGCGCGTCGCGAAGGACGACGTCGAACGGCTCGTGCGGTCGTTCCGCGCGCTCGCGGACGGCAACCTCGACGCGCGCTACGAAACGGATCGCGCGCCGCTGGGCGGCTCGAGCGTCGATGAGATCGGCGTGCTCTCGGAGAGTTACGACGAGCTCGTCGCGGGGCTGCGATCGATCGCCTTCGCGTTCGCCGCGATGGTCGAAGGCCTGCAGGCGATCGTCGGCCGCATCGCCGTCGTCTCCGACGACCTGGTCGGCGAGAGCGCCGCCGTCGCGGCGAGCGCCGCCGAGTCATCGACGGCGGCGCAGCAGATCCACGGCGCCGTGCACGACGCGGCCGCGTCCTCGGGGCTGCAGGCGAAGGAATTGGACGACGCGCACGAACGGGCGGCCGCGCTCGCCGGCGGTGCGGCGGCGATCGCCGAGTCGTCGCGCCGGCAGGCCGAGACGGCCGCGGCAGGCGCGGGCGCGGTGGCCACGCTCGATGCAGAGATCAGCGCGTTCGACGTTCTCGGGGCGCAGCTCGCCGCGTCCGCGGCAGACGCGCTCCGGCAGGCCGAAGACGGCTCGGCCGCGGTGCGCCGCGCCGCGGAGTCGATGTCCGCGATCGGCGCGCTCAACGTCGAGGCCGCTGCGGTGATTGACGCGCTCGAAGCGCGGTCGAGCGCGATGTCGCAGATCGTCTCCGCAATCGACGAATTGGCCGATCAGACGAACCTGCTGGCGCTCAACGCTGCGATCGAAGCGGCCCGCGCCGGCGAGCACGGCCGGGGCTTCGCGGTCGTGGCGGCCGAGATTCGCGCGCTCGCCGAGCGGTCGCGGACGTCTACCCGCGAGATCGAAGGCATTCTGGCGGCCACGCGCGGCGACAGCGTGCGTGCCGCGCAGGCAATGCGCGATGCGTCGAGGGCGACCGCCGACGGCGTCGTGCTCGCGCAGTCGGCGCACGTCGCGCTCAGCGCGATTCGCGACGCGATCGAATCGACGTCCGGCGTCGCCGACAACGTGGTAGGACGCGCATCGGAGATGCGGGAGACGTCGGGCGACCTCGCGCGGCGCATCGCCTCGCTCGACGGCGACGCGCAGCACAACGCCGCGGAGGCGGCGGAACAGCAGCGGGTGAGCGGCCAAATCGCCGGCCTCCTGACCGCCATCGCCGGCCGGGCCGGCCACGCCGTCGCGGCGATGGAGCAGATCAGCATCGCGACCGAACAGACCAGCGCCGAACTCGCTCGAGTCGATGCGTCGAGCCGCGTGACGCGCGAGCGCGCCGAATCGCTCGATGCGCTGCTCGAAGCTTTTCGCGCCGGCGACCCCGAGGCAACCCCGCGCCGGCCGGCGCGGCTCGCGCTCGTGGCGGCCGCGTGAACGCGATGCGATCGCGCTTCGCGTTCGGTCTGCTGGCGGCGGTGCTGCTGCTGGCGGTGCATCCGGGCCCGGCGGACGCCATTCCGTCATTTTCGATGCAGACGGGTCTGCAGTGCGACGCCTGTCATACCGCGACGCGGACGACGAACGAGCTCGGCGAGGCATACCTGCGCAACGATCTGCGTCTGGGCAACCTGGGTGCCGGCGGAAAACCGGTGGTCGCTCTGCGCGGCCAGCTCGCCTACACGAGCGAGCCCGATCCCGGCGGGCTGCCGAAGGCGACCGTCGACGAAGTCGAAGCCTTCATCGCGGCGCGTGTCACGCGAGAGGTCTCCGTCGCGGGGCAATTCTACATCACTGACGGCGGGCGACCGGGTTCGGTCCGCGAGGCGTGGGTGCAGTATGCGCCGCACGGCACGATCGGCGGCGCACCGCTGCGCGTCACCGCCGGTTCCATCACGCTGCCGCTGCCGGTCGATCCGGAGACGTTCCGGCAGACCAACGAGCACTACGCGATCTTCGATCAGACGGTCGGCGCGAACCCGTTCGCTTTCATCGACGCGCGCAACGCGGTGAGCGCTGCGCTCGGCAGCCCCGTGCGCGGCCCTAGCGTCACAGCGGTCGTGGCGCAGGGACACGACCCGCATTCGGGCCTGCCGCAAACCGGGTTCGACCGGATGCTCCAGGTGCAGCAGGCGTTGGGCGGCGTCGTGCTGAGCCTCTACGACTACCGCGGGCGACGCAGTTTGGGACCGATCGACGATGCATTTCAGCGGCACGGCGCGGGGCTCAACGTCTATCGCGGACGGCTCGCGATCGAAACGCTGCTCCAGACGGGCTACGACACCAGCCCGAACGGCGACGGCGCGGGAATCGCGTCCAGCGGCGGCTTCGTCCAACTGCGCTACCAGTTGCCGCACGCGACCTACGCGCTGGCGCGCTACGACGGCGTTGCGGATTCCGCCGGAACGTTCTCACGTTCGCTGACGGTCGGGGTCACGCACCTGCTCGCGCGCGGCGTGCGCGCCGGCGTCGAGGACGTGATCCGTCACGCGGACCGCACGACGCACACGCTGAACCTGACGCTCGGCTTCGGCGCGAGCAACACCCGCTTGGGCTCGGGCGCTTACTAAGCTCTCTCCGCGCATTCTCTGGAAAATGTCATTTGCTTGTATGGTTGTGACATGCTCGGAATTGGAGGAGCGGCGCCTACGCGAAGTTCCAACCTTGACATCACCTGCCGGCGGCAACCGGATCGGCGAGTATCTCCGCGCGCGCCGTCAGCTGGTCCGTCCCGCCGATGTGGGCCTGCACTCGATCGGGAGGCGAAGGGTACCTGGGCTGCGCCGCGAGGAACTCGCGATGTTGGCCGGCATCAGCAGCGACTACTACCTGCGCCTCGAACAAGGGCGTGACCAGCACCCCTCCGAGCAGGTGCTCGATGCGCTGGCCCAGGCGCTTCAGCTCAACGACGACGCCGTCGCGCATTTGTATTCGCTGGCGCGTCCAACGCCCCGTCGCGGCCGCGCTCGACAACGCTCGGACCGCGTTCCGACCGGCGTCCAGCAATTGCTCGCATCCTGGTCTCACATGCCCGCGTATATCCACAATCGCTACATGGACGTTCTCGCCGCCAATCCGCTCGCGACGGCGTTATCGCCATTTTTCGCCCCGGGCATGAACATCGTTCGCATCCATTTCCTCGAACCGGCGGTGCGCGAACTGCTGCTCGATTGGGAAGCGATGGGCGCAAACGCCGTCGCCCAACTCCGTTCGATAGTCAGCTCCGACTTCGAGAGTCCCCGATTGATCCAACTCGTCGGTGAGCTCTCGGTGCGCAGCGAGCGCTTCCGGCGGCTCTGGGCCCGGCACGACGTCTGTACGTTGCAAGGCGGGACCGCCGCCCTCAACCACCCGCAAGTCGGACCGCTCGAGTTGCGCTACGACAAATTCGCCGTGGGCGCAGCCGACGGCCAGGTTCTCGTCGTTTACCACGCCGAGCCGGACAGTGCGTCCGCGCGGGCACTCGCGCAGCTCGCACACATCGCCGCCGCTCGGACGCAGCCCGACGTACCGGTGCGAATCGGCACGTCGCGAAAACGCGTTCTATCGTAAGCTTGGGAATGCCGGCTCGGAGGCGTGGCGGTACGCTGACGGCGTAACGCCGGCCATCTTCCCGAAGGTGTCACTAAATTTGCCCTGGCTCGTAAAACCGGCGCGTTGCGCGATGCTCGCGACGGTGTCGTCAGTCGTTCGCAAGAGC
>JAQBPM010000120.1 GCA_028287525.1 Vulcanimicrobiota bacterium | reverse complement strand
CAGCTTCGGCACGTCCGCACGGGCAATCAAATCGCGATGCTGAGTAAGCTGTACGATTCTCTGCAGTCGCCGGATTTCGTCGACGCGCGACGATTCATCGCCCGCGACCTGCCCTCGATTCTGCGCGATCCGGACCAACGCGCGCTGCTCCAGCAGGGTGCCGCCGCACCGGCATTTGCCCCCGCCATAATGCTCGGCAACTTTTACGAAAACGTCGGCATGTTCGTGAGGTTGGGCATCGTCGACCGTGAAACGGTATGTGAGGTTTGGAGCGGGCTCATCTCGGAAGCATGGTCCAGCTTGGCGCCAATGCTCGTGCAGATGCGCAATGAACCGAACGGCTTCGACATCTGGGAGAACTTCGAGTACCTCGCGATGCAGGTCGAGGACTGGAAGGCGCAGCACCCGGCCGGCACGTACCCGCGCGGAGCCCGCCGCCTGACGTTGCCGGACCCCTGTCACCCCGAGCTTGTCGAGGGGCCCTCAAATGGCGGCTCGCCGGATCCGCCGCACCGCAGGCCACCCCAGATCGCCGGCGCGGCGGCCGAAGCGAATGCTGCGATGCGTGACGAGGGCGGCTCGATAAGCTCGCGGTGAGGGCCTGGTACAATACCGTGTCATGCTCAGTGCCCGGGAACTCTGGATCGACGAACAGGTGCGAAATCGGCGCGACCCGCCGCAACACCGTGTACGGTGAAGGCGATGCGTGCGCTTCGCTGATGGTCGTCGGCTGGAACGACCTCAAAGCCGTCCGCGATCGGTGCGGGCGTTCCCGACGCGGTGGCCCCGGAGCAGCACACCCTCTTCGAATGAGTGTAGCGCAGGCGTCCGGTGTACTGCCGGAGGGTGGCCCTGGCGCTCCTTGAGTTCTCTCTGCTTAGCGCTTGCAAGACGCTTCCTTAGCTGATTGACGCTTTGTCGGCGCTCGGCGCGCAGGCAATCTCCGTGCTATGACTGCTGCATGTCCACGACGAGGCTCGATGCGAAGCGCGCGCTCCACTTCGTGCTTCTCATGGGCGTGGTCAATCTTTTCGCAGACATGACGTACGAAGGCGCGCGCGGTGTGGTCGGCGCGTACCTCGGACATCTCGGCGCCAGTGGTGCCGCGGTCGGCGCTGTCGCCGGCGGAGGCGAACTAGCCGGCTATGCGATCCGGTCGGTGTCGGGAACGATCGCCGACCGGACGGGACGATACTGGATCGATGTGTGGATCGGCTATGCGCTCAACATGCTCTGTGTCCCGGCGCTCGCGCTCACCGGGAGTTGGCCCGCGGCGGCAGGCCTCATCATCGGTGAACGCCTCGGCCGTGGGATCCGTCGACCCGTGGTCGCCGCCATGCTGGCGCAGGCCGGAGAGCAGGTAGGCACTGGGCGCGCGTTCGGCCTGAACGAGGCGCTCGACCAGGTAGGGGCAACGGTCGGCCCGCTGATCGTCGCGTTCGCGATCGCGCGCGGCGGCGGGTTTGCGACCGGCTTCGGGATTCTGCTCATTCCCGCGCTCGTGACGCTCGGGTTTCTGGCGGCAGCAACCCGCGCCGGTCGTACGATCATTCCGCGCAGTGAAGCAGAATCTGGTCCGGCGGTACGTGATTGGCCGGCTTTTCGCCGCTATACGATCGGCGGCGCGCTCGTGGCGGCAGGATATGTGGATTTCGCGCTGATCGCGTTTCGATTCCAGCGCGACCACGTCGTCGGCGTCGCCGCGATCTCGGTCTGGTTCGCCGTCGCGATGGCCGTCGCGGCGATCGCTTCGCCGATCCTCGGCCGGATGTTCGATCGAGTTGGAAAACCGACGGTCGCCATTGCCCTGCTTCTTACCGCCGCCGCGACCCCGCTCGCGTTCCTCGGTCGCGGAGCGGTCGCGGAGGCCGGCGTTGCGCTCTGGGGGGTCGGGACCGCGGTTCAGGACGCACTGCTCTTGGCGATGGTCGCCAGCGTGATCACGAGCCGACGCAAAGCGACGACGTTCGGTCTCTACGATCTCGTCTTCGGCGTGAGCTGGTTTATCGGGAGCGCAATCTGCGGCGTCCTTGTCGACTACTCAGTCCCCGGGCTCGTCGCGTTCTCGGTCGTAGCGCAGCTCCTCGCTATCCCCTTCTTCGTGTTCGGGACGGGCACGCGGAGTGCACGCCGACATCCTTGACGCACCGCCGAAAGCACCCTTACGGCGCGCCGGCGGTCACCGTGCTCGGGGTGAAGTAGCCGTCAGTCAGCGTACGTAAGAACGCCACTAGGTCGTCTTCCTGTTGAGGGCTCAGGCCGAGGTCGCAGCAATGCGTGTTGAGGTTTCTCGGGACTTCGGGCGCCGGCCAGCACGTCACCCCTTCACCGGGCGAGCCGCTGGCGCAGCGCGGCAGCGTGTCGCGCGTGTTGTAGAAGTGCACGATCGCCTTGAGGTTTTTGAAGTAGCCGTTTTGCCCGTATGCCTTCACGAACGCGGGGTACGGCCGCTTGTCGACATTGCGGATCGTAACGGTGCGAAACCGGCCGTCGAACGTCGATGCGAGTGCGTGCCACGCGGTATTGCCGTTCTCAGGGCTCCGCAGGAAATCACCGACGCCCCGGTCGACAAAGGCCTGGCCCTCGGGATCAGCGGCGTAACCGTAACGATCCGGCTTCGTCTGCGTGTAGTAGCCGAGTGCGGGATTCTTCGGTATGCCGAGGTTCGCGGTCGTATTGTCCGAGAAGAGCGGGCGCGGTTCACCCTTCGGATCCACGTGGCAGAGATAGCAGCGCGCCTGACCGTTGAAGAGTGTGTAGCCGCGCATCTCCGTCGCGCTCAGCTTCGCCTTTCGCGCAAGGAAGGCGTCGAACTTCGAACTGAACGGGCTCACTTCGGGCGAGGCCTCGAATGCCTCGATCGCACGCCCCATCAGGTCGAACGCCTGCTGCGCGCGTACGCGGTCGGCGGTCGCAAGCGGAACGATCCACGGTGTGTCGTTCGGACCGGGAACTTCGGAGCCGATCCGCGTCGCGGGGTTGCTGTTCGGAACGGAGCACAGTGCGTCGACGTTCGCGGGCCAGTGGATGTCGAACGCGCGCGGTCCGAGGACCTGCTCGAAGAGCCCACGATACGGGCGCTGCGAGATGCGGCGGACGACGCAGGCGGGCTCGCGGTTCGCCATCTCGGTCGGGTTGAGTGGCGAGCCTTCAGCTTGTGCGGCCGCGGGGTTCCCCAAGCGGACGCCGGTCGCGCGCACATCCCAAAAATTTCCGCCGATGAAGCAATGACTGCATTTGGCCTCGCCCGGCTTCGTCGGATACTGAAGTGGCGGCGAGAACGCGGCATAAGCAGCGCTCGGCGGCTTGCGCAAGCTGAAGCGCGTGCGAACGGAACCTGGCTGATTGACGATCGTGCGGTTGATGAGCTCGATTCCGCCTTGGAAACCGGTTTCCGGGATGTGGCAGAACGCGCACGCGGTATTGCGGTTCACCGAAAGGTTCTTGTCGAAGAACAACACCTTTCCGACGGCGACCATGGCCTGAGGGCTGCCGACATACACATGGCTGGCTTGCGCAAGCGCGGCGCGCTCACGCGAATCGACCTCAGCTTCGACCTGCGCGATCTGCGTTTGCAGGGTCTGTTGGCTATCCTTTGCTCGGGCGTGACCGGCGAGTAGCGAACTCGCTCCGAAAACACTCAACACTGCGGCGACGACAGCGAATGGCCGTAGCGACATGGAGCGAGCGTAGCACGGAGCGCTCGAAGCGGTCGAGGAGCAAAGCGTCGCCTGGCAATGACACGACGTTTTCGGCAGGCGTTCGCCGGGCGGCTTTCTCGCCTTGCTTAGCGCGGCTACCTGCTCGAGAATCCGCAGTGCCAGATGTTTTGGCACGGTGGGGGCGTGAACGGACCACGGTGCGGCCCCGGCGTGTTACAATACCGTGTCATGCTCAGCGCCCGGGACCTCTGGATCGACGAAAAGGCGCGCCGCGCCGGCTATACCGATGGGGCGGCGTTCGCGTCCGCGCACGGCCTCAAGAGCTATCGGCTCGACCAATTGTACCGAGCGGCGGCCAAGGAACTGGTCGACGATCTCGACGCGATAACCGTGCTGCCCAAGGAGTTGCGGGCGGCGCTCGCCGCCGAGAACTTTGCGCTCGACGGCGTGTCGCCGGTCGTCGTGCAGCGCTCGAACGACCGCCAGACGACGAAGGGGTTGTTCCGCCTGCACGACGGCAACGAAGTCGAGGCGGTGCTGATGGAGCACCACGGCGAGCGCAACACGATCTGCATCTCGTCGCAGGCCGGCTGCGCGTATGCGTGCACGTTTTGTTCGACCGGCCAAGCCGGGTTCACGCGCAACCTCACCGCGACGGAGATCTTCGACCAAGCGCGCTATTTCGGCAAGCAGCTCGCGCGCGCCGGTCGCCGCGTGACCAACATCGTGTTCATGGGCATGGGCGAGCCGTTCGCCAACTACGAGCACGTTATGGGCGCCGTCGCCTTGCTCAACGATCCCAAAGGCTTCGGCTTGGGACACCGTCACATCACGATCTCCACCGTCGGTCTGGTCGACAAGATCGACCGCTTCGCCCAAGAGCACACCCAGGTCAACCTCGCGATCTCGCTCCACGCGCCGACCGATGCGACGCGCTCGTCGATCATGCCGGTCAACCGCAAGTTCTCGACGGACGATCTCATGGGCGCCGTCGCGCGATACATCGAGAAGACGAACCGCAAGGTCTTTTTCGAGTACGTGATGCTGGCCGGGATCAACGACTCCGACGAGCACGCGCGCGACCTCGCGCGCCGCATGAAGGGTCCGCTCTATCACGTCAACCTGATCCCGTACAACAGCACGCC